>DATLIY010000003.1 GCA_035539175.1 Acidisarcina sp. | reverse complement strand
TTCGAGGATCAGAGGAGCGCGCACCGGATCCGGCTCTATGTTGGCTCCGGCCTTGCTCTGAACGTTGAGGTAACCGAGCGGCGCCCGCCACGGGACGCGGCCGGCAGCAACCGCATCCCGTTTCCTGACACGCTGTTTTTCGGAGTGGGCGTCGGAAAAGTACTGGTTAAAAGCTCCGAAGATGTTTGCTGCCAGCTTTCCCGCCGCTGTCTCATCGATGTTGCTTTCGAAGGTAGACCGCAACCGGACACCGCTGAGACCCAGGGCGCCGATTGCCTCGGCTTGGTCCAGATGATTGCGGGCAAAGCGGCTGAGATCCTGGACCACGACATACCGCACATTGTTGCGAGCGGTCTTACAGAACGCCAGCATGCGTTGAAACTCGGGCCTGTCGCTGGTGCGGCCAGACTCGCCCCTGTCTATGAACACATGCAATACGTTCAGGCCCATCTGCTGGCAGTATGCCCGGCAGCGCTTCTCCTGGTTCTCCAGATTATGAGGATCTTCCGCCTGCTCCTTCGTTGATACCCTCAGATAGATAACGGCGTTTTCACCTCTCAAAGATCGTTGGACCTTCATCACTCTGCCGCCTCATCACAGGTAGACCGTAGCTGAGAGAATATCCACCGGCGTCTATCGTCTATGACCCCCATGTTCAAGGCGAGCTTAGCTTGCTCACCGTTGAAGAAGTTCTTGTACAAAACCGTTTTCTCCATGTTGACCTCGTACTCGTTCCGATCCGGACGTTAATCAATGTTCTTGTTGACCAGTGTCAGCCCCATCCTTTCGCAGTATGCCCGGCACTGTCTTTCTTGACCCTCCAAGCCAAGAGGTTCGTCTGCCTGTTTGTTCTCAGGCCCTTGCTGCAGAGAGGTGTGGTTCTTACTGCCTTTGTTCTCCGTGATCTCGGCGTTCTGTGTTTGTTGGTTGGAGGACACTCTCACGTAGAAGATAGCTTTCTCCATATTGATCTCCAATCTGTGTCAGTTAGGCTGCTTGTTGACCGGGTTCCAAAGCACGTCGCTTTTGGTCCGGGGTCATCTCTAGGAAGACGCAGGCGAAGATCTCGATTAGCTCGGATTCAGCTATGGTCTTGCTCGGACTGTCATCATGCTTGTCCTTCAAACTTGTCGCCCCCGTTAACTCTGTTGCGGGGGCATAGCTCTTGCGACAAACCTCAGGTAGCTTACATTCGCTCATAGATACGTCTCTGCGCTCAGATTTCAGTTCTGAATTCACGAAGCGCGTTGATCCTCCTCAGGAAAAATTTGTCGAGATCGCGCGGATACGCTGATGCCCTGCTCCTTGGGCCACGGCATCTCCGATTGCGTCTCGGCAGCTGTCTCGGTGCGCTGGCGTAAGTCATCTCCTTTCGTGTGCGCCAGTGCAGGAACATAAGGGTCTTGTTTGCAAGATTGGGAAGCAGATCGTTTGAGGCCGTTACGGTCGTATGGCAGAGACTGTAGCGGGAACACTGCCGCCCGCCAGGTAGATCAAGCGAACAATTCCCATATTTTCTGGAAGAAACAGCTAAACTTCCGAGCGAGACCGTTCGGGCCTAAAATCTTGATTCAGTTTTCAAAGATCCGGAAATGCTGGGCCTGGGCTCAGCTGTGCCGGCGCAAGTCTAAACATCGCCGCACATATGTATTATCGGCATATACCACTGGTATATAAATTACGAAGGTAATACTCGCTTTCTCGAGTAGTTGCTGAGTGTGCTTGGGTTGCGTCTACTAGCCCGGAAGGCCGTTTCAACAGCTACAAGAGGCTGGTTAGTATGAAGGATCGGAAAGGGGAAAATGGCAAACGTGCCTGCGCCACGTCTGAGCGATTGTCAGCCTCCCCTTCTCGATAACGTAGAGTGAAGAGATGAAGATCGATGAGGCTGCGGCACTCATTCATACGCCCCTCGTGGAATGGGACCGGCCTCAATCCTGGTGTGATCTTGGCTCAGGGAGAGGAACCTTCACACGAGCCCTGGCTCAGCTACTCGCTCCGGGCAGCACCGTCTATGCTGTCGATTTCGACGCGAGCGCTCTGGAGGGAATTCCAGACCGGCACAAAGATGCAGAGATCCGCAAAATCGTCGGGGATATTGAGAGTTCAACTCTTCGATTGCCCACGGTGGATGGCGTCCTCATGGCGAACACTCTGCATTTCGTCCGCGAACAGCGGCCGCTGCTGAGAAGGCTTTTGACTGTGACCGATCGTTTCCTCGTCGTGGAGTACGAGCGGTCCAAGCCGAACAGATGGGGGCCCTATCCAGTTGGTTTCGAGAAGCTCAGTCAACTCTTCAGCGGGGTTGGAGTAGAGAGCATCGAGAGGCTGGCAACACGACCTTCACTCTTTGGCGGCACAATGTACTCTGCAGTGGCGCAGCGCCAACGGCCGAAGTTAGGAGAGGGACCGCACCTGCCTGTCGCGTGAGTCGAGAGTCGGGGCACCAACCTGCAGTGTTGCCTGCCAGGCATATTTTACGAACGTTCTGAGTTTTCGAATGGACGATCCTCCTGCGAAAAGGAGTGATCGGTCGCGCACGATTACGATTAGCCGGCCCGTATTCGAACACGCTTACGACGATCCCATCCGCAACCTAATCGAACTGCGTGAGGCTAATGCGCGGCTGAGCTTTGGTAATAGAAGGCTCCGTGGGGCGAGGCCAACATGAGGCTGCAGCCGCATCAACGAGCTAGCTGACCGTCTCTCCGACTTCTTCTTCTGAGGAGGCGGATGCGTCTCCGGATGCCTTATCCACGCCTTCCTCTGCTTTTTCTTCTGCGAGCGTGACGGCGGACAGCTAGACATTTGCACCTTTCAGCGTTGCTCAAGATTACTCTATATTGCCTTTTATAAATGGTTTACTTAATCCTAGTTGCCACAACTGAAATGTAGGGACTGCCCAGAATTTCGCTTCATTTTTAACTCTAGTCCCTACAAAAATCCCTACATCGAAAACGCCAATTTTCGGCATGATTCGAACCTCGCAAGCGATGAATTAATGACTCGACTGCAAGATCGCCAATGAGTGACTCGGCCTGTTGGCAACAGCTGAGATTCAGGTTGTTCATGAATCGCGGGACGTGGCCGACTTTTGAGTACAATTCGGTCGTAGAAGTCCAACACGGTAAGAAACTCGAATGAGAAAGCTTCGGGCTACATTGCCGAAAAAGATCTCAAGGTGCTGTTTTGCGTGATTGATTCCAATCGCCTCTAAAGCAACACTTGGCGGCGAGAACTTAGGAGAATTCAATGCCGGACAACACTCATGAGCGAGCCGCTGAAACAGCGAACGACCGCGACGGCGCTTCAGAACTCTTCGAACCGCTTAACAAGCTTAATGATCTGACCAGATTCTGGAAGACTCGCAATGCAATTTTAACTGAGGAGCCGTTGTTCGATTATGGCAAGCAAAGGCTAGAGAAGGAAGGACATCTAGGGCCTTGGCAATTCAATCTATTACAAAGCACGATTTGCGGGCTTCCGGCGATTGTTCTCCCGCTTGCTGTTCGCGTGGTGAAGCATCTGGTCGGTCTACCCATCCCGACGGACGAACCAGAAACGTTAGACAAGATTTCGGAAATGGTACAAACCTTTTCCGTGCCATTTATCCTCATGCTTTCGGCATATGTCATCGGCAGAGCAAGCCTATGGAAGGGGGACAGGAGCCGAAGCTCGCGAACACACGCTGCCCGAGCGTTTCTCTACCTAGACGGCGCATACGGCTTCTACCCACAGCTTGCCGTATGTACAGCCTTCACGCTCTTCCTGTTGGCACCTGAAGTACCCCCCATCCGTTCGTTCTGGTTTTGGGCCTCCATCTGGCAGCTGTATATATACATGAAGACTATTCCGGTGCAGCTCTTTCACGTGGTTGGATATGCGAACGCGGATAGAGTCCTATCGCCTAACATCCCAGTAACGCTTTTTCCGCCAGAAGATAAGACTTCGAGAGCGAGTACGCTCTCCCGACCCGATCCCCCTCTTTGGAAGTATCGCCTCAGCGTGCTTCTCGTTATTCCAATATTGAGCGCTCTTGTACTAGCAGTCATCACGGGCATCTCTCTCGCACTACACGCGCTAATAGTACGTTTGACTGGGTGACCTCGCGTGTGCCCCAAGTCTCGCATCTTAGACCCTGGGCTCCGCAGCGTCGCACCTCTCGGTTTACATCAAGCAACGCGTCCGGAAGTACTCCCGAAACTTACTCCCTTCAGAACAGGGAGAAACACACTTCGCGGCACACGGCCAAACCATTCACAGAACGGGCAATCCGCTCGCAAACCCGAATAGGTCTCTGAAAACAGGGATCGGTCCCGCGATCTCGCGCGGCTTGCCGACGAGTGCCAAATCTCTAGTGCCGTATCGACAGCGCTCCGCAGGCAGGGATTCCTCGAGTTCGGAGAAGCTTCCGGCGGAGCGGTGTTGGTACGGCGATTTGCGCTAAGCCGCTAGCGCGGTGGATGTATGGGGATTGGATGGACTCTGCAGGGAGCCGATGCGGCCGATTCCGCGAGGGATCCGTTGGTGCGGATGCCTGGTTGGGTGCTCATCAAGGGCAGTCTCGACTCGGGTTGTGTTTGCGCTCGCTTCGCTGACGGATGGCGAGCTGTTTCGAAGCGCACGTTCGCGAAGGGCTGATGGAGATGCCGTGAGCGCGCCTGATCGAGTTGGCATGAAAGTGAGCATCGATTCTCAGGAGGAGTCGACGGCTGCAGGGTGAGTTGGAGTTATGCTGCCGATCTGCTGACCGGCGATTGCACGGGCCACGACCTGGAGAGTCCCGCATCGACACTGGGGGCAGGCTCGGTTCAACGCGGATCGCTGTCGCTCGTCAAGCAGTCTGGTGAGGTCGGTCTGCGTGGAGCGGAGATGAGCTCGGCATAGGGCCAGCGCGCGCCGTCGGTTCCGGTTGGCAAGCAGGCCGAAGTGCCGAATCTTCACGAAACCGGAGGGCAGGACGTGGAGAAGGAAGCGCCGGATGAACTCGGTAGCCTCGAGCCTCATGGTGCTGCTGCGGTTGCCGTGCCGCGAATCGCGCCAGCGAAAGCGCACCTGACCGTTCTCGATGCTTATCATCCTTCCGTTAGAGATGGCGACCCGATGCGTGTAGCGTGCCAGATACTTCAGCACATGCTCGGGTCCGCCGAAAGGAGGCTTGGAGTAGACCACCCACTCCTTCCGTCTCAGGCTTCCGAGCAGCGAGTAGAAGGTGCGCGGGGAGGACAGTGCAGCTACCTTGCCGGTGAAACATAGCTCGCCGCTGCGGTAGCTTCGCTTCAGAAAGCTGAGCAGCTTGCCACGGAACATGCGGCTGAGCACGCGCACTGGGAGGAAGAAGCCGTGGCGTCTCGTAGCCACCCAGTTGGAGTGATCGGGAGCCAGCCCCCCAGCAGGGATAAGACAGTGCAGATGGGGATGGAACTGGAGGTTCTGACTCCAGGTATGAAGAACGGCAAGGATGCCTATGTGCGCGCCAAGGTGCCGTGGATCCGCGGCGATCTCCAACAGGGTCTCGGAAGCTGCGCGAAACAGCATCGAATAGAAGACCTTCTGGTTGCGCAGTGCGATGGGCGCCAGTTGTTCCGGGACGGTGAAGACTGCGTGGACGTAGGACACCGGCAGCAGGCTGGCAGCCTGCTTGAGCAGCCATCGATCGCGCGCTGAAGACTGGCACTTGGGACAGTGCCGATTGCGGCACGAGTCGTATGCCAGCGTTTCGTAGCTGCATCGATCGCAGCGTTCCAGATGAGTGCCCAGCCCGGCTGTGCGGCACAGACCGATATCGCGCAGCACCTTCCGTTGCTGGTCCGACAGTGCGTGGCGCCAGCCTTGGAAGAACTGCTCCTGAAAACCGCGGAAGACATCGGCCACTTCGAGCCGATGTCCTGTCATGCTGTCCTGTGGCCTCCCTGCGCGGTTGGGCGCATCTGAATCGGCAGATCATCAAGCGGGCTTGGAGTGGAACGCAGCCGGGCTTCGGATACATGCAGGTATCGTGAGGTCGTCTCGAGATCGCGATGACCGAGCAGCAGTTGAATGCTGCGCAGATCGGTGCCCGCGTCCAGCAGATGCGTCGCGAACGAGTGGCGCAGCACGTGCGGGCTTAGCGGCTTCCTGATGCCCAACTGCTTGCGCAGCTTCTGACAGACGACACGAACTGCGTTCGCTTTAAGCGGCCCTCCCGGCCGTTTCCCTTGAAACAGCCACTCCTTGGGCTTGCGCCAGCGCCAATACATGCGCAGGATCTCCAACAGCTTCGGGGACAACATCACCTGACGCGGAAACTTGCCCTTGCCTTCGCGGACGTGGATCACCATCCGCTTGCTATCGATGTCGGTCACCTTCAGATCGAGCGCTTCCTGGCAACGGAGACCGGCGCTGTAGTACAGGGCGAGCAGCGCGCGATGCTTGGTGTTCATCTCCGCGTCCAGCAATGCGCGGACTTCCTCGCGGCTCCAGACGGTGGGCAGCTTGCGCCGTATCTTGGGCTTGATGACTTCCTGATCAAACCAAGTCTGCTTCAGCGTCCTCGTATAGAGAAACTTCAGCGCCGATCGCGCGCCCTGAATCGTTCCCCATGCAAGCTTGCGTTCGTTGAGCAGATGCAGCAGGAACGTGCGCACATGCTCAGGACCGAGTTGATCGGGTGACTTGTGGAAGTACTTCGCGAACTCGGCAACGGTGTGGGTGTAGTGGCGAACGGTGCGTTCGGAGAAGTTGCGCAGCTGGAGATCTTCCTGCATGCGCTGACGTAGATGAGTCATGGACACCTCCTCGGGTGTCCAACACTCTATCCAAATGCCACAAAGGCATCCCCTGCCGCGCTAGCGGCTTAGTGCAAATCGCCGAGGTGCTCATCGAGGCTGGCTGGATGAGCGCATTGGCCTGTTCTCACAACTTAAGAACATTTGGCAGGGAGCGGGCTACTCCCTGCAGGCCGACTTCTCATTACCCATTGATGGATGTAATCAAAGCATCCTCGCTCTCGTCTGCAGCCATATTCTTCAAGACGACATTCGATCTGTTCCATAACCACAACAAGCCACCACCCCACATCACGGAAACCAGGACCAAAAACTCGATTGCCTTTCCATACTGCGGGTATTCCATGCGGTGGAAGAAAACATCCGCCGTCAGCCACGCACACGAAATGCAGAACAAAATAAGAAGAAGTAACGCTGCTGTGCGCGCCCTCCACCTGTCCGCAAGAGCCTTCCGTTGAAAGATGGCGGCATAATCACGGACCGTCTCCGTCGGCGTGATCCGTTCTTTTCGCCATCCCATGAGAGCGAGAAAGAGTGCCACCAGCGTAGCCATCCACACCACTACCGCCCAGACGACAATCTCGCGGCTATGCATGAGCCGAGCCACAACTAAACTTCCACCGATCAGGATGAAACCGAAGACCACATTGGCCGCCAGCTTCAACGAGGAACGCATCTGATGCCGATGAATTGCCTTAGCCACATCGATTTCCCTTGTTGAGGTTTCGTCGGCTGACCATACTTCACTCCACGTCTCCATCTCTGGGTCGGACATCTTCACTTTCTCCTCATGCGTTCGCGCAAAGTAGCGCGAGCTCGGTTTAGTCGAACTGCCACATTGTTTTCGGTGATGCCAAGAACCTCCGAAATCTCGCTGGTGGAAAGCCCTTCCAGAGAGAGCGATATTGTCTGACGCAATCCGAGGGGCAACTCGCGAATCGCTCGGAGCAGATGCTCGCGCTCGGCCCCGACCATTCGGATTCCGGTCCATACCGGTCCTCCAGGTGGCGACATGCGCGCAGAAATCCGACCTCTGTAGGTGTCTGGTATTGATGCGCCTTGACCAAATGCAGAGATCCGCACCCGGGATCTGAACAATGCCATAGGGGGAGATGAAGAGTCGGTGGCACGATACGCCAATCTGCACTTTCCAGAAGTCCAAGCGGCCCCGAGAGAAGAGGGCCAACCTGGAACACTCCTTGGGCCGTTCCGCTAAGTAGATTTCGTACGTGATCCGCTTCCAAGAAATCCGTTCGATTTCCTTGATAAGTGTCTTGGAACTTATCGTACAACGTATGTCCATAGACATATGGCCAGCGTACGCCTCCGGAGTGAAGCATGCGACTGAGGAAAGTGACAATTCGTTCCATATCGCATCCAATGTCAATCAACACGTCCCGAAACGCGAACATTCGAAGCATCGTGAAGGCAGCAAGTCGAACTGAATCTAAAACCCCTTCTCTCTCGAGCTCAGATGCAATCGTTCTTCCTTCCTCGGATAGCACGACAGCGGACTCCCATTCATCCGTCAATTCAAAGTCCGCAGGATAGAATGCATTCTTGAGAAACCGAGAAATTGCAAATAAGCGAATAAGAGCTTCTGGGTTTGTTTGAACTTTAAGTCTGGCTTCAGCATCCACCTGCGATAACCATTGCATCATCGAAAACTCCCGTTCCTGCCCGACGAAGGTGTGTAGACTTCGTGTGCATGCAAATCAGGGTGCAACGTCGGAATTGTGGTGAGTTTATCATTTGGACGGATTGTCTGAATTCCTGCAGTTGGCAAACTGGAAGTCAAGTGGTTCGTATTGATTTGGCGGTTCACTACCCTTGGCTTCTCATACAGTCCCCCAAAGAATGATTCATCGCCAACTCACTCATGTAGGCGGTTTCTGTAGGCAAGGCAAGGTCGGAATGCCCCGATCTCAAATAGAGCTATTTTGCCAGTTGGGCCCGCCACCGATGGTAGGAATTCACCGAGATGCCGGCCTTTCCGAGCGCAACGTGCAGCAACTCGCCGCCACGGCGTGCATCGTCAATTTCTCCGAGAATGGCCGCCTTTTCCTCTATGGTGCGTACAGATCCGTGCCTTCTTATAGAAACGCGATTCAAAGGAAGAAACTCCACCAGACCAAATGCATCTCCGAAGCGCGTTGACCTCTTGCGCCATCGACGATAAGTCGAAATTGGAATACCGGCCTTCCAGCACGCCTCGTAAAGCGATAGGCCAGTTGAAACACCTTCAGAGATCCTCTTCGAAATCTTGATGATTTCTTCAAAGGAATATGCATTGCTTCTCCATTGTCTCTGTTGCTTTCCGACAATCTCGATTAAGGGTAACGGTGGTTGCTGCTGCGAAGGAAATCCGCTTGCCAACCTCTGCCAATGCCCGGCAGGCGGAATGGGAACATGTAGCTTCTTGCATCTTCTCCAGATCGTTGTGGTCAGAACGCCATAATCTTTCGCGACTTCTGACATCGGTTTACTCCAGACTTCCCGATACAATGCTTCCCGGTCATGAGCACGGATGAGCCGTTCCGAGACGCGCACAACCGAAAACCTTTCATCGGACAAGCCTTTCGCTGGAACAGCACCAGCATTCATTTCCACCTCAAGAACGGTCTGCCCCTCCACTTTCGAGAATTCATGAAGGGAAATGCAGTGCGAAGGGTTGGCCCCGGAGCGGTCCGATTCTGGAACACTATGAGATTGGGAATCGGGAGCAACTCCCCAGAGCTCCGCGTCAGCTTTTGCCGACTCAAATGAGCCTTGCTCAGTTTCCGGCCTCACGGACACGCCCACCTGAGCCTCGCACGCTACCATCTCGGAATGCGCTGAGTACCAGCGTCGGTACGTCTGGTAAGTAATTCCAGCGTTTCGGCAGGCTTGAGCCAGGTTCTTCCCACCTGAGACCTCCTGAGCCACCTGAGCCAAAATTTGCGCCCGTTCCTCAAGGACATAGCCACGGCTGTAGTCTCCCTGAACGAAATTAAGTTTAGGGAGTTCGGGGCGAGGCACCAGTTGTCGCGCTGAAGCACTCCTCTTCCAGTAACCTGCTGGCGGAGTCGGTACTTCGAGCCTGCTGCATGCTTTCTGTACGGCGCTAGCGGATACGCGATATTGGAGAGCCAAAGTTGTCATTGGGACCTCCCAGACTTCCTGGGACAGGCGCACCCGATCGTATTTGGCAGATGGTTTCCGGAGAATGCCAAAAGAGTCTCGAATAAAAGGTCGGTCTCCCCTTTCACTTTGAACGGGGCCGACGATGCTCTCATCCGTGGATGGTAATGTTCAAGAGTCCAGTCTTCTGTTGGGTATGGTTACAGTCGGTCCAGAATCGTCTGCAGGTATTGAAATCTCACCTGACCCTGACGGCTCTGTCGTTCGTAAATCTTGCTCATTGGCCCAGGACTGAGTTATCGAGGATTTCGGATCGCGCTCTGAGGAAGGCTTTGCCGTCAATAGAGTGTCGTAACCCAATACATCTCTCTCCAGCCCGGCGTCATTACCTACAGCCACGTTTGAGCCTGTGTCTGGTTTTTCTTTTAGAATCTGCATGATAGTCGCGTTTAATATTTCCAATTCTCGAGATTTAGCCGAGATTTGGTTCAAAATCTCAGTATTTTGGTCCACCAAAAAATTCAGCAACTTGCGGCATACGCTCCATCTCCTCCTCATTTTCTGTCGCCGTCATCCAGAGCGAAGCCAAGGACCCATCCCCTCCTTTGTCTCCCTTGAATCCCTCCAGCGCGTTCCGCATCGCTTCCATGCGAACGTGAGAGTAGTGCTTAGAGAAATGACTGGCATTCGTGCCAAAAAACTGATCCGAATGAGCCTCCTTGGCTCTTCGCGCCGGTCAAGAACTCTCCTACTTAAAAACTGCTTCGCAGGACCAAAGCAGGCGCTGGAAATGGCAATTGTTGGCGAAAGAAGTGCGCCGACGCCGGATTTCTCAGAGGTGATCCACCTTACCGGAATCTCCTAAAACCCCTCCCCATCGTGGCTCTTCAGACGCCTGGATCACAATCCGTTACCGACCAATGCTGTCGATCCTCACACGTCAGTCGCGATTCCCGTAAATGTTTTATTTTGTGTTGCTTATCACCTTTTTGCTCGAGCACGCCGAGTATGATGCGGGCAATTTCAATACAAGCTCGCTCCGTGAGGTGAATGCGCATGAGACGTGCCGTGCGTTGCATATTATTCGGGCTTCTTCTGTTGTCATTAGGGAGACCAGCGCCGGCTCAGCAAGCCAGCAAACAACTCAAACCTGGTGCCTCTCAAAGCGCGACTCAGGTCACTGCGACCGACTATGTCGGTTCCGAGACCTGCACTGCGTGCCATGAAGAGGTCTCGAAAAAATTTGGGTTTAACCCCCACGCCCGGCTCGCTCTCGAGCACGGCAGCCAAGGCGTCACCTGCGAAGGCTGCCATGGACCGGGCAAGGCGCACGTGGACGGCGGTGGCGACGTATCAAAGATTCGCTCATTCAAGACACTCTCCAAAAAGCAGTCGGACGAGGTTTGCTTGAGCTGTCACTCCGGCCAGCACGCCAACTTCGAGCGCTCCAGACACGCTAAGAACGGCGTGGGATGCCTGAACTGCCACAGCGTGCATCAGGCCACAAGCAAGGCCAATCTGCTTACGCTCGACCAGCCAAACCTCTGTTACACCTGCCACAAAAAAGAGCGGGCTGCCTTTGACCAGGCATTCCACCATCCGGTGAACAACGGCCAGATCAAGTGCTCGGATTGCCACGACCCGCACGGCACATTCCAGGACACGCAGTTGCGCTCGACCGCCGACCAGAGCGCGGTCTGCACGAAGTGCCACGCCGACACCGCCGGACCGTTCGCCTATGAGCACCCGGTCGTGAAGACGAGCGGATGCATGGCCTGCCACTCGCCTCACGGCTCGCCCAATCCGCGCATGCTGCGGGTGAGCAACGTCAACACGCTCTGCCTGCAGTGCCACTCCTCGGTCAATCTCGCCAAGTTCCCGAACGCCAGCTCCGAACAGGGCGGACCGGTGCATAACCAGTCCACGCAGTATGTCTCGTGCACGACGTGCCACACGCAGATTCACGGCTCGAACACGGCCTACAACTTCTTCCGGTGAGAAAAGGAGAACGGTAATGCGATCCAGATTTTGCCTGTCTATGTCCTCCCTGCTCTCCGGCTCTGCAGTCCTCCGGTGCTTCTCGGTCCTGGGAGCGGGCGCTCTTCTGTGTGCTTCGTACGCGGCGGCGCAAACACCGCAACCGGCGAAGGAAACCATTCGCGACGGCTTTGCCGTCCGTCAATCCATCGATTTCGGTGGCCGCATCGCCGATGAATCCGGCAGCCCGTCGATGTACGATACGCTGGTCAACCTGCACAGCGGCACGCGGATACTACAGCAGTCCCTGCAAATGGACGCGGTGCCTGGCGCTAAGCATTTTGGCTTGTACGACAGTCTCTTGCTGACGAACACGGGTTACGGCGGCGACCCGCAAAATGCCACAGTACTGCGCATGTCGAAGGGCAAGCTCTACGATTTTCAGGGATTCTTCCGGCGCAACCGGCAGTACTTCGACTACAACCTGCTCGATAATCCATTGATTCCTGCGGGAGTGACGTCGAATGGCTATACCTTTCCGCAGGTGCAGCATTCGCCGCATCTCTACAACACGGTGCGGCGGATGACAGACACCAACCTGACCCTCATGCCGCTCTCACGGCTCATCTACCGGGCCGGGTACTCGCAAAACATCAACCAGGGACCAAGTTTCAGCTCGATCCACGCCGGCGCGGAATCGCAGTTCCTGCAGAACTGGCGCAACAGCACCGACACATGGTTTGGGGCCGTTGATTGGAAGCTCCGGCCACGGACCATCCTCACGTTCCAGGAAACAATTGTGCATTACAAAGGCGACACGAACTACCGGCTCGTGACTCCTACTCTGCAACTGCCCAACGGCGGAGGCCCGGTCACGCTTGGCTATGACCAGGTCACGGTGCCTTCGTGCAACGACGGCAACCCACCCATCCTGGACAGCACCACCAACCCGCCAACGGCCAACCCCACCTGCGCCGGGCTGCAGCAGTTCACGCGCTACTCGCCCACACGGACCCTGTTCCCGACGGAGGAGTTCCGCTTCCAATCCTCCGACATCAAAAACCTGCAGATGAACGGACGTGTCCGCTACACCGGGGCGAGGATGAAGATGCCGCAGTTCAACGAAACCTTTTACGGGTTGGACAACTTCGGCATCCGTCGATGGAACATTACCGGATATTCCAAGGCAGAGAGGGTGAATGTTTCCGCCGATTTCGGAGCCGTGTGGCAGATCTCACCCCGATTTGCGATTTCGGAGCAATACGACTTCTGGAACTTCCGGCAGCCGGCGGACAACTACCTTTCCGAAATCGATCATATGGACGACGTGAATCCGAACACGCCGTCGATGGCCGATCCGGCCGGCGCACCGCAGCCAGCGGTAATTACCGCCGCGCACAACTTCCTTGGCCAGAAGACGGAGACCAACACCGTACTTCTGGAATGGAAGGCGACCAGCCGCGCAAACTTCTCCGTGGGCTATCGCTATCGCGCCCGCACCATCGGGTTCGCGATGCCGCTGGTCACCGACTTCCTTGCCAACGGAACTTCGTACACAGTGCCGATCCACGAAAACGGCGGCATCCTCGGGGCGATCCTGCATCCGACAAACCAGTGGTCGATCGACGCTACGTTCGAGGGCTCCTACGCCGACAACGCATACGTGCAACTTGACCCGCGCCAGACCTATCGCTATCAGGTTCACTCGATGTGGACGCCAAACAGCGTTGTTACGGTTAGCGGATCGTTCGACGATCTGGAGCGGTACGACAACCAGACCCTTGTCCATCACGCAGACCACAGTCGCAGTGGCGGCATCGGGGCGGAGGTCGCGTTCAGTGAACACTATGGGCTCAACCTCAACTACACCTACATGGACGCCTTCACCCGCACCGGGATCTGTTATTCGGCCTCAACTCCGCCGGCAGGAGCCTCTGCGACAGCACCGGCCGACTGCGGCACGAACACGTATCTCGGAACCGGATATTACGACGAACCCACGCAGTATGGCTCCATCGATTTCATGTACGCGCCAAACGCGAAGGTGAAGTCGCACTTTGGCTACCGCATGAATGCAGTGGACGGGACTACCGAGTCTCTCAATCCGCTGCAGGTTCCCGGTTCGCTTCGGTCGCAGTACCAGACGCCCTTCGTCAACGTACTTTGGATTGTGGCGAGGGGGGTGGGCTTCCGCGGCAACTGGGACTACTACGGCTATGGCGAGGGCGGTCCGGTCGGTCCAACGGCGCCTCGCGCCTTCCACACGAATCTCTACACCCTTGGCGTTCACTACGAGTTTTGAACGGCAAGGGAAACACGATCCCCCGGGGAACTCCTCGGGGGATTGCTGTCTGCACGGTAATCCTGCGTCAGTTGATCCCTTCACGGCCCACGAAGAATTCCGTCAAGAAGATGCACCTGTAACAATCGGGCGAGTATGCTGAATGCTCCGGGGAGGTTCGCTCTGCCCCCGCCTGCGAGGAAACATGAAACTAAAGCTGCTGATCGCTGTTTCTGCGGCATGTATGGCTCTGACTGCCGTCGCGAACGCCGCCTCAGCCCACAAGGTAGTGGTGAAGATGACAACTGCCGATGGCAAGGACGCCGGCACTGTGACCCTGGCTCAGCAACCGGAAGGGGTCGCCTTCAAACTCAATCTGCAGAATCTGCCGCCGGGCGAGCACGGGATCCATATCCACCAGAACGCCAAGTGCGATGCTCCGGACTTCAAATCAGCCGGTCCCCACTTCAACCCCTCCGGGAAGAAGCACGGCACCAAGAACCCGGCAGGCCCTCACGAGGGCGATGTTCCGGTCAATCTGACCGTGGGAGCGGATGGCACCGATAAGACTTCCTTTGAGATGAAGACCGTGTCGCTTAAGCCCGACGCTCCAGACTCCCTCTTTCTCAATGGCGGAACGGCGATTGTCATTCATGCCCAGGCAGACGATATGATGACCGACCCGGCTGGCAATGCGGGAGCGCGCATCGCTTGCGGCGTAATCACGGCTGCGGCAAAGTAGACGACAAGTTAGCGGTTAACATGCCGTCCTGAAGCACGAAAAGGCCGCGGAGCGTTTCTGCCTCCGCGGCCTTTTCGTGCTACGTGCTCAATGTAGGTTGAATTACCTAAAAATGAGTAGAAACCGAGCCAGACGAATTCTAGTGCTACCACGATATACCGTGAGTATGCTGAACTGAGTACGCCGGGAAAGATCCTCTGCAACCCGGGCTCGAGGATAGCCATGAAATTCAGGCCCTTGTTGGCTGTTGCTGCTGCCGCATTTGTTCTGCTACCTGCCGCCCTTCAAGCCGATCCTGCTGCGCCCGCCACGGCTGCACCTGTCACGGTAAAGATGAAGACCGCCGACGGTAAGGACGCCGGCACCATTACCCTGACGGAAAAGAAGGGTGGAGTCACCTTCACTCTCGACCTGATGAACCTGCCACCGGGAGACCACGCGATTCACGTTCATCAGTTTCCCAAGTGTGATCCACCGACGTTTGCCACCTCGGGCTTTCACTTCAATCCCAGCGGCAAGCAGCATGGGATAAAGAACCCGGCAGGCTCCCACGAGGGAGATATTCCCCTCAGCCTGAAGGTGAAAGCGGATGGCACCGAAAAGAGCTCGTTTGTCGTGAAGACGCTGTCGCTGGAGCCATCGGCGGCAAACTCCGTCTTCGCGAATGGCGGAACATCGATCGTCATCCACGAAGGAGTGGACGATATGATGACGGATCCAGGCGGCAACTCCGGTGCGCGCATCGCTTGCGGCGTGATCGCACCTCCCGGGGCGTAGACCCAATCGATCCAGTTGACCAGCAGGCCGAGCAACCCCGCAGGAGAGCCTGCCGGGCCGAGTTAAACCGGGGGTAAACCGGGCAGCTTGTCCGGTTTACCCTATCCTGCTACTGCTACTTCGCAGGCACTTCCACTCCCAGAGCCTTCAGATAGCCAGGATTCACGCGGGTATTCTCGTAACGGATGTTGTGCAGCAGCCCGTTCAATGCGGCACGGGAGTGCTCCAAGGAAGGCCGCGCCGCCACAAGCTTCTCAACGTTTCCTAAGCCGTGCGGCAGCTTCGCATAGGCCACAACCTCATCCCAATAAGGAGGCCGGTCGAAGGTCACGGGGCATGAGGCCTGGTCCATCTTCTTATACGGCCAGAAGGCCCAGCCGATGTTGTTCTTCTCCAGCAGCGGGACAAATTGCGCCACCCACTCGTCCTTGTTTTCGCCGGATTCCCCGAGCCAGATCGGTACCTGGTAGCGCTCGCGAAAATCTACGTAAGACTGGATGGAATCCTGCACCGGCGGCATCCAGTACTTGTGGAAGGTGTAGAGGATGTTGTTATCAAACGGCGCACCCAGCACGGAGAAATCGCTGTCCCACACCGCTCCCGTTGCGATGATCACGTGGTTGCCATCGACCTCGCGGATGGCATGCGCGATGCGCTTTTCGAGCGGCTCCAGCATCGGCTTGTACTTCGCCAGCGCAGGAAAGTGCGGGACAGGCTCATTCAGCATGTCATATCCCAGCACGGTGTGGTTGTTGCGGTAGTGCCCGGCAATTCTCTGCCAGACGGCGATGGTGCGTTGCTGCTCCTCCGGGCTTTCATAGAGCCAGGGATAGCCCCAGCTATCGTCGATGTTCGTACCCGTCTGGCCGCCCGGCGCACAGTGCAGATCGAGGATGACGTAGAGTCCCGCCTTGTGGCTCCACTCCACCACACGGTCCAGAAGCGCAAAGCCCTCCTCATTGCCGGGGAGGAAGAACTTGTAGTGCAGCGGAATACGCACGGAGTTGAATCCCGCGCGATGGATCAAGTCGATATCGCGCTCGGTGATGTATTGCTGGCGATACTCATGCCAGAACTCTTCCGCTTCGACCGGGCCGATCAACTCGTTGAAGTAGGCTTCGATCTCGCGCCCGGATTGCGGGCCGTCGTCGAGCCGGAACATGTAGCCTTCGTTCACCAGCCAGTTGCCGAGATTGATGCCACGCAGCAGCAGCGGCTTTCCCGATGCATCCACCAGGTTCTTGCCTTCGCGGTGGACAAATCCTCCCTGGGCCTGAGCGCCGATCGAGCAAAGGAACAAAAGCAGACATAGAAATTTACGCATGACTCTCCCTGAGGTGCGGCCGCAAGATGGGCCACCCGCGGCTCGTTATAACGGAACGGTCAAGGATACACTACGTGGGTCATGAGATGGCGAGGCAGATGGTGCCGGAAAAACGAGAAGGGGAAGGCCAGGAATGGCCTTCCCCTTCATTGCTGACAGAGGGCTTATGCCCTCCTCAAAGCTAGTCCGCGCTGCTGCGAATACTGGCCTTCTGCGTGACAACCTTGCGGGCATTCTCTTCAAGCGCCTGCGCCTGCGGCAGATAGCCGATTGCCTTGTTGATCATGGGATCCCAATCCGCCCGAATCCTCAACCCCTCAAGCTGGCCGAACTGCGAAGTGAAGATCTCCGCTTTGATGTTGGTCTTCACCCAGTCCATCACAGCGTTCATGTCCTGGGGCGTGTAGCTGATCTGCTGGCTGGTGAGGAACTGCCGGAACTCCGATAGCACCGCATCGTCCACCACAAAGCTCTTCTCCACCGTGCGATTGGCAAGATAGTGCTTGGCGAAGTTGAAGAAGCTCTGGTGCTCCATCAGGATGTCCTGGAAATGTGTCGATTTCGGAGTATCAATCTTCACATCCGGCGTAATGCCGCCGCCCCCATACACCGTTCTGCCGGAGTCGGTAAGCTTCACCTCGCGGTTGGTGTTGTCCTGCTGCTGCGGCGCTCCATCGTGGTTGTAGTAGTAGTCGTATAGCGAAACGCCGTTGTAGTTGCGCTGGATCAACCTGCCGCTGGGTGTGTAGTAGTGATACGTCGTCAGCGCCAGCCCGGTGTTCTCCGAGAGCTGGTAGACAGTCTGCACTAAACCCTTGCCAAAGGTGGTCTCACCCACGATCAGCGCGCGGTCATGATCCTGCAAGGCACCGGAGACGATCTCGGCTGCCGACGCCGTGCCGCGATTCACCAGCACCACCACCGGGTACTCCCGGCCGCCATTGCCATGCGACGCGCGATAGACCTGTTCCGGGAAGGCACGGCCACGCTGGGAGACGATGATCTGCCCCTTGTGCAGGAACTTATCGCTGACGGAAACAGCTTCGGAGAGCAGACCGCCGGGGTTACTGCGAAGATCCAGGATCAGCCCCTTCAGATCCCCGAAGTTATCCAAAGCCTCGTTCAACTCACGCCCGGTCGTCTCCTGGAAATTTGTGATGTGGACGTAGCCTACCCCAGGGCGGACCTCATACTTCAGATCAATGCTGTTGTGGGGAATCTCGTCGCGGATCAGGTCGAAAACCAGCGGCTTGGCCGCGCCCTCGCGGATCATCGTCACCTGAACATGGGTTCCCTTGGGCCCCTTCAGCAGGTTGGCCACGTCTTCGGAGCTCATGTTGTCCGTAACCTTGCCGTCAATCGACGCAATGACGTCTCCCGGCCGGATTCCTGCCTTAAAGGATGGCGTGCCCTCAAACGGAGTGACGACCACGATCTTGTTGTTCTGCGGCTGGATCAGCATGCCGACGCCGTAATACTTGCCGTGCTGATCCTCGCGCATCTTCGCGTAGGCCTTGGGATCGTAAAAATTCGAGTGCGGATCGAGCACGCGCAACATGCCGGGAATGGCACCGTCATACACAACTTTGCCCGGCTTATCCCCGTCAATCGGCTCGGCGTAGTTCTGTTCCACAATCTCGTACACGCTGGTGAATGCACGCAGGCTGTCGCGGAGTGTGGATTCGTCCGCTTCCGACTGTGCATCGACTCGTTTGTTGATCACCGCGCCGAGAAAACCGCAGGCGGTAAAGAAGACTACCAGCGAGAAAAGCGTACGACGAGTGCGGGACGGCATAGCGGGGAAGTCCTCTGGAGGTGCCCGGTCCACGAGGAGGCAGGTCTTACCCTCAACTCACCGGATCCCTATTCTAGAGCGAAGTATAACATTTGGGGACTTTCGCAGGCTTGCCGGGAGCGCATATTGGCTTGCATCCCGTCGATGGATCCGATGGCGGAATCACAACCTCTTCCATCCTGAAGAAAGCGGAAGGCCGATCTGTTAGGAGTCGGATTTCCGCGCTGCGTGATGCACGCGTCGCGACAAACGGCGCCTTAGCTCCAGCCGGGCACGCAGTCTGCGGCTCTTGGCCGCGGCGACGGTAATTCCCAGCGTTGAAGCTGTCTCTTCAATGGTTCGGGACTCGATATCATGAAGAAAGATGACGGCGCTCCAGGCCTTCGGCAGCCCCTGAATCGCGTTTCGCAACACCACGGCAAGCTCCTCCCGCTCCGCTATAGACTCGGGACCCAATTCCCTGGAGACCACTTCCGCCTCGGGTAGCACCTCGCCATCTTCATCGATCAATGGATTACGGCAGCAGGAATCCCGCCGTTGCTGCCTTAAAAACATGAGGCTTTCATTCATCACGATGCGGGTGACCCAAGTGGAAAACTGCGAATCGCCCCGGAAATTCCGGATCTTTTCAAATGCCTTCATCAGGGATTGCTGCACGACATCCTCGGCGTCGTAGGGGCTTCCCGTGAGCCGCAAGGCGATGCTGCGCAGCTTGCCTTCGTGGCGCACCACAAGTTCGTCAAAAGCTCCGTGATCCCCACGTTGGACCCGGGAAACGATCTCGTGGTCCCGGTTCCACTTCTGGTTCCGCTGCTGCCCGCAAGCCGCCTCCAATGTACTCATATTGCTCCTCTTCTTCTTCTTTCGAGGGAGATCTCACGCCTTGCGGCATGGTCTCCATGGCTACAGTACCGTACGGTACGGTACAATGCAAGCGACATTGGAATGAGCCGACAATGTGCACAAAAGGCATGGAGGCAAGCCTAAAAGCCAATGGGACCGAACGTTGATGACGGCGCGTTTGAGAACCATGTCTTTTCAAGTGCCTGCTTCCCCATGCTTTGGATACACTTGTTGCGAAAGTCTTGAATGCAAATGACGAAAGACAAAATTGATCCCTGCGCGACGATCGAGGGCGAAAGCAAAGATCAGCCCGATATCCGGCTTGGCGCACTGCTGGATATTGCGGCAGAGGTCTTCGTGTCCGAGGGGTTCGAGGCAGCCAGCGTGGGCGAAATTGCCCGCCGCGCAAAGGCCTCCAAGCAGACGATTTATTTGCACTACCCGAGTAAGGCGGAGCTTTTTCAGGCGGTGATCACCTGGCGCGTGGATGCAACGTATTGCCGGATCGCAAGCCTTCTTATCTCGGACGATCCTCCGCAAAAAGCCCTCATGACCTTCGGTGCAGGCCTTCTGGATATGGTTCTCGAGGCCAGCGCCGTAGGGCTTCTGCGCCTTGTGTATATGGAGTCCCGGCGCTTTCCGCAGTTAGGCGAGCTGATTTACAACCAGGGCGCAGGCCGTGGGCTTGCAAAACTGGAGTCCTACATCCGGAAGCAGCGGGACCTGGGCAGGCTGAGGGTGGAGGATACAGAGATTGCCGCCGAACAGTTTCTGGACATGATTACCGGCAGGCTGTTGATGCGCGCCGCGCTCGGAGTAGCGCCAAATCCATCCCAGAGAGACAAAAAGAGCAGGGTCAAGGCGGCCGTCGATGTATTTCTTGCGGCCTATGGATGCGAAAAGGGGTGACCTCCCCGCCGGCCTCCAGTCCAATTAAGGAGAGATGAGGCGCGGGAATTTACCGCATTCGCCGCCTGCGAATTGGATTTCACGCTTCGGGTGTTTAGAATGGCCTGACGGAGCCTGTCAGCAAACGCAATCATTACGGTCGAGCCGGGAGCGTGTTCCTTGAGGAATGCAGACCCGGTAAAGGCCGGCGCCAGGTGGTCCTCATCGAGACGTTGAGACACATGATTCTTCGATCCTTGCAGTCCCCGGCCGTGCTGCTTCTGAGCACCGCCCTTGTGGCCACTTCGGCACTCAGCCAATCTACCCGATCGAGCTCTGCCCCGGCGCAGCAGCCTCAGTCCGCTACCCAGGGAGTCGTGGTCGAGGACATCCTCGCCCGCGTCAATGACCAGATCATCACCCGGTCGGACTATGAGCGCGCCGATCAGCAGTTGCAGGCCGAAGTTCGCCGTAATAACGGAGACGTGGAAGCGCGCCGCAAGGATCTGCTGCGCGACCTGGTCGACCAGCAGCTACTGCTCTCCAAAGGCAAGGAGCTGGGCATTACCGGTGAGACCGAGCTGATCAAGCAACTCGACGAGATTCGGAAACAGAATCATCTGGAGTCGATGGAGGACCTGGAGAAGGCCGCGCAGTCGCAAGGGGTCTCTTTTGAGGACTTCAAACAGAATCAGCGCAATGCGATCATCACCCAGTCAGTAGTGCGGGAAGAGGTTGGGCGGCACATTCAACTGTCGCAGTCCGACGTCCAGCGCTACTACCAGGCACACAAGGCTGAGTTCGACCAGCCGGAATCGGTACGTCTGAGCGAGATTCTGATTCCAACAGCAGAGACGGACGACGCAACCAAGGTTGCCGCAGCTGAAGCAAAGGCAAACAGCATCGTCGCTCAGCTCAAGGGCGGAGCCGACTTCAGCGCATTGGCAAAGAGCTCTTCCGGCGGACCCACGGCACCGCAGGGTGGCGACCTGGGTAGTTTTCGCCGCGGGAGCCTGGCCAAGGTTCTGGAAGACAAGACCTTCGCCCTCGATGCGGGACAGAATACGGATGCGATTCGCACCAAGCAGGGCTTTGTGATTCTCAAGGTAACCGAGCATGTGCGTGGTGGCGCTGCGCCCCTCTCCGCGGTAGAGCAGCAGGTAGAGGAAGCGGCGTTCATGGAGCGCATGCAGCCCGCATTGCGGCAGTATCTGACAAAGCTACGCGAACAGGCCTTCGTCGATATCAAACCCGGCTACATCGACAGTGGCGCAAGTCCCAACCAGACAAAGCCGATTTACAGCGCGTACACACCCCCTGCTCCCAAGAAGAAAAAGGCAGCCCTGGTTCGCTATCGGCAAACGTCGCATCATCGTGGACGTGGTGCTGCGGCCGCCGCTGCCACTGCAGATACAGCTACGGGTCCCGCTACAGGTGCTTCAGAAGCAACAACCGCAGCAGCCACGAGCGGAGCACCGGGAAAACAGGCCGCCAGCAAGCCGCTGGCTATGAAGCCCGGAAAGAAAGAAAAGATCCGCTATGGGAAGGCTCCCCGGGAGACATTGCCTGTCGCGACGACCGAGACCGAGCATCTGGACGCCGGAGCAGTTCCTTCCAGCGATCAGGCGGCAGCAGAGGAGCCGGTGGTGAATCCGCTGGAGCCCGTGGCGCCCCCCCAGGCAAAGAAGCGCTTTAGCGACCGCGCCAAGCTGCCCAAGGCGAAGAAGGTGAAGGGTCCCAAGGTTGACCCCTTCGCTCCTCCGCCGGTCAGCGAAGACGAGGCGGCGACAGAAAAGACGCAGGCCGCTCCACTCGGGCTCGCAGGCGACACCTCCAAGAAGCCGAAAAAGGTGAAGCATACTGGCGAGAAGGTTCGCTATTCCAAGACCACGAAAGCGCCTGAGCAGCCCGAAGCGGTACCGAACGTTCCGGAAACTGCGCAGCCTGCTGCCACTCCGGCTACACCTCCCCAGGCAGCGCCCGCTCCAGTACCCCAGCAGTAAGGCTGCTCAGGCAAGGAATGAAAGACGTCTATATAACGGACTTTGCTGCACATGAAGACAGGGCGATCACCTCGTTTTTTGTGGCGACGCAAAAACAGGTTCGCACCAAGAAAGATGGCAGCCCATACCTGGCCCTGATCCTGACCGATAAAACCGGACAGGTGGAAGCGCGGATGTGGGACAACGTTCCAGAGTGCATTCCGCTCTTTGAGCAGGGCGAGGTCGTCAAAGTTCGCGCTGTCGTATGCCGTTTCGATGGCCGGCTGCAGCTTAAGGTCGAGCGCATCCGGCGTGCGCCCCAGGGCGAGTTCGATCTTGGAGATTTTCTTCCCAAGACGACGAAGGATGTCGATGAACTGTGGCGGCAGCTTACCAACTATGTAGACAGCTTTCACAATCCGCACCTGAAGGCGCTGCTCAACGCGTTTCTCGAGGACGAGCAAATTGCGGCGGCCTTGCGCAACGCACCCGCGGCCAAGGGCATGCATCACGCATGGATCGGCGGACTGCTGGAACACATTGTCTCGCTGATGGGGATTGCGGACCTAGCCGCTGGCCATTATCCGGAGATCAACCGCGATCTGCTGCTGACCGGGGTGATGCTGCACGACATTGGGAAGCTGCGCGAGCTGAGCTGGACCACGGGCTTCAGCTACACGATGGAAGGCCAGTTGCTCGGCCATATCACCATCGGCATCGGCATGGTGGAGAAGAAGCTGGAGACGCTGCCGGACTTCCCTCCAAAGCTGCGGCTGCTGGTCGAGCACATGATCTTGAGCCACCATGGCCAGTATGAATTTGGCTCTCCGAAACTTCCCATGATTCCGGAGGCGGTCCTGCTGCATTACCTGGACGATATGGACGCCAAGATGCAGACGATCCGCAGCGAGCTGGAGCGCAGCGCGGCCCAGGGAAAGAGCGCCGATCAGTTTACGGACTGGGTGCGCGCGATGGAGCGGGCCCTGTTGAGTACGAGCGGCTTTCTTGCCGATGAAGCAGGCGAAACAGACAAGTCCGAGGCTGGCGAATCCAAGGAAGTGTAGTGCTGGGAAGTGTAGTGCCAGGAGGTGTAGCGATGCCTTACCTGCTCAAGACAGAACCCGATGTGTACTCCTTCGCGGATCTGGAGCGTGAAAAGGAAACCATCTGGGATGGCGTTGCCAATCCGCAGGCGGTGAACTTTCTTGCCGCCATGAAGCCGGGAAATAAGCTCGTCATCTACCACACGGGAGATGTGCGCACGGCTGTGGGAATCGCCAAGGTGCTGTCGGTGGACACCTCCGATCCCAAGACTCCGCTGGTGCGTATCCAGGCCGGCAGGCCGCTAAAGAATCCAAAGGCCCTTTCGGACATCAAAAAAGAGAAGCTTTTCACGGACTCGCCTCTTGTGAAGCAGGGACGGCTCTCAGTCGTTCCGTTGACAGAGGAGCAGTAT
Source organism: Acidisarcina sp. (assembly GCA_035539175.1). NCBI lineage: Bacteria > Pseudomonadati > Acidobacteriota > Terriglobia > Terriglobales > Acidobacteriaceae > Acidisarcina > Acidisarcina sp. Next base: position 230,926 of record DATLIY010000003.1, on the reverse strand, counting down.
GAATGGCTGATTGCCTAGCGGGCGATCCTGGCACTGAGCTGCGCCCCCTAAGCTGCAACCCATGAGCTGCGATACAATCGAAGCTGGTTTTTTACGCCCATGATCCGTTTTTCCACTGCAGGTGAATCGCACGGCGAGAGCTTGATTGCTCTTGTATCGGGACTTCCAGCCGGTCTCGAAGTTGACCTCGACTTCGTGAACCACGAACTTTGGCGCCGCCAGCAGGGCTACGGCCGCGGCGGGCGCATGCGTATCGAGCAGGACAAGGCGCACGTACTCTCTGGAGTGCGGCACGGTAAGACGATCGGCTCGCCGGTGGCGATCGAGATATCGAACCACGACTGGAAGAATTGGGAAGAGATTCTTCCGGTTGAGGCAGGCGATCCCGCAAAGCACAAGGCTGTGGCCTCGCCACGTCCAGGCCACGCCGATCTGGCTGGCGCTCTGAAGTATGGCTTCCCGGATGCCCGCTATGTACTGGAGAGGGCCTCCGCTCGGGAATCGACAGCGCGTGTCGCAGGCGGTGCCTTCGCCAAGGCGCTGCTGCGTTCGCTGGGCATAGAAGTGGCCAGCCACGTCGTCCGCGTTGGCGCAGTGGAGCTGGAAAAGACTCCCTCCTGGGGAGAGATTGCGGCTCTCGCGCATCGCGAAGAGGTGTTGCTGAACTGCACCGACCCGGAGACCGAGCAGCGCATGAAAGCAGAGGTCGATCGCGCCGTAAAGACTGGCGATACGGTCGGCGGAATTTTTGAGGTGGTGGTCCACGGTGCGCCGGCCGGCATTGGCACCTATGCCAACTGGGACGAGCGCCTGGATGGCATTCTTGCCTGGACGGTCATGTCTTTGCAGGCCGTCAAGGCCGTCGAGATCGGCCGCGGCGTGACTGCGGCGCACTCCTTTGGCTCAGAGGTACACGACGCCATTGCCTACAGCGACGAGGAGCATGCCGGGCAAACGCGCTTCATCCGTGACCACAACAACGCAGGAGGCATCGAAGGCGGGATCTCCAATGGCGAGGATATTGTTGTACGCGGCTATCTGAAGCCGATCTCCACGCTGCGGCGGCCCCTGGCTTCGGTTTCGTTTGCGACCCGCGAAGTGACCAAGGCGGCATATGAGCGGAGCGACATCTGCGTGGTGCCAGCCGCGGGTGTGGCAGCAGAGGCCATGGTGGCCTTTGCCCTTGCGAAGCTGGTGATGGAAAAGTTTGGAGGCGATTCCGCTCAGGAACTCCGGCGCAATTATCAGGGGTATCTGGAGCAGATCCACAGGTTCTAAAGAGATGAAGGCACAAGAGAGTTTACCCATGGTTCTTCCTATCGTTAAGTATCCTGACCCCATTCTGCAGCGCCCTGCGCTGCCGGTAACGGAGTTCAACGAAGAACTGCGGACGCTGGCAAACGATATGTTTGAGTCCATGTACGCGGCGGAGGGCATTGGGCTGGCGGCACCGCAAATCGGCGTGTCCAAGCGCCTGACGGTCATCGACCTGAGCTTCAAGAAGAATCCTGAAGATAAGCTGGTGCTCGTCAATCCCGAGATCATCTTGCGCGAAGGCAAGCAACTGGAAGACGAAGGCTGCCTGAGCCTGCCGGAGATTCGCGCCAAGGTATCGCGTGCGGCCCGGGTCGTGGTGCGCGCGCAGGACCTCGAGGGCAAGTGGTTCGAAAAGGACGCAGAAGCGCTGTTGTCGCGCTGTATTCAGCATGAAATCGATCACCTGGACGGGATTCTGTTCATCTTCCGCATCAGCATGCTGAAGCGCGATCTGGCGTTGCGTCAGATCCGCAAGCTGCAAAGGGCAGGTGAGTGGTAATCTCTACGCCTGACGCACAAAAATCTTCCCTGCAGAGGCAGATGTGAAGCTGGTCTTCTGCGGAACGCCGCAATTCGCCGTACCTACATTGCAAGCGGTCCTCGAGGCCGGGCATCACGTCGAACTGGTGGTTACGCAGCCCGACCGGCCAAGCGGCCGAGGCATGGCGCTGACCATTCCCCCGGTCAAGGAAACGGCTCTTCTCCGCGGATTGCCGGTGGTACAACCGGAAAAGCTCAAGAACAATCTGGAGTTCCGCGCGCAACTGGAGGCAATCCGTCCTGACGCGATTCTCGTGGTTGCGTATGGACGGATCATTCCCAAGTGGATGCTCGATCTGCCGCCACAAGGGAACCTGAACCTGCACGCTTCCCTGCTGCCAAAGTATCGCGGTGCTGCGCCGATCCAGTGGGCCATAGCGATGGGCGAGACAGTGACGGGCGCGACAACCATGCGCCTGGATGAGGGTCTGGATACCGGCGATATTCTGCTGCAGTCCACGCTGCCCATCCTTCCCGACCAGACCTCGGTCGAGATCTTCCCGCTGCTGGCGCAGCAAGGCGCAAGCCTGATGGTGGAGACACTTGCGGGGCTTGCAGCGGGAAGCATCACGCCCACGAAGCAGGACGAGAGCCGCGCAACACTGGCTCCTATCCTGAAGCGAGAGGATGGAGCGGTTGACTTCCGGCGCAGCGCGCAACAGACCTTCGATCGCTGGAGAGGCTTTCAGCCCTGGCCGGGAGCGTATACGGTGTTCCATGGAAAGAAGCTCTCCCTCTCCCGCATCCAGGTGGCCGACAGGCCGGCGCATACCGCAGAACCGGGAGAGATTCTGGTGGAGCAGGGACACTGGTTCCTGGCTTGCGGCGAAGGCACCTGGCTGGAAGCGACGGAAGTTCAACTCGAAGGCAAAAAGCGGATGCTGGCCGCGGACTTCCTCCGTGGACACGCCCTGAAGAGCGGCGAGAAGCTAGGGTAACTATGGCTGTTACGATTTCACCCGCACGCGCGGCGGCGTCCAACATTCTGCTGAAGATTGCGCACAACCAGGGACACTGTGACGAACTGCTGCGCTCGAGGCAGGTGGAACTGCTGACTCCTGTCGATCGAAATCTCTGCACCAATCTGGTGATGGGAACGCTGCGCTGGCAGATGGCCCTGGACTCGCAAGTGGATGCTTTTCTCACGCGGCCCGGCAACCGTCTCAGCGAAGAAATACGAATCGCCTTGCGCCTGGGCGCATTTCAACTGCTGCACCTGGATAGGATTCCGGCGCACGCGGCTATCTCTGAAAGCGTGGAGCTGGCCAAAAGCGCGGAGAACAAGTTCGCAGCAGGCATGGTGAACGCCGTTTTGCGGAAGATTGCTGCCGGAGGAGCACGCTCGCGGCATGACTCCACCACACCCGTCGGCATCGCGAGCGCTACAGCGCATCCTGCATGGCTGGTGGAGAGATGGGCTGCGAATTACGGGCTGGAGGCCGCGGCTGCGATCTGCGCTTTCGATCAGGACCAGCCGCCTCTACATATCCGAATCGTTTCCGACGGCGTGGAAGAAGCCTTACAGCAGGAAGGCATTGAGCTTGCGCCATCCAGCTATCTCACACGCGCGCGCAGGGTCGCCCGTGGAGATGTAACAGCGACAGTTGCATATCGGAAAGGGCTCGTCCGCATTCAGGATGAAGGATCCCAATTGGTAGCGGAGCTGGCGGGAGAGGGCGCCGCTATTCTGGACTGCTGCGCCGCTCCTGGAGGCAAAACCACGATACTCGCGGAGAAGAATCCCTCATCGTCGATTGTTGCCTGCGACGTCAGCGCCCGGCGGCTGGAGCAGATGAAGGGCCTGCTGCGCGCACTGCCGGAGAGCACGCATGTGCGCTTCCAGGCTGCGGATGCCGCCACGCTGCCCTTCAAAGATGAATTCGATCTGGTGCTGTGCGATGTCCCCTGTAGCGGAACGGGGACCATCGCACGCAATCCCGAGATTCGTCATCGGCTGAAGCCTGAGGACATTCTGCGGCATCGCGAACGCCAGATTGCGATCCTCCAATCTGTCATGTCTGCGGTGAAGCCGGGAGGCCGCGTGCTCTATTCGACCTGCTCTCTCGAACCGGAGGAAAACGAGCAGGTAGTGGCAGAGTGCCTGCAATCGTCTGCCGGTTACCGGCTGCTTCCGCTGCAGGACCGGCTTACCGGGCTAGTGGAAACAGGGGCTTGCCACGCGGAAGGCGCCGCCACACTCCAGGAGACTGGCTTCCGCAACGGCTTTCTCCGCACGCTGCCGGGAGTTCACGCATGCGATGGATTCTTTGCCGCGATGCTGATTCGTGACTAAAGCTTATTTTTGCGGGCCGGTTATCGTGCGATGGTGAGTTCGACGCCCATCGTCGGATCCACGCGGAAGCCGGGTGCCGGGCTTTGCGCCACGACCGTGCCGGGCGCGACTACAGGTTTGATGGGCTGGCCAGAATTCTGCGATGGCGGCTCAATGGGAACCTGGATATCTTTCCATGCCGACAGTTTGAGGCCAACGTGAGTTACCGCATAGCTCGCCGCGGCTGCGGTTTGTCCTGTCAGATCCGGCATTACAAATCCTGCCGCGGGTGCGGAGGGCGGTTCCGCAATCAGCAGGCTGACCGTCGGACGCTCAACCCCTGCGGCATCGGGAGGCGGAGTCTGCGCGATGACCGTCCCCGGCGCAGCACTGTCCATCGGCAGGTGAGCCACGGTTCCAAGGTCGAGGCCGAGCCGTCGAATCTGGATGGTGGCCATTCGCTCTTCCTGTCCCACGACGTTGGGGATGGAGACCTTCTGCGGTCCGAGACTCTGCGTAATTCGAACGTGCCACTCCCGCCGAACCACGGTGCCGGGTGCCGGAGACTGGCTGAGAACGCGGTCTGCAGGAACCTCTGCCGAGTAGAAGCGGTTATCCACGCTCAGGTTGACGCCGAGAAGGATCGCTTTGTGGGTAGCCTCCGTTACGGTCATGCCGCGAAAATCCGGTACCGTAACTTCCGCGCCATGGATGGCAAAGTGCATCGTCGTAATGGCTGCCAGAAGGGTCACGAGAGCCAGTAAAAGGACTGCGACAGCGAATTGGAAGAAACGAATCATTATGCCTGTTATCGCCTGTTTTAGACAGCAGCCTGCTCGTCTTCATACTCTATGGCAAAGTCGATTTCTGCCGCTTTTTCGAGCATCTTGGACACGGAGCAGTATTTATTCTTCGAGAGAGAGACGGCGTCCTCCATCGCCTTGTGCGACACCTTCCCGCTGACGCGATAGACAAGGTGGATGCGGGTGAAGACACGCGGTGGCGCGCCAGCCTGCTCGGCAGTAGCGGAGACCTTCAGGCCGGTAAAGGGTTCGCGCTTCTTTCCGAGGATGGCCACAACATCGACCGACGTGCAACCGCATAAGGCCATGAGCACCGCTTCCATCGGACTGGGCCCGGCAGAGTGGTCCGGGCCTGCATCGAAGAGCACAGAGTGGCCGCTCTCCGAGATGGCCTCGAATTCGCTGTCCTTCTTCCACGTGGCGCTCGCAATCATGGTGCCTCCCAATATGCAGATCAGTGCGTGTTGTCGGTAATCGGTTCCGGGTGGATCAGCACGCGATAGACCTCGGGACTCTTTACCCGGAAATGTGCTTCGAGCGAGGTGATCACCTCGTGTACGCGTTGCATGCTCATGTCGTCGGGCAACGTACAGTGGCAGGAGACCTGGATCCGCTCTCCCGCGCGTCCGACCACGATCTCGTGGATGTCTACGATCTCAGGAAAGTGCGATCCTGCCTCGCGCAGATTCATCTCGAGAATTTTATCGTCCCGGTCCATGCTCACAGGCTCTTCAATGGTTGCCGGCTCGCTCTCAATATGCGTCAGTACGGACTGCAGCTCGGGAATTTCGCTTCGTATCTCCGACTCCAGACGACAGACAAAGTCATGGGCATCGCGCAGGGACATTTGTTCAGCCACCTCTACGTGCTGCTCCACGCGCAGCTTTCCATGGAAGGATTGCACGCTGACGTCGTGAATGGCCACGTTGTTGCGCGAGGCGACCGCGCGAACACGATCGAAGATGCTTTCAGCAAACCCGGCGCGAGGCACAGTGTGAATGACAACATCTGCATTGGGCAGGATGCGGTTGACCGCAGCTGTAGCCTCGCGGACAAGCTGCTCTGTGCGCTGGAAGGTGAGATTGCGGGGGAGCGCGAGAGTGAGATCCGCGAAATAGGAGTTGCCGGAGCGCCGCACCCGCGCCTGCTCCACAGACAGAACGCCATCCGTGCGCTGCACTTCGGCCAGCATGCGATAGCGCGTCTCGGCAGGAACGGAATCCATGAGCACCGCGATCGTCTGCCGTGCCAGCTTCCAACTGAAGTTGAGAATCAGGACAGAGACCGTGACCGCGGCAATAGGATCCGCAAAGCGCAGCCACGGCAGATGAAATCGGATGCCTATTGTGGACGCGCCCAGACCGAGGAAGACCGCAATGCTGGACCAGATATCCGAGGCAAAGTGCAAGGCGTCGGCTTCAAGCGCCTGGCTGCCTGTGCGGCGTGCTACCGCGATGAGTTGGTGCGACCGCCAGTAATCGACCGCCATGGAGAGCAGCAGCACACCGAAGGGCCAGATGGAAGGCTTAATCTCGACCGGGTGGAGAAAGATGCGCGAGACGGCCTCGCTGACAATCCAGATGCAGGAGACGGCCATGAGAAATGTCTCGGTGAAGGCCGACAGGTTCTCGATCTTGCCGCGTCCGTAGGTGTAGGCTTCGTCCGCCGGGCGGTCCGAGACGCGCACCGAGAAAAATGTCAGGCCAGCACCGAGCAGATCCAGCCCGGAGTGCGCCGCGTCGGAGAGCATACCCAGCGAGCCGGTCAGCAAACCGGTGACGAGCTTGAGCAGCGTCATGCCGGTAGCCGCAGCAACGGACATGAGCGCAACGGTGCGCTTCTCCTTGCTAAGCTGTTGCGCGGTCGTTTCGGTTGCAGTCACCGACATAGGATAAGCCTACAGCCATGAGTTGTTGAGGGGCTAGAGCGACGCTCAACTTGCCTTTCAGAATAGACGGAAATAGGTTTGGCACAGGGCCTATTAACACTACCTGTTGCGGGGGACGGGCCCAGGTAGGGTGAACAGACCCTAGCTCTTCACTCCGCGATACAGTCCCGCAATTCCCAGGCTGTAGGGCGTCCAGGAAACATCGCGAAAGCCCGCCCGCTTCATGATCTCCAGCATCTCTGGTGGCGGCGGGAAGCGTTGCACCGATGTGGGGAGATAGGTATAAGGGCCCGAGACCCCGGAGATTACCGCCCCGATGGCAGGCAGGACGTGATGGAAATAGAGCGAGTAGAGCTTTCCCAGCAAGCCGCCGGGTTCATTGAAGTCGAGGATTCCGACCTCCCCCCCGGGCTTGAGCGCTCGATGAAACTCCTCAAGACCCGCCTGATAATTTGCAAGATTGCGAAATCCGAAGGCAGAGACGACCAGATCGAGCGAGGCTGCGGCCAGGGGAAGATGCAGCGCATCCGCCTCGATCGCTTCCGCGCCACCGTTTCTGAGTCTGGCTCCGCCTCGAGGCCCGAATTTGGCGGCGCCGCGGCGCAGCATCTGGTGAGAAAAGTCCGCCGCAAGAATGGGCCGCGCCTTTGCGGGACGGCGACGCAGCAGTGCCAGTGTCATGTCCCCGGTTCCGCAGCAGATGTCCAAAACCGCTGCGTCCGGACGGGCAAGAATCGCACGAAATCGACGCGCAGTCCGCCACCACCACAGCCGGTCAATATTGACGGAGAGGACATGATTGAGCAGGTCATAGCGCGGCGCGATGGTGTCGAACATCTCGCGGACAGCAGTCGCCGCGCCATGCTCGTCCCTGGCGCCTTCGGGTTGGGCTCCGGGTGCGGCCATGGTCACGGCGTCTTCCTTTTGCGCAGCATCGCTTCCGCAGCGCGGGTCAGCTCGCCGGTGGTCACGTCTTCCACCACAACCGCGTTGCCAATGCCTACGGGGAGCACAAAGCGGCGAATCCCGGCAGAGTGCTTCTTGTCGCGGCTGGAGGCGGCGAGGAGCTTTTCCGGGCTGAGGGAAGCATGCGGGAACGGGCCATAGAGATCGATCAGGCGGGTGATGCGCTCAGCCTGCGCGGCTGTCAGGGTCTTCCGCTCCAGGCCAATCTCCACCGCGGCGATCATGCCCAGCCCCACGGCCTCTCCGTGCAGAAATTTGCGGTAGGAGGTAGCCGCCTCCAATGCATGGCCAAGGGTATGTCCCAGATTCAAATGCATGCGCACGCCGGATTCGCGTTCGTCTTCGCTGACCACCGCGGCCTTCATGCGGATCGATGCCGCGATGACATGCTCCAGCGCCTTCGGATCGCGCCCCAGAACGGCCGCCGAGTTGCGTTCCAGATAGGTAAACAAACGGGCATCGCGAATAATGCCCGCCTTGATGCTCTCAAAAAGTCCAGCACGCAGCTCCCGTTCCGGCAGGGTCTGCAGGGGGGCAACATCGGCAAAGACCGCGCGCGGCTGGTAGAAGCAGCCGACCAGATTCTTGCCCTCAGGAAGATTCGCGCCCGTCTTGCCACCGATAGAGGAGTCTACCTGGGCGAGCAACGTGGTGGGCACCTGAATGTAGTCGATGCCGCGCATGTAAATGGCAGCCAGAAAGCCGCCCAGATCGCCAACAATGCCGCCGCCAAAGGCGATCAGCAGCGAGGAGCGGTCGGCTCCCGCCTGGGCCAGTTGCCGGGCAAGAGCTTCGACACTCCGCATGTGCTTATGCGTTTCTCCCGCGGGCAGAAAGAGCACCGCAGGCGCATCCTTTTGAAAAGAAGCGAGAAAGCTCTTCGACCACAAGGCCCAGATTTCTGGCGAAGTAAGCACGAAGATCCGCTGCGGCTTGCGGCCGAGAGCGCGCACCGTGCGCGGAAGCAGCGACCGGAGTAACCCGTCGCCTGTCAGGACGTTATAACTTGCGGAAGTAGTTTGGACCGGGATATTTGCCACGTTATTTTCATCGTATCAGGGGCACGCATTCCTGCGGCTCGAATCCCGCGGCTCGAGTCCCGCCTCGGATCCGCTTGAAAAGAATCGCCTCCGATCCCGCCGGATCACCACCGCCCGTGCCCCATGCTCGTGGCCGCTACCGCAGACCGCGAAGGATCTTTTGCGGCGTATGAGTGGCGTGCTATGCTCTCGACCAACGGGGGAAGCGCAGATGCGTCGTTCCGTTCAGTCTACCGACGTCCTCACCGGCATACATTGCTGGTCGCAATCCTTTGCGCGGACGCTCACTCCCCGGAAATATCTCCACGTACTGCCAACACGCACTCGGCCCAATCTTTTTGCAGGCGACTAACTCCGCTCGGAAGGACCGTTTTTTAGCGCGATACCCATCCTGGACACTGCCCGGATGCGGTTCGCAATTCCCTTCCGTAGCACTAACGCCAGCGAGGATAGCCCATGCAGAACACCACCCACTCCGACCGGAATACAGGGCTTACGCCCGAATTGCGGGCACAATACGGCCCCAGCATCCTATGTGCCTTACCCGGCCCCAAGGCACGCGCGATTATCGAGGCCGATGACCGCCTTATCTCCCCCAGCTACACCCGCTCGTATCCTATGGTGGCGAAGCGCGGCCGCGGAATCCGTGTCGAAGACGTAGACGGTAACGTCTTTCTCGACTTCGCCGCCGGAATCGCCGTCACATCCACCGGACATTGTCATCCGGAGGTTGTCGCGGCCATTCAACATCAGGCCGGCGAGCTCATCCACATGTCGGGCACAGATTTTTATTACGAGCACATGGTTACGCTTGCGGAGCGCTTGTCCGCGGTGGCTCCCATGCCGGGGCCGCACCGCTTCTACTATGGCAACTCCGGCGCAGAGGCCATCGAGTGTGCGCTAAAGATTGCCCGCTACCACACGCAACGCCAGAATGTGATCGCGTTCTTCGGCGCATTCCATGGGCGTACCATGGGTGCTCTTTCGCTCACCGCGTCCAAACCGCAGCAGCGGCGCCGCTTTTCCCCGCTGGTTCCAGGTGTGACCCATGTGCGGTATCCCTATGCCTATCGTGGCTGCACGGGTGGTCCGCAGGAGGAAGCGGCGTTTGCGCTGGGATGTGCCCGCTATATCGAGGAGAAGCTGTTCCACACCACACTGGCGCCGGAGGAAGTAGCAGCGATCTTCGTCGAGCCGATCCAGGGCGAAGGCGGCTATGTGGTGGCGCCAACAATCTTCATGCAGGAATTGCGCCGCATCTGCGACAAATACGGCATTCTCCTGGTGGTGGATGAGGTGCAATCCGGCGCAGGCCGCACCGGCAAATGGTGGGCAGTCGAGCATACCGGAGTGCAACCCGACATCGTCTGCATCGCCAAAGGCATTGCCTCGGGAATGCCGCTCGGCATCTGCATGACGCGAGCCGAAATCATGGATTGGAAGCCGGGTTCCCACGCATCCACATTCGGCGGAAATCCGGTCGCAATCGCAGCCGCCCTGGCAACGATGGATGTGCTGCAGCGCGAAGGCATCGCCAATGCCGCCCGCGTTGGAGCCTCGATGATGGCCAGGATGAAGGGCTGGCTCGAACGCTTCTCCATCGTGGGAGACGTGCGCGGGCGCGGGCTGATGATCGGAGTCGAGATTGTGAAGGATCAGGCCACGCGGGAAGCCGCCGGAGCCTGGCGCGATGCCATCGTGGAAGCTGCGTTTGAACGTGGCCTGCTGATTCTGGGCTGCGGAGAAACGTCCCTGCGGCTATCCCCACCGCTGATCGTGAACGAACATGAGGCGGGTATCGCACTCGACATACTGGAGGAATGTATTGCCAAAGTGGAGCACGAGCATAGCCGGGCAACGGCGCTTGCTAGCTCCATGAAGTAAACGAATCTTGTAAAGCAGGATTGCTCCGTTTCCAACACAGGATTGCGTTGGGAACGGAGCATTTTTACTCCGGCAGCTTGCCCTTGCGCCGAGACTGCAATGCGGCTGCAAAAAAGAGGATCGCAATCACAAACGATACTGCTGCGTGTCCCCTTCGCCCTGTGTGCCAGACAATTGCGGAATTTCCCAACCACACCAGCGAGCCCACTACCCAGATCCAATAGATTGTCGACTGCTTCATTCCAGAGCCCTTCCTTCTTGCCGATTCACAGGACGTCGAGCCATCACAGGCATCATATTTGTCTTAGAGCACTTCCACTTCGAGCAATTCCACTTTGCACGCGTCCGGGTAAGAATAGCGCAGTGCGACTCATCTTTGCCGCAAGCGGATGCCAGGGTCACAGGCCTGCGCAAGATTTGTAAGACACGCGCTTCGAGAAGCCTGCCCTTTAGCGCCGGTGTGAGCGCCTGCTCAGGAGCAGCCGCAGCCTTCGCCGCGTATGGCGCGCCTTCCTTCCACTACCAGAATCGGCGCAACCGCCAATGCCGCCACCGCGTCGATCCACGGCAGATGAAAGAACGCGTTCATTGCAAGGCCCACGAGCGTAAGGAACGCCAGATAAGCACACGTCGCCGATTGGATAGAATCCGCAGCCAGGGCCACGTTCCCCGTCTTCTCTGCCAGGTAATGCTTCGCGGTACTGAGTGCAGGCATGACGATCAATGCCGCCACGGTGATGGCGATGCCCATCCAACTGCGGTCGGGTTCGACATGAAGGGCCAGCGACCCGATTGAAGTGAGAACAACGACGCCTGCAAGGACGAAGAGAAGAATGCCGGCAATACGCGATGCCCGCTCTGTATCGACGCGAAATCTGCGAGTAAACTGCAGGGCAACCACAGAAGCAGAGAGCAGCTCCACCAGGCTGTCCGAACCAAATGCGAGTAAAGCAGGACTGTGCGCACGCACCGCTGCGATCAGCGCGACCGTGCACTCGAGGATCATCCAGACAATCGTGATGCCCTGAAGCCAGCCAATCGTGCCTGCATGCTCCGCACCGCAGCCCGCCAGCGGGCATCGATCCACCGTGGGAATTGGGTTAGCGGCTATCGTTCTGGATTGCAAGGAATGCATCCCTTTCTGGCGATAGAGAGATTTACTTGGCATACTCCACCGCTGAGGCTGACAATACTACCAATGTCCCTGGTAACTCAATCCCATCTCCGTGTCTTTCAGGGAGTGGTGCGCGCGGCTGACTGGCTTACCGCGCGGCTGCGGCCTTCCCGCGTTGCACGTCACCTGCAGACGGGGGAGCGAGGGGAAGAGGATGCATTCTTTCACCTCCGCAGGCAAGGCTATGTTGTGGTGGCGCGACGCTATCGCTCCGCACTGTGCCGCGGCGATATCGACCTGATTGCATGGGATGGCAGTACACTCTGTTTTATTGAGGTCAAGACCCGCTCCAGCCGCAACGTTGCCAGCGCCGAATCCTCCGTCGACGACGACAAGCGGCGGACGTTGCGCCGGCTGGCGCGCGTCTACCTGCGTACGATCCCACACACGACCGCCCCTGAGCCGGAAACTCGCTTTGACATTCTCTCCCTCTATTACTCGAAGGAGAGTGCTGCGGAGTTTGAACTGTTTCAAGGCGCTTTTGACTGGTATTAGAAACCGCATCTCCTCGATGAGATGCAGCTATTGCGCGTCGAGATATTCTTCATGCCAGGCCATCTGGATGGCCTCCAGGCGCGCTTCATTGGACTTTGCGGGATCGTCGGAGAAATCTTCCAGTTCCACGACGTAGCGGTGCAGATCGGTAAAGCGGACCGTCAGCGGATCCACCTCGGGATACTTCTCCTGCAGTTGGATTCCGATCTCTTCGAAATCCGTCCACGTTAAATTCCTGGCCATGATCCTCTCCTACTTTTCCTGACTCAGTGTGAGTGGCTTGCCTTCCGAAACATAGTTGCGATTCCAGCTGGGAATCTCAACAACGTAGATTCCGGGTCCGGTGATTACCGCCTGGCAGCCAAGGCGCGAATTCAACTGCTGGTCGGCAGCCATATCGAGACGGTCCAGCTCTTCGTCATCCGCTTCGCTGATGCCTTTTTCGCCTTCCTTCACCCATATGTGACAGGTGGTGCAGGCACAGGCGCCGCCGCATGCATGGTCAAGAAAGATGCCGTAGTTCTCCGCTACGTCGAGGAACGACATCGGCTTGCCGTGATGGTCGTAGGGCATGCTTCCGTATGCAAACTCCACGGTCTTGCCTTCCGGCAAAAACGTAACGCGAACCATTCCCTCCGCGGGCGGCTTACTTAGATCTACGGTCGTGGTCTTCTCGTCTGACATTGCTCTTCTCTCGATTGGTCTGCTTCGGTATGCGTGGTTTGATTAGTTGAATTCGGCGGGAGCGATTTCATGCGGTGCAGTCGGGCCCTCACCGAGCTTTGTGCTGGCAGACTGCATCGTTTCACCCTGGATCGCGCTCGATACGGCCTGATCCATCATCAGCTCGGCAAAGCGTCGCGTCGCATGGTCCAGCGCCTCGGTTGCCTGACGAATCGCGGGCAAGTCATCGCCTTGCTTCACCACAGAGAGTTCCCCACTCAGCTTCGCAATCTCCGCGCGCTCCTGCTCACTCAACTGTTGCCATGCTGCGTGCTGTGGGGCCTTCTCAACGGCGGCAAGAATCGTCTCCGCCTCGTTGCGCGCCTCAATTAACTGGCGCACATGGAAATCTTCCTCGGCATAATCGAACGACTCCAGAATCATCGTCTCTACTTGCTCATCCGTGAGTCCGTAGGTGGGCTTCACCTCGATCTCTGCCTGCTTGCCGCTGCGCTGCTCCAACGCGGACACGTGCAGGATCCCATTTGCATCGATGAGGAACTTGACTTCGATGCGAGGCAATCCCGCGCTCATCGGCGGAATGCCTTTCAAGTCGAAGCGAGCCAGCGAGCGGCAGTCCTTCGCCAGTTCCCTCTCGCCCTGGACCACGTGAATCGCGACATTCGTCTGCCCGTCAACTCCGGTGGTGAAGTGCTCAGTGGCAGAGGCGGGAATGGTGGAGTTGCGATCAATGATCTTGGCGACCACACCACCGAGCGCTTCAATGCCAAGCGACAGCGGCGTGACATCGAGCAGGAGCATGTCTTCCGTGGCCTTCGATCCGCCGGCAAGAATATTTGCCTGCACAGCCGCGCCAAGCGCAACTACCTCATCGGGATTCAGTTCCGTGTGCGGCTTCTTGCCACGAGCGGATAGCTGAAACAGGTCATCGACCACCTGTCTCACCGCGGGAATACGCGTCGATCCGCCGACAAGAACAACCTCCTGGATTTGCTCCGGAGCGAAGCCCGAATCCTTGAGCGCCTGGCGCACGGGACGAATCGTGCGCTCGAGAATCGGCTGAATCAACTCCTCGAACTGATCGCGGGCAATTTCGCGGCGATACAGATGTCCACCGGGAAGCGCCACTTCAAGCCGGGAGTTATTCGCCGAAGATAACTCGATCTTGGCTTCGATCAGGGCCTTGCGAATCGCCTGGATTGCCTCTGCACTGCCGCGTACATCCACACCAAGATCTCCGCGTATGTCCTCGATGGCAATGGCGATGAGCAGGTTGTCGATATCGTCGCCTCCGAGGTGCGTATCGCCATTGGTCGCAACCACCTCAAAAATTCCGTCCTGCAATTTCAGAATAGAAATATCGAAGGTACCACCGCCCAGGTCATAGACCGCGACGATGCCTTCCTTTTCGCGGTCCAGCCCATAGGCCAAAGCCGCGGCGGTAGGCTCGTTCACCAGGCGCAGCACATCAAGACCCGCCATGCGTCCTGCATCCTTTGTTGCCTGGCGCTGTGCGTCGTTAAAGTACGCGGGCACAGTGATGACGGCCTTGCTGACCGAGCCGCCAAAGTAGCGCTCGGCATTCCGCTTCAACTGGCGAAGGATGTATGCCGATATCTCGGATGGCGTGAACTCCATCTCGCCGAGCCGAATCCGCAATACCTCGCCCGGTTGGACGTTCTCCGCAAGCCGGAACGGAAAAAGCTTCAGTTCGTCCTGCACATCCTCCACGCCGCGCCCCATCAGGCGTTTCACCGAATAGACGGCCCGGCCGGGTGAAGATATCAGCGACTTGCGCGCCCCATTGCCAACGACCACTGTGGGCCGCGCCCTGGGGTCCGTCTGCACATCGAGCGCAACGACGGAGGGCACAAGATTGACGCCGTCTTCACCGGGAATGACAACGGGACGCTCGTTATACATAAAGGCCACGAGAGAGTTCGTCGTGCCCAGATCAATGCCTATGACTCGTTCTTCTGTCATGATTTCTCAAATATCGAAGTCTGCTGCGTTTCGATCAAGACCGGTTACGCGTCGAGTGTCTCGTTTACGTCGCGAACCAGATTGCGGATATAACGCCGGCGATCCAGCAGCGCAACCATGCGCTGCTTCACGCTGTCGGCGGATGCGGGCGCTGCCTCATCCCACTGCTGCCAGAGTTGTTGCAGGGAGTTGTCCGTCTCCCCCAACTGCGCTTCAAATTGCTGCTTCACCCGCACAAGCTCTTCGCGCAGAGCAGGATCGTCATCGCCGGATTTGCGGGTCATCCGCATCTCTTCCAACTGCATGTTCAGCTCAAAGACCTCTTCCAGCAGATCCTCAGGTACACGAGAGGTATTTTGGCGGGCGCCTGCCTGTCTGCCCTCCTCCTCGATCGGCACACCTTCCAGCCGCAAGAGGTACTCCGTGCGGGCAATTGGTTCTTTCAGCGTTCGATACGCGTCGTTGAGGAGAGACGCATTGCGCAGGCTCCACTCCTGCTCCCGCTCACTTGCGCGCGCATAGATATCCGGATGCAGCTTGCGGCTCAGGTGATAAAACTGCCGCTCCAATGCAGCGGTATCGATCGTGAGTTTGCGAGGCAGTTGGAAGACCTCAAAATAATCCGCGCCATCGGGCGCAGGTTGTACCTTGCCGCAGCCGGTACAGAAAAGCTGGGCATGCGACAACGGCGCGGCACAGTTCCAACACGCCGCGTCTACGAATTTCTCTTCCGCTGTGGGCATTCGGAAAGGCGCCTCAGGCCGAGAACGAGGAGCCGCAACCACACGACTTGGTCGAGTTCGGATTGATGAAATTGAATCCCTGGCGCATCAATGTCTCCTCATAATCGAGAATCATTCCGTGGAGATAGATGAACGACTTGGGGTCAATAAAGATGCGGACATCCTGAAATTTATAGATGCGGTCGCGTTCTCTTGGCTGCGTATCAAACCGGATGTTGTACGAGAGGCCGGAACAGCCGCCGCCCTGGATTCCGAGGCGCAGACCACCATCCTCCGGCGAGATCTGCTCCTTCGCCATGGCAAGGCGAATGTGGTTCAACGCTCTCTCCGTCAATTGAAGCCCCTGCTGTTTGGGAGCCGCGCTCCCGCCGTTTACAACGGTCTCTACCGAAATCATGGTCTTACTTCTCCCGGGAATGAAGGCGAAAGCCGCAGCGGCTCCGCCCTCGTTCACAAATCAATTCGCGGCTACAGCGCTCGCTTCGTCTGCGGTCTCTGCAACGCCGTTCTTCTTCTTCCAGTCGCCAATCGCGGCGCGAATCGCATCTTCCGCGAGCACCGAACAGTGAATCTTCACCGGCGGCAGAGCAAGCTCTTTCACGATATCGGTGTTCTTGATCGTGAGCGCTTCCTCTACCGTCTTGCCCTTGACCCATTCGGTCGCGAGCGAGGAGGAGGCAATAGCGGAGCCACAGCCAAAGGTCTTGAACTTCGCTTCTTCAATTACCTGCGTCTCAGGATTCACCTTGATCTGCAGGCGCATAACATCTCCGCACTCCGGCGCACCAACAAGACCAGTCCCTACTTCACTGCTGCTCTTGTCCATCTGTCCAACGTTGCGCGGATTGTTGTAGTGGTCGATCACCTTATCGCTATATGACATCTGGAATCTCCTCCGGGCTTTGAAGCCTGTTCGTTTCTTGCAACTGCGGCAGATCTTTTTAGTGCGCCTGCCACTCGATCTTGGTAATGTCGATGCCTTCTTTAACCATCTCGTAGAGCGGGGAAAGCTCGCGGAGCTTCTGCACAACATCAATCACCTTGGCTGCAACGTAATCCACCTCGGCTTCGCTGTTAAACCGTCCGAGGCCAAAACGAATCGAGCTGTGAGCTACATCGTCTCCCAGGCCAAGAGCCTTCAAAACATAGGAGGGCTCGAGCGTTGCCGAAGTGCAGGCGGACCCGCTGGAAACGGCAATATCGTTGATCCCCATTAGCAGGGATTCTCCCTCAACGTAAACAAAACTCATGTTGAGGTTGCCCGGAAGCCTATGCTCCATCGAACCGTTGACGTGGACGTAATCCAGCGCGCTCTCAAGCCTGGTCTTCAGCTTGTCGCGCAGGCCAGTCAGCCGCTCTGTCTCTGCTTCCATCTCCTGACCTGCTATTTCGCACGCCTTGCCCAGGCCTACGATGCCGGGAACATTCAGCGTGCCGGAACGCATGCCGCGCTCGTGACCACCGCCATCCATCTGCGCCGCAATCTGCACCCGGGGATTACGGCGGCGCACATACAGCGCACCTACGCCTTTTGGACCGTAGACCTTATGCGCCGACAACGACAGGACGTCGATATTCATCTTCTGCACGTCCACGGGAATCTTGCCCACTGCCTGCACCGCATCCGTGTGGAAGAGAACGCCCCGCTCGTGACAAAGCTTTCCAATTTCAGCGATTGGTTGAACCACGCCGATCTCGTTATTTGCACTCATGATGGTGACAAGAATTGTCTTGTCATCCATGGCCCGCTTCAGGTCTTCCAAATCGACCAGGCCATCCGCCTTCACCGGCAGATAGGTCACGCGGTAGCCATATTTTTCCAGGCGCTTGCAGGTGTCCAGCACGGCCTTGTGTTCTGTTACCTGCGTAATGATGTGGTTGCCGCGCTCCTTGTACATCTCGGCTATGCCCTTGATGGCGAGGTTGTTGCTCTCCGTCGCCCCCGAGGTGAAGATGATCTCCTTCGCAGTGGCGCCAATCAGCTTCGCAATCTGCTCGCGAGCCGTCTCAACAGCCTGCTCCGCCTCCCAGCCAAAGGAGTGGTTGCGGCTGGCTGCGTTTCCAAACTTCGTGGTGAAGTACGGCATCATGGCTTCCAGCACGCGCGGATCCATCGGGGTCGTAGCGTGGTAATCCATATAGATCGGGAGGTGCACACCTGCCGGAACTTCAACTGCGCTTGCTACTGTGCTCATTCTTCATCTCCTGCTTGTAAAAAGCGGTCCATCCACCAAAAACTGTTTATTGCGTTAGGGTCACCAGTTGCGGGTCGTGAGCCTGGTGCCGTGCTGCCGCTTCTGCCCCGGCATCCACCAGATCAGAGATGCGGATCTTCCGAAGCACATCGGCGATGCTTTCATTCACCTTGGCCAGCGGTTCCTTGATCGTGCAACTGTTGTGAAGGTCACAGGACTCTGCCGCCTTGACGCAGGAGGTAAGGAAGAACGCGCCGTCGATGGCGTGAATCACCTCATACGCCGATATCTCGCGCGCGTCTCTGGACAGCACGTATCCGCCATTCATACCGGCATGCGACCTCAGCAGGCCTGCCTTCGTAAGCCGTTGCAGAATCTTTGCCAGCAACGGCGTGGGAATGCCGTATGCCTCTGCAATATCCTTCGCGCTCAACGATGCGGTATTGACGTGCTCGGCCAGAAATTTAAGAGCCATCAGGCCGTAATCGGCTTTCTTTGTGAGCCTTAGCATGTTCTGATCCCAGGTCGGAGATTCGCCCTGAATCAAAGAGCGACCATATTGGTCCGACATATCAGAGTATACGACCGAATTTGTCCGAATTACAACCCTCAGAAAAACGCCGAAGGTTCTCTGCAACAAAATCCGGGTCGTCGGGCAAGCGAAATCGGTCAGGGATGGCTCTCGCAGGAACCCAAATTGGACAGAAAAGGGGAGAGAAAAGAAAATCGCCGATTCGATTTGACAAGGCGCGACCGGCGGATAGAATCGAGGCCATATCGTCAAATCCCCCGACTCATAAACACCCCGACATGGATACAGGCTGCAAGCATCCCAGAGTGCGAATTGTGGCACGCGAGGAAGACGTGGAATATCTCGAGTGTCTAGAGTGCGGCGAAGTCTTCGACTCGGAAGAACTTCGCGACATCACTGCCGAAGAAACGCCTGGTGCGCCAACCCTGGAGGAAAACGAATAGACAAACGCTACAGCCCAGCGGCATGAGCGGAAACACGGTGACCAACCCTCCACGCGTAATGAAAGCCGGAGAAGATGGTTAGAACCACCGTTGCGTGAAGCGAAAATGTGCGCAGGGCCAGCACCCAGGACGGGGCGTAAAACAAACTGAGAAGCACGCTGACAAGCGCAAGGATCTGGGCACAGGTGTTCGCCTTGCCATAGATACTGGGGCTGAAGTCGCGCATTCCCACTCCTACGTAGAGAATGGCCGAGACGACGAGAATTCCGAGGTCGCGGCCAAACACCAGCACCGTTACTCTCCAGGAAATCAGCCCTACGTGCGTCAGGACCAGGAAGAGCGTACTCAACAGCAACTTGTCGGCCACCGGATCCAGGTACTGGCCCAGCATGGTTTGTTGCCGCAACATGCGCGCGGCCAGGCCGTCCAGGCCATCTGTTATCCCGGCAACCACAAACAACGCAAAAGCTGTTCTATATCGCTGATCGAGGATGGCAAGCACGACAAACGGCACAATACAGAGCCGCAGCAAAGTGAGCTGGTTAGGAGCCGTCCGAAGATCTTTCAGCACGATAGCAGGCCAGAGATAGAGATAGTAAAGATGGGTTCTTCGTTCAGCACCGATGGTATCGCATGGTGGAGTTGCGTGGCTTGTGGCGGTGCACTCCAGACGGCGAAATCGAGTACTGCCGGTGAAACCAACGATTCCTGCCTGCCGGTCTCTGCCAGTACGCGCACGTTTTGCGGAAAATTGATATGATCGTTCGAGTAGGACAAGCCTGCCTATAGGCGCGTAGCTCAGTTGGTTAGAGCGCTACCTTGACACGGTAGAGGTCAGGAGTTCGAGTCTCCTCGTGCCTACCATATTTTTCAATCAGATACGAAGCTCCGCGTGTGCCAGTCCCAACGCCTGATCGGATTCCCCACCAGATCGAAACGAGTCAAAATCGGCGGTAATTAGTTTTTCTTTTCTGCCGAACTTCCGTACCCCTGCAATGGCTTGTTTCACCTTGCCGCTGACGGTTGTCCAGCCGAAGCCATTCTTCTGGTGCAGGTAGATCAGCCACTCTTCCAGCCCTTCGGCTTGATGTCGCGGATCGCAGTTTTCTCCAACGAGGCGGGCAATAGGCAACGAGATTTGATGCGGAGACAGGTCCGTTGGCCTTCTTCCTCGCCGGGTGGCCGATCGCCCAGAAGAAATGCAACGGCTTCACGCAGTCACCTCAATTCTGGCACGGACCGAAATCCAGCAGGGTTTGCCTTTTGCGAGCCAACAATCAAGCTTTTGCGCAAGGAGCGAATACCCCGGAGGATATCCTCTCCTGTAATCTCCGATTCCCGCTCAAATGCATGTTGACCTGCCACGATGTACGTTTCGCGAAGTTGCGCGAACGAGAAGCCCTCTGATTCCTTTGCGATCTCGTCGAGGAACCCCGAAGAAGTAGTTGGCCTCATCCGCACGAAGTACGTTTTCCTTAGCTCGAAGTCCGGGTTTGGAAAATGGACGACTCGATCAAACCGTCCTGGCCTTCGCAGGATTGCCGGATCTAGGATTGTGGGCTCGTTTGCCGTTGCGACAACAACAACTCCTTCGCCTGAAGCCACTCCATCGAGCGAGTTAAGTAGCTGCTGCAGACTCAGCTTGCTTCGCCCTCCACCGGTACGAGGAAATGCGCGATCAAGATCTTCGAGCAGAATCATAGAGGGACGGTTACGGATGGCGCACTGAAAGAGATCATCCAAGTCGCTATCGTCAACGTTGGGATCAAACAGCCGGAGAGTGTACGCCGACAAGGAGCGGCTCGTCATCATTGCCCGGATGGCTGTCGACTTCCCGCACCCCGGCGGTCCGTGAAGCAGATAGCCGCGACGGAAAGGAAGCCGCCTTTCGCGGAACCAGCCTTCGCGATCGAAGAAGGATTCAAAGTCGTTTTTCAGAAGATCGACGATTGTTGCATCGAGGACAAGGTCATCCCAGGAGCAAGGTGAGATCCGCTGGGGCAAGCTGCAACCTGTGTGGAGTCGCGGTACTCGGTCACTCACTGCCAGATCTTCAAGAAGAGTTACGACTGCTTGTGTAGATGTCCGCCGTACTATCAACAACCTGTCAGTGCTCTCCAAGGCGCTCTGGAAGCCGCTGTGATACGAGATATTCATTGCGATGATGGGCGAGTCCAATCCACGAACATGCACTGCGACAGGTAGGTCGAACCAATCGAGAGCGTATTTCTTCCGACGATTCGACGAAGAGAGTGTCTGTAATTCATCAACGTTGCCCCGGTGGAGTGTGATTAACGGAGCCGAATACGACGGAATTTCGACGGACGAGAGGCGCGATCTGAGTCTCTGCACCATCGTGGCATCGCAAGCATTCTCGTTCGAACGCTGAATGATAGGATCGATAGCTGCTTGTGTCAGGCACTGCTGATCAATTTTCAAGATTACAGCGTCAGCCATGAATACACCGAGTTGAGACTCGATCCAATCTTTGTGCCTGTCGATGGAATGGCGGATTACATTTGGGCTTACAGCGAATTCCAGTGTCTCGTGCGTCATCGACAATCCTCAGTTCATGAGTTCAGTGTTTGAAATTTGCGGAACCCTTTAGCTCTGGCCTGCCCCAAGACACCGGGAGCAGATACCAGAAGAAGAGCAAAATCCGCAATGTTTCGGATACGGCTTCTCCTGGCCGAATCCTGGATACCCGAAACGACCTGTACCTTTACATTGCTGGCAGCGGCCTGTGCCATTGCATCGATCGCATTGCTTTGCCATTACTACTTAATCCTTTCGGTGTCGTTAAAATCGAGTCCGGCGATATCCAACACGATGGGCTTGTTTTCCAACGCACCGGTCAGCCCCAATAGAGCCGCATTCACGAACATCGTGTCGCGAGTCGGGTTCACGCCATATCCAGCGTGAACGTGACCGAATACGTGGAGTCGAGGTTTTACCCGAATGACGGCTTTGCGGAGGATAGGATCTCCAGAGGGCCCCGGATATTCGTCTGTTCCATCGAGGATGCCGTACGGAGGCATGTGGGTTATCAAAATGTCGGTATCGTTCGGAATGCTGGAATATATACGGACACGATCAGCTTCATTGCTTCGTCCAAACGCTCCGCCGTAATGCGGGGTCATAGGCGAACCCCAGATCTTCACCCCGGCTAGATCTATTCCTTCGTTGCTAAGAAGAATGCAGTTTGTGAAAAGCCGAGCAAGGCCAGGATCCTCTTCCAGTAGGAACTCGTGATTGCCCGGAACCACTACTTTGTGTGCGTGTGGTAGCTCTCCAAGCCAATCATTGAACTCAATGATCTTCCGTCGCGACTTCCCGAAAAATGTAAAGTCACCGGCATGGATGAGCAGATCCCCCCTGGGGATTTGAAGTTCGCGATGGAGTTCGTGTGTATCAGAAATGCAAACGACTCTCAATTGTCCTCCTTGAAAGACTGCCTCTCACAACCTGATCACTTCGGCTGAATGTTCAGCGAGCCATCCCTGCGCACTTCGATCGACTTGTTCTTGTAGACGAGCCCCGGGCCGCCTACTCTGAAGACACCGAATCTTGTAATCCGGCATTTGCCGCGAATATCCAGGCTGACTCTTGCATCCGGATAAGTGACCCATTCATAGCCTGTAATGTCGCCAAACAACAGCAGCTTTCCACGACTCTCCTTGAAGTGCCTCCGCACCCGCCAAGACACCCAACCGAGTTGCGCCTCTTCGCTTCTCTCGCGGACATGCTGGGGAATATCAAGATATCTCCATCGTGCTCCTGAGAAGGCTGCAGCAGTAATGGAAGTCGGCGTATTGAGCGAATGGTTAACGTATATGTAGGGCTCGAAATGTTCGTGAGCCAGCCGATCGTGAGCCTCTTCCTTACGCTGTTCTTTCTCGATACGGGCAGCTTCCAGAAACGCCTTCTCGAATTCTTTGCGGCGTCCATACACTTCCTGTACGCGCTTAAGACACCACTGATCGTTTAGATTGCCGTGGAGCAGACGGTCGAGATTCCGCGACCCTTTAGTCAGATTTTTGTATCCAAGTGTTTGGACGAATGCCGATCGCTTTAATCCTGAGTCGGAAACGATCTGTGCTACAAGCTTGCTGACAAGTTGATCAGATGTATTCGATGAAATAGTGTGACCTCCACAGATGCGCATCTTGTACCGCAATCGAGGTGGATCGCGGGATGAAGCATTCACCCGATACTGTGATCTACAGGGTTGGAAGGGACAGAGGATAAGATTGCTTCAGAGAAAAGGTACAGGCGAATGCTGGCAACTAAAATGTCGCCCGAGTGCAAGTCTCGTGGGCAAGCAGTGCAGTTCAACACTGTGGTGTAGATGGAGGTTTGCGGGGGGTCACTTCGGCAAAGACAGTATCGCCCTCTTCATCTTTCAGCAGGGAGCGCAGCACGGTTATCCGGATTCTGATCTGGTGCTGTGAGAATCTTGCTTCCCCGACACTGGCAAGCTGACGAAAGTGCTCACCGCGTGCCGAATCGTTGATGTTGATTCGCGGATCGGCGGGATAGTCGATTGTGTAAACGGAATTCGCTACAAACGTCCCGCCGAGCCGGTGTAGATATTCGTGCTGCCCTAAAAGTACGCTCCATCTGTCGCTGAATCTGGAGCAGCGATTCCGACGTTCCGGCCTCGGGATGCGAGCAGGGCCCTGCTATAAAGCTGATTCTACGGTGACACTCAAAACGTGAACCGCACCATAAGGCCAATCTGCCGTGCTGCCGAGCCATTCAGTTCAGCGTAAGTAGAGGTGATGCTGCCTGCGGCGGGCGAGCTAATGTTCACGTCCGACGGCGGCGAGAAGTTCGGATGATTGAGTAGGTTCTGCACAGAGATACTCAATTGAAGCCGCACGCGGTCGCGAAGCGGCATCTCTTTGGTCAGGTTGGAATCGAGCTCAACATAATTTGGAGCTTGCAGTGTGTTTACGCCAGCGTTTCCAAATCTCCCCACATCGGCCGGGGCCGAACATAGAGGAAGTGCGTCTGGACATCCGGGTATTTTAAAAGCGGCTGGGTTAAACCACTGCGCGAGCCTGCGACCTGCCGGTGGCCGGCTACTTACGCCCGGAACTATGTCGGGGCGCAGGTTGGTGGTGTTGTTGGTATTCGAAACATCGAAACCAGAGAAAAGCGGAGTGTAATACGGCCCCGTTTCCGCCAAGAGGTTCAACGCAACCGTCCAGCCTCCAAAGATTGACCCCTTCGCGTGCTGAAAGTATCTATCCTTTTTTGTATCTCCGAATGGCAGGTTGTAGATTGTGTTCAGAAATGCGCGATGCCTGCTGACGTTGGTCGAGTTTCCATATTCCGCGGCACGGTTATATGCATCCTGAATCAATTGCCCTCTATAACTGATCTGATCCTGGGTATCTGTCAGATCCTTAGCCCAGGTCCAGCCACCTTTGAAGGACAGTCCATGATCCATTGTTTTTCGAACCACCAACTGTAGTGAGTTGTAGTTCTCTGTGCCGCCGTTATCTGCCCAAATCACAGAGTTGTAGAGAGGATAGGTATAGCTAGAGGAACTAAACGGTTTGGTGCTTGCGTGTGGCTGGTTGAGATTACGGCTGTAGATCAGGTTTGTAGCTTTACTGCCAATGTAGGAAATGCTCAGGCTAAATGTCTGGAGTGCCCAGTCTGTGGTGAGATTCCATTGCTGAAGATAAGGAACGCGCAAGCGTGGGTTGACTCCGACCATATTTTGCGTCGGAACCTTTGCGGTTGCTGGAAAGGGTTGTGCGAGGGTCAGCAGAGGCTTGCCGTTCGTGATGCTATTGGTAAAAGACTCGCTGCTGGAGAAAGGTCCACCGGAGAGATCCAGCGCTCCATAGATGCTATTACCGTAGATACCGTAGCCACCACGCAGGACGATGCCATGCGCTCGCGATAGTTGGTAGGCAAATCCGAAACGCGGATAGACATATCCTTTGTGAAAATCGAGAAGTGAACGCTTTGGGTAACCGGCCCCTGAGGCGGTTTCAATCGGAAGATTCTTCGGAAACAGCGGATTGATTCTAGACAGACCACTATCAGGAATCACGATGCTTCCATTGCCAGGATCAAAACTTGCGAGCAAGCCGTTCTTTTCGTAATACGGCCCCTGCGCTTCCCACCGCAGACCGTAGCTCAGTGTCAGGGCTGGCAGAACCTTGAACTGATCCTGCGCATATGCGCTCCACCACGTACCAAAACGATGGGACTCTGGAGTAGGAACAGTGAGAGATGTTGTTTGAGGAAGACCTAAGAGAAAATCCGCGTAGGGAACTCCAGTAAAGGCTCCGGTAAAGGCATAGGAGCCATAAACATTTCCTCGAATATTGAAGCCGGAGTTCTGATCTCGAACGGCTGTAACTCCAAAGCGGTAGGAATGCGACCCCTTCGTCCAGGTCAGGTTGTCAGTCCATTGAAAACTGGTGTCAGTAAAGCGAAAGTAAGGAACCTGACTCGCAGTAGTAATTCCGGTAATGCTTATGATCGGGACGGTCGGAATCCCGATAGTAGCCACACCCTCAATGCCAGCTGCATTGAGGATGGTATTACCTGCATATTCTGAAGCGATGCTGTTTTTTTGCCGGGTAAATCCGATGCGAGCCTCATTCAGCAATGCTGGTGATGGCACATGGGTCCAGGAGATCTGCCCGCTGCGGCCCAGCCGGTATTGTCTGCGTAGCCCATAGGGAGGAAGGCTGCCGGGTTGCCATGACGTACGCGGCAAGTTGATGAAGTTAAAGCTTGCATAAACGTGGTCGCTGGCGCTGAAGATACGGTCCAGTCGTGTGTCAAAGCTATCGAAATTCGTCTGCCCACTCAAACCCGGCTTTAACAGAGCCCGGTAATTCCCTGACACAAGATCAGGCATGCCGTAGTTGGGTTGGGGATAGTATAAATTCTGGATTTTATTGGAAACAGAACTAATCAAATCAGTGGGAATTTGTTGGTTGGGAATTGCTTGACCGGTGTAGGGATTCGTCAGAGTTCGCGTTGCATCGCGAAAATTACCAGAGCGCCATGTCGCCAAAGGAACATTGCCGTTGACGATAATGTCCGTGCTCTCACGCGAGTGCTCCCAATCCACAAAAAAGAAGGTAGAGCCCTTCCTGATCGGTCCCCCGAGGCTAACAGCTCCATCGTTGTAGATGCGAGATGGAACGCTATTGGCGAAGTAATCTCTTCCATTCAGGAAACTGTCATTGTGCATGTAGAAGATACTGCCATGCATTGTGTTACCGCCTGCCTTTGTGACAGTGCTGTACTCAGCAGGGCGTGGGAACTCGGCGGGACTACCCGCTAGTTCGACACTTACTTCCTGTGTTCCTTCCATCCCGGACTGGACAACCGTTCCACCTCCGCCATCTATCTGTGATGCCACGATCATTCCATCTACTGCGGGCGTATTGTCCAGATAGCGGCCTCCATCGACCGAGATCCATCCCCCTCGGCTCCATGTCGTACCTGGATTATTAAGAGCGAATGCCTGTGTCCGTTGATCCCCGAATTGGCGGCTTACTGAGGGGAGACCAGAGATCTCCCGTTCCGTCGCTAGATTCGCAATGGCGCCGCTATCATTCGTCAATTGCTCATTATTCGCGGTCACCGTTATCGAAGTCGTAGCATGTCCGATTTTAAGCTCGACAAGGATCGTACGTTTGTCCCCGGAGCTTAAAGAAAATTGCCGTGATTGCGTGATCTGGTATCCGTCATGTTCAACACGCAGCAGATATCTTCCTGGTGGAAGAGCCGGAATGCTGAATGTTCCTGTATCGTTTGAAAAAACGCTGCGCTTGAGTTCGGTATCGCTGTTCGTTAGATCAACACGGGCACGCGTGACGATGGCATTGCTCTGGTCCACAACCGTTCCACTCAAGTCGGCGGTATCGTTCTGGGCGTGAAGTCGACACGAGAGAAAGAGCACCCAGAAGACAATAAAAATCCGCTGTCCTTTTTGGAAAGCTAACGCTGGCGCCGATCTCTTTATCGTCACGTCAATGATTTCTCTATTGTAGGCAGCCTCTGTGAATAGACGATGCCATCACCGAGCTGCCCGGTCGGCCTCCGCCTTCAACGTTCTTTCTGCAGTGGCAGTTTCTCGCGCGAGGCTTTCGAGTCTCTCGAGCGACAGCCAAAAGCTCGACTTCTTGAGTACGTCGCTCTCTCCAGGAGAGGCCGATAGCGTGAACGCGGAAGCAAGGATACGGTCGTTTGATCGAGACAGATTTAGTAGTTGATCGGCAGCGTTCGTAAGCTCTTTGATATTTGTAATCGGTTCAACTCCAGCCTCATCTATCTGGTGTGGCGGCGAGAAATAGGCGAGTTCCACACGAGTCGCCTGAACACAGAGCAGAAGAGCGGAACTGTGTAAATCGATGATCTGCACCCATTCCAAACGTGCCTGTGGAGAGAGGCTGATTAGGTCTGCGGGCGAGAAGCGCCTGGCGATCCGATCCAGAGCCCATGCGTGCTGCTGGGCCTCGTCAGCATTTGCCAATACCTGTCGCGAAAAGTGCTGCATCGCACTTTCCATTTGATCCGGCGGCGTGCCACGCTCCATAAGAAGCTGACGCAACTGGTGGTCAACGGGAATCGTACCTTCTGTTGGCTCGACAAGTTCGACAGCCTGCCTGCTCTGCTTTCCTTTACTGCTGCTATGAAGCTGATCGGGTGTCAGCAGGTGAATCTCAATTCCACTCTCCGCACGCAAAGGATTAAGGACGCGGAGAATCTCGTCCCGGCGTGCTGCCGAAGCAATCGTTCCCGTGATCCGGAGCGTACCGTGCGCGGTAGCTTGAACGCTTGTCTCGCCATTCATGTCCGCTCCAACCAGGCTGAGAAGATACAAGGTGTGAATGATGCGTTCGGCGCTTACATCGTCCATCCGCCCGGTTGCATCGAGAGACTGCTCACGAGAGAAGGTTTGGGATACTACTTCAGATAGCTCCTTATCCGGTGCGAAAACATCTTTCTGCACGCTGGAACGCGCGATCCGCTCATAACTCGACTCGATAAGACGGACATGGTGTACCGCTCCATCCGAACGCAGGACAAGATCCTCCTCTACCGGATGAAGATCGTTCCGTCGCAACACAAGGGTTGCCTCAACCAGTCGACCGCCATCGTTCGCTGGATGCCTATAGGTGATCGAATAGCGATCGCTCGCCTGCTGGATTGCAGAAGGTTGATCCGGCGCAATGAGGTCCTGGAATTGTTTCGCAGAGGGCGTGATCTGCCAGACATCCTGCACCTGGAGGTCTGCGCGGTTCAACTGGGCATCATGGCCCCGGTTCAACTTGTCAAAAAACTTCGTGCGGTTTCCGCGTGTAATCTCTTCGGCGACAAGCGTGCCATCATGGGCGTAAAGCCGTCTGGCTCGGTTCTGTGCATCTCCTGAAGCCCACTCTTCTACCGAATCTTCACGCACCGTCTGACCTGAATCTCCGAGTTGCTCGATGCGCATAGTTCTCCGCACCAGATCATTTGGAGTTATCTCCGCGGTTGCTCGTTGATCGGCGCGCCGAAGGAGTTCACCAGGTGACTGCCACGGTTTCGAAGCACGCAGAAGCACCACGCCTGCAACTATAACCACCGATACGGCGACCGTAGCCGTTGCGCCTATCGGCCAAACGTCAGTGCAGCGAGCCCAGAATGCCGCAACAGTTCTTCCGAGAGTCCAGGATCCGCCACGTGTTGGCTCGGCTCCGGCATCTTCTCGCAGGCGCTCGAATAGAGCCGCTTCCGCCAGTGTCTCCGACTCCGTAAATAGAGGATCGTGATATCTCACGCATATCGTGGGGCTATCTCCCGAGATCGAAACCGACACTTCAAGCGTGCGTCCGTCGCTCAATTGAATGCTTGCGCGCTCTCCCGAGTTCGTTGGACTGGACGAAGAACTGATCGGCAGGTACAGGAGGCGGATACTCTGCTCACTGAAGATTTCAAGAAACTCCAGCGTCCGGTTTCTGCCCACTCTGACGTGAAATTCACTCAGTTCCGAGGTGATCTTTTGAGAGGACTTAATCTCTCCATTGACCGCGACCTGCAGGTAATTCGGGCGGTGTTCATTCTCTTCTTCGAGCCTGCGCAAGGCTTCGCGCTCCACGTTATTGGAAGAGGCTCCGCCGCCACTTCCCGATCCGCCGCCATCTTTGGGAGAAGAGCCATCCTCGCGGCCAAGGGTCTTTGAGGGGCATCGATCAGCCAAGAGTCGAATCCCTAGAATCCAGTTCAATGTATCCAGGCATTGCGGACAACTTACCAGATGTGCGAGCTCGGATGTGCTGAGGGATTTCGAGGAACCGGATGTATAAATGTCCTGCAGTGCCTCCTTCGAGAGGCATTTTCCCTCGCAGGATCGAAAGACCTGATGGCGCAGCGCCAGAAAGCATTCCTGCGACTCTTCCGGCACGGGTGGTGTTTCGCGAGACGTGCGTCTCTCCCCAAAAATCCGTAATGCGTTGGGTCGCGAGACACTGAGACGCGCCTCTTTCCGGGCGGTATGAAGGTACTTGTCGACCGGAATCCGTGTTGTTTTCAAAATACGAGCAATTTCACTCGGGAAGTAGGCCAGAAAAAAGCGCAGGATGAGCACGCTTGCCGAGCGAGAGGTCTTCTTCCGCTCGCACGCATAGTCGCAAATCCGTATCAGCTCCGCCCATATCGCAGAGAGAGGCCTGCCGGGAATAGAACGCAGCCCCTGTTCCACCGAATCATAGTCGATGACTGATAGTTCGCAGATAGGGCTACGTTGTGCACGGCGCAATTGGGAGAGACGCATGTTGCGCAACATCGTGTACAGATAACCGCGAACACGATCCGGGTTTGAATCCAGGCTGGGACGAAGTCGGATTAATTGAATAAAGAGATCGTGAACCAGATCCTCAGCTTCGCAATGCTTACCCTCAGTCAGTCTCAATGCCCATTGCATCAACCACGAATAATTCCGCTCGAAAACCCTTTCGTGGGTGAGCTCTTCTTCTTGAAACTGAGCCTGCTGCATATCCTGGGACCTCTTTAATTGTTACTCGCTCGCTGGAGCAACCTTCCCTGCGAGAACCCAGAATTCATCGCAATGCAACAAACCGCATGCATTTTCACGCGGCTGCAATGCTCTAGCCACCTGGATCGAAAGGTTGCCAGATCATTTGCAGCCACCGTGTATTACTTGCCGATCATCTGCGAAAGTATGTGTCCAACGCTTCCTGACGGTGTTTCAACGTTCAAAAGGAACGCTAATGTCGGCGCAACGTCGCTAATGCCCGTGCGAGACGTATAGAAGCCCGGCTTGATCCTCCATCCATAGAAGATGAGCGGAACATGAGAATCGTAATCGTACGGTGTACCGTGACTCGTACCTGCGCCGGCATGTGTTGCGTACGGGTCCAGCAGAATGGAGACATCGCCGGATCGCTCTGAGAAAAATCCTCGCGCCATATATTCGTCGATGGTGGATCCCATTGCCACGTGCTGCTCAAACTGGTGCCTGGTATAAACACGGGCAACGCCGGGGAGACTTTCTGCTGTTGTAGCTACTGTATCTTCAACGTCCGATTTGGAAAGTCCTTTTTTGGCAATAAGCTCATCGTTAAGATAAAGGCTCGCCCCTTGATCTGAGAGTATCCACTCGCCTTCACCGAATCTTTCGCGGAGTCTTGCCTGGATCGGTTGCAGCAACGCAGTGCTGTGTATGCGTGTTCCTGGGAGCTTGCGTTGTGCATTGACTTCAGGGACAGGGGCGACGCCGTGATCGGCTGTAAAGATGACCAGAAGATTTTGTGGACCGCCCACTTGCACCTCTGCCGCATGAATCAACCTGGCGATTGTGCGGTCCGTCTGGACGCACATCTCTTCGACCTCGGGAGCATCAGGGCCTACGCGATGCCCGAGAGCATCGTTAGCCGAAAAGCTCACGGCCAGCACATCGGGCGCAGCATGATGACCGAGATTTTCGCTGTGCAGCGCGGTCTCTGCAAGTTCTTCGAGAACGTTATTGGCATAGGGAGTCCCTGCCAAGGCACCATAGAAGGCTTTTCCTGGCGAAGACGGCAGCTCCAGGAAAGCAGGACTATTGGGATTCAATGAGGACTTCCATATCTTTCCCAGATATTGTTCAGCAAGCCGCTTTTTGTTGAAGTCCACCATCCACACAGGGAGCGTGCTCTCATACCAGGAGCTGCTGACAAACCCTCCGATATTTGCGTCGAACCAATACGCGGCATCCGCCATCCGGCCAACCATTAAGATGGCGGCCCTATCTTTCATCGAGATCCCAATGACCTTCGACTTGGCACCTCCCACAATCTTGAGCTCATCTCCAACCGTGCTGACAACAAGATTATGGGGAGACGAACCCTTTGCCGAAGAATCACCGGTCAAGGTAGTCTCTGCATCTTCAACCGAAGAGATTACTTTCCCGGACTGCCGATCGTACCATTCATTTCCAATGATGCCGCTCGTGGCTGGAACCGAGCCAGTAAGCAGAGTGGCATGACCCACAGCCGTCACCGTCGGGAAATGGTCTTGATGAGCATCGGGGAAGACCGCGCCCTTTTCGAGCAATTCCGCGATGCCCCCCGTGTACTCCTTACGAAAGCGAGTAGTGTAATCCTCCCGAAACTGATCGACCACGATCGCCAAAATCAACCGCGGTCTGTCCGGAGTATTCGCAGGCGCTGCAGCGGCATACCCTGCCATAACAACAAAAACGGTGATTCCTGCAAAAATAGTTTGCTTTATGTTCATCATCTATTTCTTTCGCGGTGACATTATGCCGAAGGTTGCATCTCACATTTGAGTTGGATTTGATCGAGCGCCTTCTTGACCTTTTCAAAGGTAGCCCAATCTAGGAGTTCTGCAAGTTGCATCTCCAAGGTTGAATTGAGCAAGGCTGGCGTATCGATGAAGATGCTTTTCATCGCGGACTCATATCCTGATGCCCGGACACGAATACGCGCAGTAGCAGGCGCATTGAAAGTTACGCGGCCGCCTGTGAATTCACCCTTGCTTAACAACGTGGATTCCCTCCCAATCATGTTGAGTATCTCGTAGCTGCCATCGAGCGGCTTGCCAGAACCGGAAGCGACCACTTGTAGTTCCACATTGGCTCTTGCAGGCGGGGGAGTTTGAAATCCAGGAGCCTCAAAGTAAATCGGGTTAGAAATGGCATACTGGTTTCTCTGCGAGCCATAACACTTCACGATGTACCAGGATGTCTTATCCTCTTCAACATCGAAGTCCAATGTGTGAGTCTTCGGCTTTTCAGCAAGTTCAAAGGTCTTGTAGACCTGCCCGTTTCGAATAACCTCGATCTTCGTCAGATACTCGTTCGGTACACCGCTGGCCCAGGCTTGT
Organism: Acidisarcina sp.; assembly: GCA_035539175.1. NCBI lineage: Bacteria > Pseudomonadati > Acidobacteriota > Terriglobia > Terriglobales > Acidobacteriaceae > Acidisarcina > Acidisarcina sp. Next base: position 198,596 of record DATLIY010000003.1, on the reverse strand, counting down.
ACGTGGGCGGTGCGCCTCATACGATTGAGAACCGGGATGACATCGCCGATCCCGTGCCCGTCTACCGTAAACGTCAGCAGTGGACCACTGGTAACGAAGTTACGTCCGCCCTTCATCGCCACGGCCACTTTTTCTAAGGTCACATCCCCATCAATCCGCGTGTAGACGCGTACAACGCCCGGAGTCGCTCCGCCAGGAGTGTCAAATGCGGCATCCGTAGAAGCCGTAGCTGGAATTCTGTATCCCCGATTCAGGAGCATGAACCAGAGCTGCTCTGCAAGCTGGTTTACTAGCTGCTCCTTGGTTTGCATCAGGATATCAATCGAGTCATAGGTGGGTCCGGCTATCGTATCGAACGGAAGCTCCTGAGCCATGTTGGAGACGAACTTCTCCTGCTGTATAGGAAACCCATTCTTCCCTCCCCACTCTCCTCTCCAGATACGGCAGGGATGAGTATAAGAGACGATTCCGCCAGTAGCATGAATGAAGGCATGACTTTCAAAGTTCGGAGTCGGTACTTTTTCTTTCTGATAGTCTCCCGCACTCATCGCAAATAATTCCGAAATCGGATCCGCTCCATTTGCAGCTATATCTCGAACTGCTAGCGTCCAGCCGTGCCCCATGCAATGGGATACATCTCCCTTCCAATAGTTTTTAGGGGCTTCCATATTCCATTGCAGCACACAGTCACTTGTCGAGACGGATGCGCATTCCTGGGAAAGAAGTGTAGAGGTGACGGTCTCGACATTCCACTGCTGAGCCACAGACATGTAGTCCAATGCTTCCGCTCGTGCTGTAAGTGCCATGAACGGGAAGCCCGCCTGAATCGGACCTTGACCATGTTTCATGTGGACATGGCTATCCCCACAGACCCAACCTTCTTTACGTAGAGGTGATACCCGCGTCAAGTTAACAGTGCACTTCGTTGTCTTACCGGGTTCGAGGAGTAGTTCCCGCACTTCGGCTATATAGTCGCACCCTCGCGTAATCACGACTTTGATCCTGCCTTCGGTGATCACCGAATGAAACTCGCCAGAAGATCGAATGCCGCCCTTATAGCCCGGATCTTTTGTAATGAGTTTTCCGGTAGAGTCCCAGATGGCAATTGAAGAAGGGATGCTTTGCTTCGTCGCAGAGTCATAGACCTTCAAGTCCAGGACTGCAGCCTCCACCTTCGCTTCGCCAAATGCAAAGCGAAGGTGGAGACCACTAGCTGCAAGGATTGAGCTGCGGAGAAACGATCTGCGAGTCGACACTGAACATCCCAAATCTTCTATCATCTTTCTTCCTTAGTACACACATCAGGTTGAGTACCCGTGAGAAGCTCCTCAGCGAAGGACGCAAATGGCTGCATCAGAACTGCACGCGCATGCCGAGATCAAGAAATCTCGACTGCTGGCCATACAAGTCCCCTGCTGTACCGGTAATCACCCCATACGTCCCCGTCGACTTTATGTTCGCCGCGGGAACTCCGAAGCTGGGATGATTGAATACATTCGTCGCCGTAGCGTTGAACTTGGCGACGATTCTTTCTCCGACGTGGATGTCCTTATATAGCGAGAGGTCTATGTCTGTAAGACCCGGGCCAACCAGAGAGTTCACGCTTGCATTGCCGAATCGACCGACGTTGGACGGCGTAGAACATACGGGATTCGTATCGGGGCATCCTGGGATCTTGAATGCGGACGGGTTGAGCCAGCTAGCAATAGTTTTATGGGACGCGTAGGGATTTACTCCAGGCACGACGTCCGGCCGCCCTGAGAAGTTGTTGGTGTTAGACGTGTCATATCCGGAAAATGTAGGAGTGAAATAAAAACCAGAATGCTTGTCAACGATCCAGGCCATTCTCCATCCACCAAGGGCCAAATCCGTGGCCCTTCCGGCATTGCCAAGGAACATTTGGCCTTTGCCGACTGGCAGGGTATAGACAACCTGAGCAAAGAAGTTTTTACCAACGTATGCGCCACTATTGCCGTATTCGGCTTTCAGATTGTATGCGTCCTGAATCTGCGAACCAGCGAAGCTGCTATTGTCCTGTACGTTCGTGAGGTCCTTGGCCCAGGTAAATCCTGCATTGATGACAAGATTCCTACCATACGGCCTCTTTGCGAATAACTGCAGCGAATTGTAATTATCGACGCCACCATTGTCTGCCCACGCAATTGAGAAATAGTTCGGATAAGGACGATTGGAGGCGGAGAAAGGTGCTGTGCTGGGTCGTAGCTGGTTGAGATTTCTGACATAGGGAAGGTTGGAGGTATTTGCACCGACATAGCTTCCGCCTAGATCAAAGCCTGCCAACTCCTGCTCGAGCGTGAGGCTCCACTGCTGGAGATATCCGATTTTGAGATGGGGATTGATGCCATTTACGGACTGGCTGGCTACTGTCCCCGTATCAAGAAAGGGATGAGGAAAGCTGAATAGAGGAGAGCCGTTGACAAACTTATTGGTGAAAGACTCGCTGCCCGAGAAGGGGCCGCCACTTAGGAAGCCAGCCGCACTGCCGTATGTCGTCAAGCCATATATCGCGTATCCGCCACGGATGACGGTATTGTCACCAAACGGCCGATAGGCAATTCCGATACGAGGATAAAAATATGCGAAGTGTTTGTCTACCAGGTTAGCGGACGGATATCCAGCCTGCTCTGCGGTCTGAATCGGGATGTTGGAAGGAAACAGCTTGCTGACCCGAGCCAGGGCCTTCTGAGGTACAACGAGTGATCCCGATGCGGGATTGAAGTTGTACATCAAACCTTTTTGTTCACTGTAAGGCTCCTGCGCTTCCCAACGAAGGCCCATATTTACCGTAAGCCTGGTTGTTGGCTTCCACTGATCTTCAACGTGAGCGGACCACCAGTCACCTACCCAGTGGGGAGTTGGAGCCGGGGAGGTGAGACTGGTAGATTGCGGAGTTCCCAACAGGAAGTCGGCGTAAGGAGAGCCCGTGAATGCTCCTGTGAAACTATAAGTACCGTATACGCTTCCGCCATAAAAGAAGGAGCTGTTTCTATCGCGGATCACATCAAAACCCGCTTTGATGAGGTGAGTTTTGTGTACCCAGCTCAGGTTATCAGTCAATTCAAAATCTGTTGTGACGCCGCCGAAATAGGGAACCACATTAGGCGACGTTAGACCCGTAACATTAAAGACTGGATAGGTTGGAAGCCCTACGACAGGTACTCCCGTAATACCCACCTGCGCCAGGATTTTATCGCCGACCACCGGCGTTTTGATTTGATTGTTATCTCGTGCGAACCCAATACGAAACTCATTCAAAGTATTGGTGCTGATAGTGTGAGTCCAGGCAAACACACCAGAGCTTGCAACTCTCAGCGACGATCTAAATGAAAAGGGAGGAATGACGGGAGCCACATATGCACTGATCGGCATACGGCTGTAGCTGAAGCCACCGTAAAAGGAGTTCTGCTCCGATGGCCGAAAGTCGAGACGCGTATCAAAGCGGTTGTAGTTCGTGACACCATTATTTCCCGGATGGAACAATGCACGATAGTTACCCGCTTGAAGCGACTGTGACCCATAGTTAGGAGCAAGAAAATATAGGGCCTGAATGTTCTGCGATACCGAACTAATCTGATTCGATGGAATCTTGTTTCCTACATATGGCAGATGGGTATGTGGATCAATCAGAGGAGTGCTCAGATTGCTGAAGTCACCAGTCCGCCACTGTTGGAGAGGAACGTTTAGCGTATCGATGACCGCGGTAGATTCCCGCGAACCCTCATAATCACCAAAGAAGAAGAGCCTGTTCTTCAGAATTGGTCCGCCGAGGCTTCCACCAAAGTTGTTGTATACGCGAAATGGAGCCTTCGCTGAAAAGTAGTTAGCTGCGTTGAACCGACTTCCGTTGTAGTTGTAGAACAACCCGCCGTGAAATGTATTCGTTCCGCCCTTCCTTACCATTGCCAGTTGCACAGGCTGGCTAAATTCAGCAGAGGCATTCGAAAGAATCACATCTACTTCTCCCATTCCCTCAAGCCCCGGCTGGACGGTGCTTCCTCCAACAGAATCCATTGACGACATCACTGTAATTCCGTCAACCGTCGGCTGCTGGTCCATGTAACGCGCACCATTCGCAATGATGCTGCAACTCTGGCATCGCGCGTTGCTCACGCCCGTATTGAAAAAGGCATAGCCATAGACGCCCTCATCTCCCTTCTGACGTGTAATCAGGGGCATCTGCTCCATCTGCTCGGGAGTGAGAACCGTGGATAGAGCGGGAGTTTGCGTATTCAGGATCGGCTGCAGCCCTTTCACCTCTACGGAAGTACTGCCCGCGCCAGCTAACAGCAGCGGAGCATCCACGTTCGCGGTTTGATTCGCGTTGAGATTGATTCCGCTAGTTACCGATGGCTCGAAACCCTTGGCTTCGACACGAAGCGTATAGCTGCCAGGAAGAAGATTGGGAACGATGTAAACTCCCGAGTTAGAGGTAGTCGATTTGTAGACAAAACCGGTCTTTTCATTCGTGAGCGTAATCGTCGCGTTCGGGATCAAGGACCCAGTCGGATCTTTCGCCACGCCTGTGATTGTCCCGAATGTAGTCTGGGCTTGTGCAGCTCTTACCCCAATTAGCGCTGTCAGGAACAAGAACAATAGGCACATCCGTTGCATGGATTTTAGCGAAGCACACAACTTCAGGTTCATTATGCTTTCCTCTTTCAGACGAACAGTCCTGTGGTCGAGAGTGGATTCAATAGATGAGTTGCTTTGGGCGATAGATTATGCGCACGCAACAATCGGCTTAGTCATCGCTGCATCCGGAAGAGCCCAACGTCTTATTCGTGCTCGCTTCATGGAGCACCATGGCGAGGCGAAGATGCAATTTGATCTGCAATCCTGGTGGAGCGATACGGGTTCTTTCTCGGCGACTAGCCATAAAGATGCGTTCTCTACTAACTGCTAGTCATCCGACGAGCGAACCTTCCATGCGCGGCAGTTCAATTCATCGAATCTCAACATTTCGCCGAAGGCTATGGATACGCGGGTAGGCCATACAGTATTTTGGAGAACAGATCCGAACCGATCATTTACCGGTTCCTTCAATATCCGGTAGCGTTTCGCCATTAGGACTGAGGCGCGGCCTCGAAGGAACTGAGTCTGCTCCAGCTCGCCTCCGTTGATATGGCATAGCGTGACTTCTCTTCAGGAGCGTTGCGCCCAATACCCTCGAACCATCTCATCAGACTTTTATTTATTGAGGTTTCATTTCTCAGTAACAGAGTCTCCCTACGATTTGGTCCGCGAGCTGAAATCGACTTCGGCCCCACGACCGGCGACTTGCATGCATTCAGCTCGCGTACCCCGGGATCGGCTATTGTGTCGTCGGCCAGACTTTCCGCGCCGGTCAGTTCCCATCTTTCCGGCCAGTCTCGCTTCCCCAACCAGATCCACCCAAATAGAGGAGATCATTCATGCTGAATCAAGCCTTTGCGCAACTCAGAAAGATGATTTCGTTATATCTAACGCTTACCGTAGCGCTGGGACCAGGGATTCCAACAGCATTTGCCGCAGAGAATGGCAGTTCCAACACAGCGACACCCATTAAGCACGTAATTGTCATCGTGGGAGAAAATCGGTCTTACGACCACCTTTTTGCCACCTACGTTCCAAAGGCAGGGGAGAGCGTAAGTAACCTGCTTTCCAAAGGGATTGTGAATCCCAATGGCACACCCGGGCCGAAGTATTCTCTGGCCGCGCAATCCTCCGCCGACATCACCGGCAGCACCACGTATCAGATGAGCCCTACGACGGGGAAAGCTCCCTATACGGTTCTGCCTGCACCCCTAAACGGCGGACCGTCGAATGTGTGTTCGAGCTATGGAATGTGCAACCTTGGGGATGCCGAATCGTCCGAAGACGGACTGCCCGAACCGCCGGACCCGTACTACAATTCGCTCCTTGTCGGTGGCAGTGGACTGAAAGGCAAAGTTCCTGATTCTCGAATCACGGGGGTGAGCGACACATCTCCATACTCAACGCTGGCGCCCGGCCCCTTCCAAATCACCAATTCCAGCACTTTCCCTTACAACTCTTACGCCAATAGCCCAGTACACAGGTTCTACCAGATGTGGCAACAGGAGGATTGCAACGCTTCGCATGCAACCACAGCGAATCCGAGCGGCTGCCTGGCTGACCTCTTCACGTGGACTGAAGTTACAGTGGGCTCGAACGTGAATGGCAAGGCACAACCAAAGAACTTCTGTACGGATTACGCACCTGGCTGCACGACTACCGGCGAAGGTGCAACGGCGATGGGCTTCTACAACATGCTTCAGGGCGATGCACCCTACACCAAAACACTCACGGACAACTTCGCAAGCAGCGACAACTACCACCAGCCAGCAATGGGTGGGACAGGGCTGGACAGCATCATGCTGTTTTTTGGCGATGCGATCTGGTTCAAGGATCAGAACGGCAATCTCGTTCCTCCCCACAAACAGATGACATTCCAGGGCGGCCCCGTAGATGAAATCGAAAACCCGAACCCTGTGGCCGGAACCAACAATTGGTGGACACAGGACGGTTACGGCGGATTTGGCAACAATGGCGCATCTACGGGTGTCTACGGCGGAGGAAGTTACAGCAACTGCTCGGATCCCTCGCAGCCTGGCGTCGGTCCGATCTTGACCTATCTAAGTTCGTTGAAGCGTCCCGTCAAACCAAACTGCGATCCTGGCCACTACTACCTGTTGAACAACTACAACCCGGGCTACTTCGGAGATGGGAGCAATGCCTATGAGGATGTAAATCCCAACAACACGCCCTTTACGATCCCCCCAACATCGCAGCGCAGCATCGCGGATGTGCTGTTAGAGCACAACGTCTCATGGAAGAGCTACAACGACCAGTGGGACCGCTATCTCGCAGACAAGTATCAGCTCAACTACGGGACCGTGGGGCAGCAAAGCGATGCATACTGCAACATCTGCAATGGATTTCAATACCAGACCCAGGTCATGGCCAACCCGGAGGTTCGAACCACACACATCGTCGACACCGATCAACTCTACGAGGACATCAGGGACAGCAAATTACCCGCAGTGTCGTTCGTAAAGCCGAGCGGATGGGTCGACGGTCATCCGGCGTCATCGAAGTGGGATTTATTTGAAGGCTTCGTGAAGAAGATCGTCGATATGGTGCAGGCGAATCCAAGCCTTTGGAAGTCGACTGCGATCTTTGTCACCGTAGATGAAGGCGGCGGCTATTACGACTCCGGCTACGTTCAGCCGCTCGATTTCTTTGGTGACGGCACTCGTATTCCGATGATCGTGGTGTCTCCGTATACGAAGCCCGGACATATCTCCCACAACTACGGGGATCACGTCTCGATTCTGAAATTTATTGAGCGTAACTGGGGTTTGCCGACTATCTCAAGCCGCAGCCGCGACAACTTGCCGAACCCGACTTATAATCCCTCAGCCAGCCAATACGCTCCAACCAACAGCCCAGCCATCAGCGATCTTTTCGATATGTTCAGCTTCTGAGTGCAACCCGCTTACGCGGCATCGCCCTGCCATAAGGAGGGTGGTGCCGCGTTACATCTCATCACGATGTGTGCAACATGCCTCACGCTCAGAGTGGATCGATCAATCCGCCGCAGCAGCAGCCACTAGCTAACCTGAGCATCAATACCCCGCAGTATCGACACCCATAGTTGAGTACCGCATGTAGTTGAATGCCGCATGGGTTTCTGAGGTCCTCTCAACTCCATTCACATATTGGTTTGCAGATGGGCGGTGAGGAATATCGCTCAAATTGCGCATGGATCGCCATAAAGATGAGCTTCCCATGATCGCTTTTGGTTTACTTTATTCTTTAATCGTTCGCAGACTTGCGGTTCCCTCTTACGAGATTGGATTAGGGAGCAAATTCTCGATCCGCACATGTGCCTGCTAAGCATTGCGAGGAAACATTATGGACACGCTTACTACTCGCCGAAAGTTTCTTTCTCATAGCGCCTTAGCTGCAGCTGGCGTAGCCAGCACTGGCATGTCCCGTACCGATGGGAAGACGGATGGAGACAAGACAAAGCCCGAGGAACTGCCCCGCTATTCGCCGCCTAAGAAGCCTGTGATCATCACTCGGGAAACCGGAGACGAAACCGTCAAGGAAGCCTATGCGATGTTGCTGCAAGGCACGGACACGCTCGATGCCGCACTACATGTCTGCGCTGGAAGAGAGGATGACCCCAAGGACCACAGCGTTGGCTACGGTGGACTGCCGAACGAAGATGGCGTCGTCGAACTTGACGCATCGGTGATGCATGGTCCGACGCGACGCGCTGGAGCGGTCGGTGCATGCCAGAACATCCGGCACGCTGGCCTGCTTGCAAAAAAGGTCATGGAGCGCTCGTCGCACGTGATGATGGTTGGAGCCGGCGCAGAGAAGTTCGCTGTTGCGGAGGGGTTTCAAAGAGAAGATCTCTTTACCGACGATGCACGAAAGATCTGGCTGTTGTGGAAGGAGAATGGCCGCGGCTGGTGGGGGCCCGGAATCGATAGTCCGGATTGGAAGCCGTCGCTTGATGCGCCGAAGGGAGCCATCCCAAAAGCTGCACTGCTGCCAGGACACCCGACGCCTGAACAATCTGCAATGGTGCTGAGCGAGATGAAGCGTCTTACAACATTGGCCGACCGCATGGGTATTCCTGCGAACCTGCGGCGCGAGGCCGTCAGGGAGATTCTGTGGCCAACCACCGGAACAATTCACGTGTCAGCCTTGAATACGGCAGGTGAGATGTCTGGAGCTACCACCACTTCAGGACTCGCATGGAAGATTCCGGGACGGCTTGGAGATTCGTCGATTATTGGCGCGGGCTGCTATACGGACCAGGACATCGGCTCGGCCGGCGCGACAGGAAACGGTGAGGAGAACATCAAAGTTGCCGGAGCTCACACCATCATCGACAGGATGCGGCAAGGCGCATCCCCAAAAGAAGCTGGAATGGAAGCGCTTCGCCGCATAGCGCGCAACTACAACAACGACATGACGCGACTGCGCTATCTCGACATGATCTATTACATCCTGCGTCGGGATGGCGCGTACGCCGGTGTCTCTCTCTGGAGCACGCGCGACATTGGCGTGCAGAAGAAGTTTGTCATCCACGATGGCACGCTTCGCACCGAGCCTTGCGACTATCTCTTCGAAGGCACCACGCTTAGCATCCATCCCTTCTAAAAAATCAAAAGCCTTTCAGGCACTCGCTGAAAGGCTTTGCTGACGTGATTCCGGCTGTCGCCAGACGCGCAGAGTGCAATCAAGCAAGGCTCAATGCGACTGCGACTGCTGAGCGGCAATAGCGGCTCCCAGAGCGCCAGCATCTGTACCAAACTGCGCGGGCACAACCTTGATATCGCAAAATCCTCGCGCAAATTGCTGTGCATACGCATGCACGTGCTCCAAAAAATATGGCCCCGAGGAGGCGACTCCGCCGCCGATGACAAAGACCTCCGGATCGATCAGTTTTTGCACATTTGCCAGCGCCATGCCCAGATATCGCATCGCCCGGTGGACCACGCGCTCCATTAGTTCATTCCCCTCTTGTGCAAGCGCAAAGGCTTCAGAAGTTGACACGGGATGGCCCAGGGCGTAGCTGGCATCGCGGGCGATGGCCGTTCCGCTGGCGATCCCCTCAAGCGCACCGGCCACGCCGCTGGGTGCAAGCGCGCCCTCCGGATCCGCAACGATATGCCCGATCTCTCCAGCGATGCCGTGAACCCCGCGCCAGATGCGGCCATTGAGGATGATGCTGCTGCCAATACCGGTCGAGATGGTGAGGAACACACTGGAAGAAGCATTCTTAGCCGCGCCAAATGTATCTTCGGCCAGAGCCGCTGCATTCGCATCGTTCTCGAGAACGACTACCCTTCCAAGCGCCTCACTCACGTATTCCACCAGCGGCACGTTTTGAAATCCATACACATTGGAGGCATAGACAACCTCGGTCCGCTCCGGGTTGAACATACCCGGCATACCTATACCAACTTGCTGCGCCCTGGGCTGCCCTTCTTCTACTGCCTGTACTTCCTCGATCACGCGGTTCAACACACTGCGCCAGCCATCTTTCGGTGTAGCGATGACTTTCTTCGAGGTAAAGCTCTGATCGTCCAATACACCGATGGAGATCTTTGTGCCGCCGATATCAATGCCGATACTTGTTGTCATATTGGTGCTGTTCCCCAGTGAAAACCCTGCAGAGCACAGGCGCAATCTGCGAGTTCCTCTTCGTGCGTCTGTCTCAGGTAATACCCAGTGTATGAAAAATGGAAGACGGGCGCCAAATAGTAGTTCATGGGTGCCTGAGCTTGTATGAGTGTATCGATTCAGCATGCGTGGCTCTCTTCGGTCGCACAGGGCCACGCACGGATTCAGGAAAAGTTAGAATTGCAAGCACGAGCAGAAGAAACCTTGTGGCGGGATGCAAAACCTGGCCTATTTTATGGATTACTCATCCAACGAGCACAAGAGAGACACGAGATGACGCTTGAAATCTGTGTGGACTCCGTCGAGTCCGCGATCGCGGCCTATCGAGGCGGCGCTCAGCGAGTGGAGTTATGCAGCAATCTGGCGGAGGGTGGAATTACACCAAGCGCGGGATTGATTGAATACGTGCGAGAACATGTGCCCCTGACCTTGAGCGTTCTTCTCCGTCCAAGGCCGGGCGACTTTGTCTATACAGACAGCGAATTGGAGGTCCTAAGATACGACATTGAGCAGGCGAAGAGACTTGGTGCGGATATGGTTGTCTTCGGCGTGCTTGATGGGAATGGCGATGTCGATTATGAACGGACATCGGAACTGGTCCAACTGGCGCGGCCACTGAAAGTCACTTTCCATCGCGCATTTGACATGACGAGGGACTTATTCGCGTCACTCGATGTTTTGATGGCGATGGGCGTGGATCGCATTCTAACGTCAGGCGGAGAAATTCGCGCAGTCGATGGCGCAGATACAATTCAGCGCTTGCAGCACAAGGCGCAAGGTAAGATCACCCTGATGCCGGGGGGAGGCATTACTCCCGCGAATATTCTTGAAGTAGCTACGCGGACGGGCGCAACCGAATTCCATGCAGGATTGAGGAGGGCCGTTGCAAGCCCCGGCAGGCATCAAAAGGCGCCAGTCTTCTTGGGAGAAGCTTCTCGAAATGCCAAGACGTGCGAGGGTGAATACACCAGATTTGTCGTGATCGAGGAAGATGTACGAGGATTGCGGAATCAATTGCTACAGATAGAAACTCCTCAGCAATCCTAGCGCAGGCGACATGGTTCGGCGAACAGCATTGTTCGCCATACAGTACATCATCTATGTCCCTCAAGTCAGACATCCGTGCCAAGCGTATTCTTCGCCGCAGTCGCTCAATAGGAATGGCAGCTATCGAACGCCCGCCACCGTACGATCCTGGTTTTACCGAATCCCCTAAAAAAACAAGGCGCTCGAACCCTTGGGGGTTGAGCGCCTTGTCGGTTGAGAAGTTAGAAGTTAGAAGGTAAATTCGCCTCCGAATCGAATCACTCGCGACATTCCCCCAGTTTGTCCAGCGTTGAACTGTCCAAAGTTCGCAGCCGAATTCGTGGTGATGGTACCGTTGACGTTCGATACGGTTGTCGAGCCTTGCAGATTCCGGTTGACTCCGTAATACACCGGGTGATTGAACGCATTACTGAAAGTGCCAGTCAGATTCAGCCTGTACCGCTCCTTGATGCTGATGCCCTTGCTCACCTGGGCGTCAAACATGGTCTCCCGTGGGCTTCGTGCACCGGCAAGGGTACGGGGAGCATTTCCTAACATCGGATTGCCCTGGGTTCCCGGAGTGCTAAACGCTGCAGGATTCAGATATGACGTGAAGTGCGAGTTCAACGCATTGTTCTTCCAATTCTTGTTGATCAGCGGTACTCCTGGCATGATATTTGGCCGTAGTGTATAGCCAGCCGGTAACGCTCCTGCAACGCAGTATTTGGCGGGAGCCCTGGGTGTGCAGCCATCCGTTCCAGCAGGCGTAATGGAGGTGAAGTATCCGGCTGAACCAAGAGCAACGACATTGGGAACGCCTGATGCAACCGTGAGAATCCCCGCAGTCGAAATGTTTCCAATGATCTGGTTCAGAATACCGACGTGGGTATCGAAGGTCCGCCCCCTGCCAAACGGAAGCTCATAGGTATAGCCAGCCTTGAGCTTGCTCGCCTGATCAAAGCTCGACACCGCCCACTCGTTTGCCGTGGACAGCGGATTTTGCTGCGGGGCTGTGCCAAAGCCGCCCGAGTTTGCGCCTGTACCGGTATTCGGAACATTATCCAGCGACTTTGACCAGGTGTAATTGGCCAGAAGAGACAAACCACGGCCCATGCGCTGATTGATGCTCGCGTAGAAGCCATTGTAGGAAGAGCCTCCATCGCGGGGATAAATCTCATTGAGCGACTGGTTGAAGAAATTCTGATACGGATTCAGCATCTGCAGTTTGGATTCGTTCACGACTGTGCCATTCTGCGTGATGCCATAGGGATTTGGGACAAAGGCACCCAGGTTCACATTGTTCTGGATTGCGTTGGCGATCGTCGCAATCGATGGAATATTGAGCGCGCCTGAAAAGGTACCGATCAGGTGTGTGCCTTTCAGCCCCTGATAGGTCGCCTGCAAGAGCGTCTTGTTCGCAACCTGGTATTGCAGGGTCGCCGCCCAGGCCTGGTTATAGGGAACAGTATTTCTTTGCGATACATAGATGGGATTGAGTCCCGTTGAATACAGGATGGGGCCGCGATTTCCCTGAAGCGCTGTGTATGCGGAGGAGAGGGGTCCCACCGGATTGGTAATGTAGTTCACCGTTGAATTGGGCGTCACGCCGCCGATCTGGTTGCCAACTGCCTGTGCCGCAACATTGAAGTTCGGATCGGGTATGTTCTCATATCCGCTCAGTGGAAGGTGCGTCAGCATATAGGACGCGCGAACCGTGGCACGCGACGTTGGCGCATAGGAGAAGCCGACCCTGGGCTCGATGCCATAGTAGTTGATGGGCCAGATTGTATGCGGATTCCCGCAGGCGGAAGAGAAGCAATACGCAGCGTTGGTAGGTAGACCATTCAGAGTTCCCGGTGTGTTGACCCTGATGTAGGCCTGATTGTTGAACTTTTCAGCCCTGGGCGTCTCGATGTTGTAGCGAAGACCGAGGTTCAGGGTGAGGTTGGGAGTCACATGCCAGTCGTCCTGGAAATATCCACCATAATAATGCCAGCGATAGTATCCATTGACGAGCTGTGGCGTGTTGGAGAATGCAGAGATCGTTCCCAGGATGAAGGTAGCGAGAGGCGCACCGCCGGTCGCACCGTTGTTGGTTTGACCACCAAGAAAGTTGTATTTGCCGCCGGTAGCACCGCTGAGGTCATACTGATTGGACTGAATCCAGCGGAGGTCCACGCCAAACTGGAAGAGATGCTTGTTGTGCGTCCAGGTAATGTCGTCGCCGAGGATGAAGTTTTGATCCACCTGGATGGCGGCGTTCGAAAGACCCATCTGTATCGTATAACCGACGCCATTCTGATTCAGATTTCCCAGACTCGGAAAACCCTTGCCGAAGGTGGCCGGCGTCAGACCATATTTCGCAGCAAAGTCCTGCGTGTTGGCACTGGGCGGCGAGAGGCGTTGCTGGTTAACCCGCAGGAAGCTGTAGCGGAAGACGTTGACCACAGAGTTGGAAAAGGCGTGGGAATAGCCGATGGCAACATTATGCGTGCGTGCCGTGTCACTGGGAACGATGGTAAGCGGGTTGTTTGGATCCACCGCAAAGAATCGATGCGCTTCCACGGGGATAACAGTGTAGCGGCCATAGATCTGGTCGGAGTTCGGGAAGGTGTGATCGATACGGAAGGAGTAACGATTATCGACGTTTATCACGCCACGGCGATAGATGCCATTGGTTCCATCGTTTTGAGAGGCTGCATCCGGGGAGTCGTACTTGATATAGGGTCCCGGATTGCTCGGCGTGGGAAAGAGCGACAATACATATTTCGCAAATGGGTTCATTGCCAACTGGGGTCCCACATCATCGGGGCAGGCTCCGTTGACTTGATAGGCAGCCGCGCAATCCGCAGCAGGGCCGTTGATCTGACGGATCAGGGACGCATTGTAGGGACCATTGGGAAAGCCGTTTGCGTCTACGGTCGACTGATAGTTGATGCCCCCAATTCTTGGTGCAGCGAGGGCTGCAGCGTATCCACTCGCCTTCAGAACCTTCTGATTCAGCAAGGTCAAAGAGTTGTGCATATGTCCCGCCAACTCATCGGGAGTTGGGAAGGTTCCGCGGAACGCATACTGATTCCTCATTCGGGCCGGCTCCACGCCAACATAGAAGAACGTCTTGTTATGCCCGTTGTAGAGCTTAGGAAGCCATACTGGTCCGCCTACGTAGAAGCCGTAGTAGTTTTCGTGGAGCAAGCTCTTCGCAAATCCACCGTCCGGAACCGCATTGAAGAACGGATCCGTATGGCGGTAGGTGATTGCCCCGTGGTATTCATTCGTGCCTGGCTTGCTGCTCTGGACAATGACGCCGGCGCCGGTGCGGCCATATTTGGCGGACAAACCCGACACGATCGTCGTTGTTTCCTGAACATCGCGCCCCGAGAGGTTCACGCCCGTTCTGGCGTAGCTTCCCTGGGTTACGTCTGATCCATCCACAAGGATGGAGCTGGTGCCCGGAGCCGCACCGCCGATGGCAATGCTTGCACCCGGCACTACGTAGCTGGTATACGCACCGGGATTCTCAGTGGAGATACCACCCGGCTGCAATGGGTCGCCGTTTACGCCAGGAGCCAGCAAGGCTGCTTCCAGCGAGCTCCGCTCTGGATAAGGAAGGGATTCAACAATTGCGTGGTCGACGGTCGTCGTCACATCCGACGTATCTTTTGAGAGAAGGGTATCCTGCGCGGTGACCGTCACAACCGTTGAGGCCATGCCAACTGACAGCGTCGCATTTACCGTTGTGGCCTGCGCCGCGCTGACGATAATTCCACTTGTAAGGGACCGTGAAAACCCATCCATGGTGACAGCGACGTTATAGCTCCCAGGATTCAGGAAAAGAACGCTGTAGCTGCCATCACCGTTGGTCTTTGTTGACTGCTTGACCCCAGTCTCCGTATTGGAGACCTCCACAGCCGCGTTCGATATCACCGCGCCCCGTGTGTCCTTGACAACGCCAGAGATGGAACCCTGTGCCGTCTGTGCATGCAATGTTCCCAGGCTCAGGAGCCAAACTACCAAGGCAAACCCAAACCACCAGGCAGCGTATGTTGCCGACCTGCGCCTTACTTCAGGTAACACCGCCGTTGTTGCAGGCGTGTGTCCTGAGAGATTCCGTATCATATGGACCACCATTTACTAGCCTCCTAAAGTTCGTGCCGATCACTACGACGGCGGCTTTTAGTACTCCACCGCTTCGCCGCCGAGGTACTGGCTCCCGCGAGAGCTATTCTTGCGTTCGGTGTGGTTTATAGTTTTCGATCTTAGACAGTGTCAACGCAGTGTTTCAGTTTTTAGGCGGAACTGCAGGCGTTTTATTTTTGCAGGGGTACCCAACCTTATTTTGCAATTGTCCCCCGTCGGAACCAGCATCTTTATCCATCCAATTTTAGAGGGAATATGGAATATTTCCCTTAATCCTCGATGCTGACGCCGGTTGATATCAGCAGAAAGCAACCTTGCAGATTTTGGAGTTATTGTTTTATCTAGAGAAACGTTCAGAGGTTTTTTTCAAGCGGTTCGCAGAGCGGTCGATGTCGGAAGAGAACTTGCGATGGAGTTAGTTCTCTCCAGTTGCAAAACTATGCGGGGGAGAATTCCCCGAGGCTGGAAGCCTCCTCCGCATCCGAAAAAACTCCTCACTGCTGGCTGCTGATGCGCAACAGCACCGACCCATGCTTGGGAACAACCGCGGTGTAAGTCCCTTCGCGGACCGTTTGGCTCTTCTTCGTCCACACATCGTAGATGCGGACGCCTGAATGGAAGCCGACGTCGCTCAGTTTCAGGGTCATGGGCGTCTCCAATTCCCCGCGGTTGAACAGGGCAACAGCCTTTGCTCCTCCGGAAAGCGGCTTCGACCATATCTCCAGCGGGCCCACAGCGGACACGCGGTCTCCCTGAATGCCAAGAGGGTCTTGATCGATGGCAATCGCATCCCGATTTTCGAGCAGCGCAAGCGTCTCGGGTGTTGCCTTACTGAGGTCGTTACCGGCCAGCAATGGAGCCGCCAGCATGACCCACAGGCTCATGTGGGTGCGGTATTCCTCCAGGGTCATTCCGCCATTGCCGATTTCCAGCATGTCCGGGTCATTCCAGTGGCCGGGGCCCGCATACTTCGCCAGTCCGGCCTGGGCAAAGCCGATCAGCGACATGCGCTCATATTTATCCGTGATGTCGCCGGTCGTGCGCCAGAGGTTTCCGCCTACCTCCGGCCCCCACTCCCAGACGTTGTTCATTCCATACTGGCAGAGGCTGTAGACAATGGGACGGCCTGTTGCCACCAGAGCTTTGTGCATCTTCAGATAGGCTTCCTTCTGCGTTGGGAAGGCCGCGGCAATATTTCCCTTCCCCTCAGCTCGCAGAACACTCGAGAAGCTGCACAAATCGTATTTCAGGTAGTCGACACCCCAAGCGGCATAGGTCTTCGCATCCTGTTCTTCATGGCCCAGGCTGCCCTCGTAATGGGCGCAGGTCTGGGTTCCGGGCGAGGAATAGATGCCCAGCTTTAAGCCCTTCGAATGAACATAATCTGCCAGAGCCTTCATATCCGGAAATTTGCTGTTGGGCTGGAGCACGCCGTTTGCGTCACGCTGGCCCTGCCACGCATCATCGATATTCACGTAGATGTAGCCCGCGTCTCTCATGCCATTCGCGACCATTGCATCCGCAGCGGCACGTACATCCGCATCCGTGACTTTGCTCCCAAAATGATTCCAGCTATTCCAGCCCATCGGCGGAGTAGCAGCAAGCGGCAGGCTTTGCGCGATGGCGAGGCTGCCGGAGATAGACAGGAGAGCACTGCAGACAGCCAATAAGCTCAAGCGACGAGTAAGAGATACTTTGCTTTTCATAGTCGTGGAATTTCGATCCTCCGTAATAGTTCCCTGCTGAAGAGCAGGCTGCGTGACATCCTGGCTGGAATCACGCAGCCTTTGGATCTAGCCTTTTGAAGCCGAGACAGCGTCGGCGGAAGCGCCGTCGTCAAAAGCAACTGCCTGTCCGGTGCGAGATAGATCGTTGCCGGCGAGCACGATTCCTGCGGACGCTTTGCCCTCGACCTGCAGGAAGGTGTGCGTGCCGTGCGGCGCCCTGGAGCCATGCAGGTAGGCATCCTGCGTATCGCGGAGCGTGACCATCGGCTGGCTCTCTGCGGGAGCTGTTCCCTCGAACCCGGAAATCGCGACATCCTTCACATCATCGCAGAAGAGAAGCGGACGGGCGTCAGGCGCCGCCGTACGCACTTCCACGTTCCGCAGACGAATGCGGTTCGCATGGCGTACATACAACCCCGAGGCAGGCAGCCGTCCGAACATCCGCGCTTCAGGATAGGCAGCTTCCTGCTCAGGTACGGTACGCCTCAACCACGTCGAGCTTCCCCGCTCCTCGGTCCGCAGGCATATGTCTTCGAGCGTGATTGCTTCAACCGGCATATCGGGAAGGCCGGTGATGGAACTTGTCAGAATCGCCCCCGATGCATCCAGCCCCTGAATCATCACGTTGCGCAGATAGCTGCCGGAATGAGGCGTCCGCTTCCCCAGCCTGATAAAGAATGGAGTGCGAGCATTCTGCATACGAATGTTGCTGACGACGATGCCCTCAAGCGTGCCGCCGTCTACCATTTCAATGGCGATACCAGAAGTCAATCGCTGATTCAGAGGCACGTCATCGTTGTAGATGACGGAGTTGCTGAACACGATATTTTCTACTGCGCCGCGGGTTGCTGTGCCGATTTTGAATCCGTTGCAGCAAGTGGTAAGGACGCAGTTCGTAACAGTAATGTTCTTAGTCGGCAACACCTCGCCGTAGGGGTTCTCACTCTTGATACAAATGGCATCGTCGCCGGTGGCAATGTCGCAATCGGAAACAAAGACGTTGCGCGATGCGGTTAAGTCCATGCCGTCCGTGTTTGGCGCGAAGATAGGATTGCGCACACGAATCCCTCGGATGAAGACGGATTCGCAGGCAACGGGCCGCATGGTCCATCCGGCTGCATTGATGAGGGTCACGTCCTCCACCCGCACATTCCTGCAGTATGCAAACTCAAGCATGGGGGAGGGCCGGCGCGGAGTTGCAGGCTCCCAATCCCATGCGATGACGTCGCCCCACATATCGCCCGCGGCTGGCTGCGGGCGCCCTTTGCGGCGCCAGAAGGCTGAGCCCTGACCGTCGATGGTTCCGAGGCCCGTGATGGCGATATCCTCTGCATCGCGCGCGAAGATAAGATGCCTGCCGTTGGCGTCTCCCATCTCCGGAGGGCCTGCGTTGTATTTGTAGTCTTTGATATCTGTGCTGCCACGCAGGATCGCGCCCGATTCGAGGTGCAGCGTTACGTGGCTGCGAAGCACAAGGCCACCCGTCAAAAACACTCCCGGGGGGACATAAACGACACCGCCACCTGCGTGTGAGGCCTGGTCAATGGCCTTCTGGAGAGAGTCCGTATTTAGCGAACTTTCCCCGGGTCTGGCCCCATAATCCAGAACATCGAAGACGCGCATCGCTGAGCTCCCTGCGCCAGGAAGCATGGCGACACCAGAGAGCCCCAAAAGAGCGAGAAAACTGCGACGATGCATCATCACACCATCTCAGCTTCGGCGGGCAGCACCTTGATCTCGATCTGCTGCGTTCCAAGGCGGGGATGCTTCGCACGCAGGATTACCGTACCCGGCGTCTCCAGCGCACGAATCCAGATCGCACCTGTTCCGCCGACCAGCGCAAATGGATTATCGCCAATGATGGTGGCGGGACCGCTGATCTCAAATACGATCGGATCATTGGCGATAGGACGGATCTGCTCAAACTCATCCGTCACACGAACAACCACGCGAGTTGTGTCAGCGCCATCTGCTACCAGTTCGTGGTCGTCGGCAACAGCAAAGAACTTCTGGTCCACTCCCTTGCCGGAATAGGTTTTGGAGATCACCAGCTTATCGTTGAGGAACCCGTCGATCCGAAGATCTCCCCAGTTCCTGATCTGCTCCTTGCGGAACGGCACCGTGAATGGCGCATATTTCAAATGGGCGAATTCCTTGCGATCGGGATCTGCTTCGGCCAGCAGCTTAAATCCCGAGCCCGTATCGAGATAAAACTTCAAATGGTCGCAATTGGAGCAGACTACCGCGGTCGTGAAGCCCGTATTTTCATCGTTGCGCGCCCAATGGTAAGCCGGCTCGAGAACAACTTCCTCTTCGGGATCACACTGTGATTTATAAAAACCGGCAGCAGGCTTTGGTTCACGAAAGATGTCAGAAACACCGTGGTAGCAAATCCGATCTCCCGATCCAAAGTTGGCATGCGTGTTGTAGTCGAAGGCGCACCAGCCCAGCCCGCCAGCGTATCCAGGATTCGATGCCAACTGGTCATGGATGCGTGCATGGCGAAGAGTGTGTTCGCGGAGGCGGTCGGAGTTGTCGGTGGAGCGGGTCGGGAAAGTGTGCCCCACAAACTCGGTATTCAGGTAGAGGGGATGGTTCGGCGGTTGTAACGGAAATCCGAAATCGTTGTTGGTATAAACGTCTTCAAGAAGTTCTGAAGTATAGCTGGAACGGATGCCGCCAGTCTGCCGCGAAGCATCGAGCGCATGCGCTAAAGTATTTGTGCGCAGATAGAAGTTGTGGTCGTCCTTGGACTCATTGATACGCACGCCCCACAGAATGATGGATGGATGATTCCAGTCGCGGCGAATCATGCGGCGCACATTATCCACGGCAATGTCTTTCCACGGGCCGTCGCCAATATGCTGCCAGCCGGTTATCTCTTCCAGCACCAGCAATCCAACCTCATCACAGGCATCCAGAAAATGCCTGGATTGGGGATAATGCGAGGTGCGCACGATATTGCACTTCAGGCTGTTCCGCAGAATCCGTGCATCGCGGCGCTGAACGCGTGCGGGCATGGCCTGCCCGACAAAGGGAAAGGTCTGATGTCGGTCGAGTCCACGCAGCTTGATGATCTTGCCATTGAGCGAGAAGCCGCGGTCGGTAAACTTCGCCTCGCGAAAGCCGATGCGGCGTGAGTCGCGATCTACCGCGACGTTCTTGTCGAGAAGCTGCACATGAACGGTGTAAAGCGTCGGCGCCTTCAGATCCCACAGCTTGATGCCCGTGAGATTGGTGAGCACAACCGTCTGCGATAAAGGCTCTGTACCATGAGCGACTCCATGCCACGGTACGGAAGCCTTGCTGATTACGCGTTCGCCATCACGCAACTCCACGGAGAGCGCATAGCGCTTCGGCTCGATCGGCGTCGCGGAGTCAAGGAAGCATTTCACCTCGACGGAAGGATGTTCCGATAGAACATCGACTGGCCGAGCAAAGATGTTTTCGAGATAGGTTGCCGGCACGATGCGAAGATTCATCTCGCGGTAAATGCCGCCAAAGGTGAGGTAGTCCACCTCATAGCCGAAGGGTGGGATGTCTGGCCGCTCGCTGGAATCCAGGTGGACGACGAGAACATTGTCTCCATCCCAGTCAACATGCGAGGTAAGCTCGAAGGAAAACGGCGTGTAGCCGCCCTTGTACTCGCCGAGCTTCTCTCCATTGATAAAAACTGTGGAGGCCGTCATCGCTCCTTCAAAGTCCACGAAGACTCGCTGGCCTCGAGCTGCCTGCGGAAGCTTGAAGCGCCGCCTGTACACCGAAGTAAACTCATAGCTCTTCTCGTCAAAGCCGTGCCACGGCAGGACCTTGTTCGTGTGCGGAATCACCACGCGCGCGAAGCTGGAGTCATCGAACTCCCGTTTGAAATCGCCCTCGGTCAGCGTGGGGCTGAACCGCCAGCCACGATTGAGCGGCAGAATGCGCAGAGTCTGCGGCTGAGGGTTATGAGAATGCTTTGTCATCTCGCCAATTGCGGAGGGGAGCATCGTCGCCCCTGCCGCAAGAGTGCTGGCCTTAAGAAAATGCCTGCGGTCCAAGTGTTCTCCTTTTCGACTCTACCGTTCTGCGCTGAATTCGATCTCGTTAGCCCAGTGGGTCTTCCAGTCATCATGGAAGGTAATGGAATTCGTGATTGAGACGCTGCGTCCTGTAGCTAGCTCGTGCGCCGGCCCCTTGTTGTCATTCACGCGGCAGGTGAACTTCACCGTCTTTCCCGCGAGGATCTGCTTATAAACTTCCGGCATCTCACTCCACGGAATCGCCGCTTCCACCACGCGCGTGTTGGCATCGCGGCGAATGACAAGCTTGCCCGCGACCGGGCCACCATCGATCGGCGACTTTGGCTGGCGCGGAAAGAAGTGCTTGCGCGGCATTCCGGGAGACTGCAGCCGCCAGATCTCGGTGCCTCCACCATATTGGTTCGCGACCGGATTCAATGCGTACTCGTAGTCTGTGTCCCAGTAGGTGATGAAGTGCGGCATTACGCCCGGCGGATTCGGCAGCCACGGCTTATCCCGCAGGACGTTGAGGGCAATCTGAACGTTGTCGTGTTCTCCGCTGCCCGAAGGCACATCGAAGTGCTTGCGATACGAATAGTGCCGTACCCCCTCCGGCCAGGTAAGTGTCTTCCCGTCCGGATCCGTGACGTGGTCAGGATAAAAGTACGCATCGTCATCGCGCTTTTCGAATCGCAGCATGCCCGCATCCGGGGTAGTGTCCGCGATCTTCGCCGCAAAGTAAAAGTTGTCGCTATCGTAGGCAAGGTACGCAGTCGCCAATCCATTCGCCGCACCCTGAGTAAAGTCCTTGAAGGGCAGCCAGGCTTCCTCGGTCATATTCGCGCCGATCCCGGTGCCCGGAAGGATCTGCGGCAACACTCCCTTCCAGTCCTCGAGATCCCCATCCACATGAATCGTGCGATGAGCAATCTGGTTCACGTGAATCTCTTCTTTGTGGGTGGCTTTGCCATCCGCACCGGTATCGAACTCTGCAGAGAGACCGTAGATGTTGCTGGGTGCCGGCTTGCCTCCGGTGATCGCGAAAGAGACATCCTTCGTCTCGTTCGCCGCAAGGGTCACGCTCTTGCTGGAGGAATCCATTGTCAGGTCGCCGAGCGTCACGCTCACGCGGCCCGTCACGGCATGGTCCAGGATGTTGGTTAGGGAGAGGCGCAGGTTTGCACCTGAATTGACTGGCGCAGTCATATCGTGCGCCACAATCTCCACCGGCGTATATCCCCTGGCATTCGCGGTCTTCAACGCAGCCAGCAATTTTGCAAACGACCCGGGCTGTCCATCGCCGCGGAGGAAATACCCCTGTCCATTCAGGGGAATATGAATCGCATTGCTCCCGACTTGTATCTGGTTGCCATAGAAGTCGTATGCCCGGATGAAGTGCCCGCGATTCGGCACGGTCAACTGTGCATCTGGCGCAACCTGGATGGAGCGGAAGACTGTGCGGTTCGGATCGTAGAGCTGCTTCAGATCGCCCAGGACCACAACTGTTCCGTCTTCCGGCCTGGCCTGGCCGCCCTTCTCCGCTGGTCGACCGTCAAAGACAAATACCCAGGGCAATCCGTTTTGAAAGAGCAGACGATTGAATGCGCGCTGACCGATAAACTTCTGAGTGGCGGCCACAGCCGCAGCCGGAGCCCAGGCCTGCACCACTGGATACACATGATCGCCGAAGGTGATGTTTCGGCTTTCGTAGACATTCCCACCGTAAACCCCAGCGGTTCGCGATTGACCCTGCGCCCGCATGGAAGCAATCACTCCGGCAAAGCGGTCTTCCGAATTCGCAATCCAGCTTTCCGTATCCCAGACGCGCACAGGCCCATAGGGACTCTTGCGATGTATCCACTCGGGCACCTCCGAGGGGTCTGCGGCGAGCGCCTGATAATGAACGCTTACGAAATCCAGCCACTTCAAAAAATCCGTAGATCCGTCGGAGAAAAGCTTATCGCGCGCGTTGGAAGAAGAGGATGTGCCCCCAATCAATACGTTGACTCCAGCGCTCTGCCGCGCCGCCTCAACCCCCAGCGCCATGTGAGTAAAGATCTCCCGGTAACGAGGGATATCGGCTCCCCAGCCGGAGATCGAGATGCTCTCCCACGGCTCATTCCACAGCTCCACGGCATTCAAGTTCCCCTTGGGCCAGCCATAGCGTGAGGTAATGTGCTGCACCCAGTTCTGGAAGTCGCCGTCATAGGAAGGCAGCCATGCCTGGTCGGACTTCGTCTTCAGCATTTTGCCATCAGGGGTGAGCCATGGCCTGGGCCTTCCCAACGGCTGCGTCATCATGGTTCCGCTGTCGAGCGTAAGCATGACCGTGACGTCATGCGCCTTGATCCATTGCATGTATGTGTCGAGATCCTGCGTGCTCCTGGCATACTCGGGAGCATTCCGAGGGCTGTAGGAGCCGGCAAGCCGCATGCCTTTCACCCCCAGCTTCTCAAACAGCACCAGCACGCCCTCGTTCATATACTGTGGCCAGGTAGCATCCAACGCGTAGGTGGGATACTGCACTCGACCGGCATCCGGAGTGATAGTCCGAACCACTGCTGCGGCAAACGCGCGTCCATGTCCAGCGAGCTCGGCCACCAGAACATAACCGCCAAAGCGCTCAGGGACCTGAGGACGAACGGTGACATCCTGAAAACCCGATGGAGGCAGATCGACATCCACAGCCGTAGTGCCTTCATCCGCTACCTTGAAGACATGGGGCACCCATACATCTCCGGGGGGCACGCTGGTGCGGTAGTTGATGAGGCTCAAGCTGCCCTTCGCCTGGATGCGCTGCTTCGTCTTGTTGGTAAAGCGAAGTGTGAGTTGCATATCCTCGCCGGGCAACAGCACGTTTGCCATCGTGGCGCCGCCAGCCTTAACACCAATCTCCTGTACCGAGTAGTCCGCGGCTTGCTCCCCGGCTGTGAGCCGGAAGGCCTCAGGATATCCCGGCATCTTGGCGCCGGTCACCATCTGGGCGCTGGCGAAGTTGGTTGCGATCGAAAAAAACGAAAGCAGGGATAGCCCAACAGCGGCTATCGCTCTGCGTGCAGGCAGGAGTGGAATCGAAGATAGGTTCATTTTTCTTGCAGCGCCTTAGGGTTGGGCTTAGCGGACATATTCAATCGCAACGTTGCCCCTCGCACGATATCTGCGTGCGTTATTTCGTATCTGTTGTAGGGCAAACCATCCAGCTCCGCCGACTGGATATATTTGTTTTCAGAGGAGGAAGCAGGAGCCAGGATGGTAAAGTTCTTCCCATTTGGCTGGTGAATCACGACGCGAGAAAAGATGGGGCTGCCGAGCGCATACACTGGCCGGCCGGGGCAAACAGAATAAAAACCCATCGCACTGAGGACATACCAGGCTGACATCTGGCCTGCATCGTCGTTCCCCGGCAGGCCCGCCGGCCCCGTATGAAATTCATCGTGCATAATCTGGCGAAGATGCAACTGCGTCTTCCACGCGCTCCCAGCGTAATCGTAAAGATACGCGATGTGGTGGCTGGGCTCGTTCCCCTGGTCGTAAAGCTTGGCTGCAAACAGGCCGTCGAGCTTCGCGATAAAGGGCGCGTTTCCTCCCATGGCCTGAATCAGGCCGGCAATGTTTTGCGGAACGAAGAACGTGTATTGCCACGGCACGCCCTCCGTAATATATGGATAGGCCTTTCCCGGATCGAAGGGTTCCGACCAGGTTCCGTTTTGATAGCGCCCTCTCGCAAAGCCCACAGCAGGATCAAAGACATTGCGCCAGTACTCGCTCCGTTTGGCGAAGTCACGGGCATCCTCTTCCTTGCCAAGGGCGTGCGCAAACGTAGCAGCCAGCGAGTCGTCGTAGGCATACTCCAGCGTTCTTGAGACCTGCTCCTGCTGGTGAAAGGCATCCAGAACCTTGTCCTCAAGCGGTATATATCCATACTGGAGGTAGGACGGCAGAGCTCGTCGGCCCTTTCCCTCCTTGTACTCCGCATCGGGTGGCGTGACCATCGCATTTTGCCTCACCAACCGATAGGCCGCTTCAACGTCGAAATCGTGCAGGCCCTTGCTGTAGGCATCCACTATCACCGCCGTCGCGTGATCGCCAATCATCTCGGAGGTGTAGTGATTCCAGGTCGGGAAGATCGGCATAAACCCTCCCTGCTCGCCTTTGGCAAGGAGAGATTGCACCATCTGCTCGTCTCGTGACGGATCCAGAATTGTCAGCAGCGGATGGAACGCGCGAAATGTATCCCATAAAGAAAAGTCGTCGTAATAGACCCGCCCCGGTCCAGCGTTATGAAGCTTTCCTTCGTTTGCGAAGCCGTTGTATGTACCGTCCGCATCGCTGACCACTCGCGGCACCAACGAGGCATGGAAGAGAGCGGTGTAAAACGTGGACCGTTGATCCCCCGTACCTCCCTGCACCTCGATGCGCCCCAGCAAGGTGCGCCAGGCCGCTTCCGCAGATTGTTCAACCTTGTCGAAGCTCCAGCCTGCGTTCTCTGTATCCAGATTCTTCTCTGCCTCTTCGATACTTGTGAACGAGGTGCCAACCTTGATCAGGACCTTCCCGCCTTGCAGGTGGGGAAAGGTTATAAAGGCCCCAAGATGCTTGCATCCGCCCGACTGCTCCGTTGTCCCCTGGCGAATATCTTCGCCGCACCAGACTCCGGACTTTGAAAAGGAATGGTCGAATCGGGCAACGAAATATCCGCTGAATCCTGCGGGCTCTCCAGCACCCTGGTACAAGCGATGCACCGGGTTATAGCCAACGATCTCATTCCGGTCGGCCCTGACCTGCACGTAGCCTTCGCCAGGCCGTGAATTTGGCTCCACAAGAATATTTGCGACCGCATTCTCCGGAAAGGTGAAGCGGAGCATGCCCGAGCGCGTGGTGCCGGCAAGTTCCACCCTGGTGGAGTAGTCGTCGAGCAGCACGGAGTAATAGGCCGGGGTTGAGGTCTCCGTCTGGTGCCGGAACGAGGAGGACCTGGCCGCCGGTGAAACCTTGAGCTCTCCAGTCGTAGGCATCAGCGTGACGCTGCCATACTCCTGCGTACAGCTTCCGCTAAGCCAATGGCTGCCGCGAAAGCCGGTGATCCGTGTGTCCTTGTAGTAATAGGGCGAGATGCACTTCGCCTCAGTAGGCTGAGTCTCGGGTGTCCAGCCCGTCATGCCGAAGGGCATTCCTACCACAGGGTAAGTTTGGCCTTCATTCGCGGTTCCAATCAGCGGATCCACCAACTCAAAGGGCGTGACGTTCGCGGCGGGCAGCGAAGTGGCTGCACACAGCAGGCCGCAAAGCAGGAAGCTGGACGCCGGGAAAACGCTTGAGATTCGCTGGAATACGCGGCTGAGGTTCCGCAGGCTGCGGCTGGATCTGGGGATTGCTACCACGTTCGAAGATATGCGCATTTTTCCAAGGCCGTAATGCTACTCACGTAAGGAGATGAGCGACCATGACATGGATGATCTGCATCTCTCCAAGGTTTGCGTTTCATGCCGCAAGGCCTTTTTTAGGCTCCGGCGGAATGAGTGTCAACGAAAACACTGAGTTTTCGAGGATATCGGGCTGCGTTTTATTTTCTGCGCTGCAACAGACCTATAGGAGGCTCCAGCAGCGCAGAGCGAACACTTTCTAAACTGCCAGGATCCCCTGATATTTCTCCAAAACAAAGCAACGCATGCCACCTTCACTCTAAGGAGCTATCTCTGGATCCCAGACAAATTCGTCTTACCTGATAAAACACAATCAGCCCGCGCACAACTGTGGCGCACCGGCATCTGCTGGGAGGAGCTCTCCATCCCAGACTCGTTCCAGCGTATTCCCTGCGTAAACGAAGGAGTTGGTAAGCGCATCGTAGCACTGCCCAACTCCCCCTTTGACGAAAATTTCGTCGACGTACATCGCTCGGTCGTCGGGGCTATTGAAAGAAGCTGAGATCGATTGCATTTCCCATTGCACTATAGCCAGCGTCATTGGGGTGCAAATGGTCATGGCTGTCATACGCTGGCAAAAGCATCAGCGGGTTTGCAGGGTCTCGAACGACTTTGTCAAAGTCGACGACTCCATCAAACACGCCGCTGGTGCGGATCCATTGATTCAGCGCTCCGCGAACCACCTCACCTTTTTCGCTGTAATATCCAGCGCCCTTAAATGGAGTGATCGTAGCCGCGAAGATCTTGATGTTGTGGTCATGCGCGCGTGCGGCCAGCTGCTGTAGACCCATCTCCATATCTTCCGCAGTCACCGCATCGGCGGGGTCGTTGTTGCGGACAAGACGCCCGATATCGTTGATGCCCTCAAGCACGATGACGTACTTCACTCCGGATTGCGTCAGCACATCGCGATCGAAACGGGCCAGCGCATTGGGGCCAGTTCCGTCATGCAGCAGCCGGTTGGCACCCATCCCCGCGTTCAGCACGGCAAGATTCGATGTCTTCTCATTGGACTGCAACCTGTGGGCGAGAATATCCGGCCAGCGCCGGTTTGCATCGAGCGATGAATGAACGCCATCCGTAATCGAATCACCCAGGGTCACTACCGCCGCGGCACTCTCCGCAGTGGTCTCTACGTCAACCCCTTTAAGGAAGTACCAGGAAGTAAGCTCCACTGGCGAATCGAATTTTGCCGCTCCGATGAAGTTGCCTTTTTGCAGGTAGCTCGTCTGGTCCGCCTCTCCGTGAAAGGAGGCGACGTCGATCTGCTGCGATGGGAAATAGCAGGTAATCGCAAGATCCGCAAATGGCGGCGTAGCCATGGCTACAACATCGCTCAACGCAATGCTTCCGGGGGGAATGATGATCGACGGTTTGCCATTGAAGGTAACCGGATGATCCGTTTCCGGCTGGATAGTGCCGTGACCTGCGCTGATGGCAACATGCGCGGCGCTAATCTCCAGCGGCTCGGTCCCAAACTCATTGGTAAACCGGATGCGCAGCGACTTGCCGGCAAGCGTGTTGTGCGCAATCTGGCGGAATGTTGCGCCCGCGAAGTCCGGCGTTCGCGAATTGCTTTGGGCAAAGGGTGCATTCGCCCAGCTCCCCACCCAGTGGCCGTTTGCTGGCGTTTCAGCGATAACCGGCAACGGAGCAAGCATCGCCAGCAGACATACGGCTGCAAGATGGATGCCCCTGCGTAGACGCTGCTGATTACCAGCCCGCCATACTTTTGCACACATAGAATTATTTCTCCTTACCAACAAGTTACGGTTTCAAGTCATCCGGCGCAGCCTGCGATAGCACTAGCGACGCATGAAGCGGCAGGTTTGCGGACGAGGTGCCTACCTCCACCACATACTCACCGGCGAGACGATGCCACGCGTTGTCTTCCACGGAAAATATAGAAAGATAGAGCGGGTTAAGAGGGATATCGACGCGTTGGCTCTCTCCCGGAGCAAGGCTAACCCGTCTCCACCCGGCCAGCCTGCGAAAGGGCTCTCCGGATTTCGCGGGCAGCGTTACGTAGACCTGCGCAACTTCATCCCCCTGGCGATCGCCACCGTTGCGGAGATCGAAGCTCACCGACTTTGCCGCAGGATCCACCTGAAGCCCGGAATAGAGGAAGCGCGTGTAAGAGAGTCCGAAGCCAAACGGAAACAGAGGCTGCTTGTTCTTCACTTGAAACCAGCGATACCCAGGGGTTAGACCTTCTCCGTTGTAATCGAGGGTGAAGCCTTCCGGCACAATGGATGCTTTTTTACCATCGACGCCCTGGTTCTTTTTCAGACCGGCCAGACCCGTGACTTGCGGGTACGGGAGGTCAGCTTCCGTAGCAGGAAATGTAACCGGGAGTCTTCCCGATGGATTTGTGCGGCCAAAGAGCACATTAGCGATAGCCTGGCCGCCCCCGATTCCCGGATACCATGCTTCGAGAATTCCTTTTACCTGGAGAGCCCACGGCATTTTGACCGGGCCTCCAGTCTCCAGCACGACAATCGTGTTGGGATTGGCGGCTGCTACGGCGGTGACAAGATCATCCTGCCGATTGGGCAAGCTCAGAGTCTCTGCATCGTGACCTTCGGCCATCCATTGGTCTACAAAGACGAGAGCCACCTGGGCGGCGGCGGCGATCCTGGCCGACTTCGCCAGATCAGCTCCGCTGTCATAGGTGATCGTGGTCTCCGGTTGCGCCAACTCGCGCACGCAGCGCAGCGGCGAGGATGGGAAATAGACAGGCGTATCGGTCCAGAGCGGAGTGCTGTGTGCCGGATCGATCGCATTGCCTCCGGGCGGGTCCACCTGGGCCGAGCCGCCGCCGGATAGAACCCCAACGTCTGCATGCCCACCGATCACAGCAATACTGCGAATGCGTTCGCGGGAGAGCGGAAGAATGCTGCCCTCGTTCCGCAGCAGGACGATGCTCTCTTCTTCGATCTTCTGCGCCTCATCACGACCGCGGAAGGGATCGACAACACGGCGAACGGGTGGGTCATCCACGATGCCGTTCGCGAACATGCTGCGAACGATGCGATGCACCATGTCATCCAGGCGGCTCTGCGGAACTTGCCCCTTAAGCACGGCTTCCTTGAGCGGAGCACCGAAGTACCAGCCGCCTGCCTGCTCCTGGTCGAGTCCGGCCAATGCAGCCTTGACCGTGCTGTGCGTGCCCCCCCAATCCGATAGAACCCACCCCTTGAAGCCAAAATCATGCTTGAGGACATGGTTCAGGTTGGAATCATTCTCGCAGGCATA
The DNA here is from genome assembly GCA_035539175.1 of Acidisarcina sp. Lineage (NCBI taxonomy): Bacteria > Pseudomonadati > Acidobacteriota > Terriglobia > Terriglobales > Acidobacteriaceae > Acidisarcina > Acidisarcina sp. The sequence goes on along the minus strand of DATLIY010000003.1, from coordinate 168,800 downwards.
ATCTCCATTGACGCGGTTGTAGGAGCACATGATGCCAGCCGGCTGGCCGATGCCGATCGCAATCTGAAACGCAAGCAGATCCGTCTCGCGAAGAGCGCGTGGATTGAGAACCGCGTTGAGAGACTCGCGACCGGTCTCCTGATCGTTCAGCACGTAGTGCTTGAGATCTCCCATGACATGGTTGGATTGGAGGCCACGGGCCAGCTCGCCGACCATAACGCCGGAGAGAATGGGATCCTCACTTGCGTACTCAAAATTGCGGCCGTTACGCGGCTCGCGAATCAGGTTGACGCCCCCTCCGATCGACATGTTGAATCCCTGGTCGCGCAGCTCGCGGCCAATGACAGAGCCGTACAAATAGGCAGCCGTCGTATCCCAGCTAGCAGCCATGCCAAGGACGGAGGGAAGCAGGGTTGCATATCGACTCTGCAAAGCGCCCATGCGCACACCGACGGCAGAATCCGCGAGATTGATGTCTGGAAGGCGCAGCCGGGGAATGCCGGGGACGTAGCCAGCACCAAGATTGTGGCCCTTCGGGAGAGTTGCCCCGGAGAGAAGATACCCTACGCCGCCCTCTCCATGAACCAACTGAATCTTCTCGTCGAGCGTCATCTCATGAATCACCAGATCCGCTCGAGTGTCGGGGTCAAGCACGGGATTCATCCAGGGAAGCTGCTGCTTCAGCGGAGCAGTTGCAGCCTTCGTTTGAGCCATGCCGTGCAAGCAGCCAGAAGCGAAACCGGCGAGCACAAGCAAAGCGATTGGGGCGATCCTCATGAAGCATCCTTCCTTTGAAACGAAAGATGGAACATTGCAGTGTTGAATCTTGTATACGCAGCCAGCTACACGTACGGAAGCTAGCTGGTTGCCACCAGTTGCAGGTCAGCAATCTTCTTCAGCAATTCTGCTGGAACGGAACCGCGCTGCAGCGAACCGAGGAAACGAAGAATATCCTCTAACGTAGGAAGCGCATCCCAGCCTCTTTGCCGGCCTCCCGCGGCAGACGCTTTGATGGCAGCCGCGGCGGATGCAAATGTTATCGCCTCCCACGGAGAAAAGCCCCGGGCGATGCCAAGCGCGAACGCCCCGTGAAACGTATCTCCGCAGCCATTCGTGTCAAACGCCTGCACAGGAAATGCCGGAACATGCGTAATCGTCGCATCGGATCCGAGGCTGTAATAGCATCCCTCCGCTCCGGAGGTTACAACCGTGGCCAGGCGCCCGGTTCGCGACAAGCCGGCGCAGGCTTCGCGAGGATTCGTCGTACTGCTTGCCCAGCAGGCAAACTCCTCCGGCACGATCAGATAATCCGCAAGATTCGCCATGCGGAGCGCGTCTTCCGTCTGCCCTTCAATATCGCCGAGGATGGGCACATGCAGATTCCTGACCTTTTCTGCAACCTGGATCAATGCGGGATCCGCTACGTGATCGAGAAGAACGATCTCTGCGGATTGTATGAGTGATTCTGGAATATCCTCGCCCGCTATCGGCTTAAACATGGAAGCGTCAAAGAACACATTGCGGCTTCCCACACGATCGACGACGATGAAGCTATGGTAGGGCGCCGAATCTGCGTCGTGAATGATGTGCGCAGTATCAACGCCACGCCTGAGCAGTCCTGACTTGATGTAAGTCGAAAGCTCGTCGTCGCCAAAGCGCGCAATGTATGCGGACCGGCCCTGGAGCGTCCCCACGGCGGCAACCGCGGTGCACGCCGGGCCGCCGCCATGCCGCTCCACCGCGGTGAGCGGCGTTTTTACATTGGGCCGCGGGTAGTCGGAGACATAGAGCATGTCATCCACCGCTGCGACGCCGACCGAAAGTACATCGTAACGCTTTGCCATCCGGGTCCTTTTTACGCGCTGCAGTTCAGACTCATCGACTCAGCTGGCGCTTCCGTAATTCAGAATTGCGGTCGTGAGCTGTAAGTCCAACTCCAGCGGACGATGGGGAGCGATGCCGGCCTTCTTGAGCTCGGAGTGATAAGCCTTCACCGCCTCCGCGGGCAGGATCTCGCCGTCGGCAACATGACGAAGATACTCGACAAACAACAGCTGATCCTCGGCGACATTAATTTTTCTGCCGAAAAGAGCAACTCGGGCGCCATGCTGCTTGGCGCTATGCAGAAGCGCAAACGCGTCATGCGTGGTTCCCGCCGATCCCCCCAGCACACCCACAATCATCGATGGATCGTAGGTGCATATTTCCTCCATCGCCGCAGCGCCATAGTACGGAATCTTCAAAAAGCGTGGCCGCGCCTTTGAAGGTACTCCGGCGAGGAGCCGAACAATATGATCGTTCAGAAATGACGGAATCATCTCATCGGAAAGCCCATGCACTTCAGCGGGGACATTCGGCCCGAAGACTTCGAGGAAGTGATGGAATCCACTCTTCTCCGCATCGATGCGAAACGCCTTATACGCTTCCATCGTCGCCAGATCGCGCTCGGGATCGTTATTAAACGTTACCGAATACAAACCGAGATTCGCGCCGGCATTTCTCTCTTCTGCATTCGGAGAAAGCTTTCCATGCTGAATATGTTCTATGGTTGCTGACGCGAAGGGCCGGGAGGGAGCAGTAGGATACTGCGCCCCACGAATGACGTGAACATCGGTCGTGTCATTGGCTCTCACCGCTGGCGTCACAGCAGAGCGATCGAAGATGCGCTCCTGAATCGTAAGCAGCTCGGAGGTACTGGCAGACATCAGCGTAATGTCAACCAGTCCCTGGGCAACGATTTCGCGAATCTTATCGCGGTACTCCGCCAGAGATCGAGGCCGCCCATCATTTCGCTTCCCCGGAGCAGCGATACCAAAGGCCATGTCTGCATCCTTGGCATCGGCCAGAATAAAGGTATCGCTGTGTGGCTTCGCGCGCAGAAGCGCCAGCTTGGCTTCAAGAGTTTTTTCCATTGGTCTCCTGGGAATTGGTAACGCGCTGAGAAGCTAACTGCTGCGGAACCGGGTATTCGGTACAGAGGAGGCGAAGCGGAGCCTCGTCCTCCACAACTTCAGGATATCGAGGGATAGGCTCGAAGAAGTGATTATCGTTGCTATCCGAATTCAACGTTGACACTTCGCCGATCAAGCCCGGTCCGCCTACCGCGTGGAAGGTGTGATAGAGCCGGGGAGTAATTGTGATCGATTCTCCATGGCGAAGGAAGATCGTTCCGCCAGCCTTGCAATGCCGGCGAAACCCGTCGCAGGTTACGACAACCGGAGTATCGGCAAGACCACCGTCAGCAGTGGAGTTATATAGCTGCACCGCCAGGTCTCCCGTCCCCTTGCCGCCTCGATTAATAATGTCTTCCGTCTTCCTATAGTGGAAATGCAGCGGCGTCACCTGCCGCTCGCGTACATGCATGATCTTTTCCGAATACATGCATTGATTTCCCTTGGACGGAATGCCATTTCTGAGTGCAAAAAGAGTCAATCCAATAGACTCGAAATTTCCTGAATTGAAATCCGTGACATCCCAACCGAGTTCGCGGCTGGCAAATTCACTCACCTCATCCAGTTCTGCCCATGTCTCGCGAGTCCAGCTTGCAAAAGGAGGAAGAGCAAACTGATGTCTCGCAAAAAATTCGATGGCAGAAGCAATTGCAATATTGATTTCAGATCTCTTCACTGACCCCTTCCACTTGGACCGCATATCGACACCCGGAATCATAGGCACCGTGTACAGCGGTCGGCTACAGTGAAAGCGGATGAGGTTGTACGTTTTACCTGACAAAACGTTATTGTCGGAAGTCCGAAGAAAAAGAGTGAATTGATACAGGGTTCTTCCCAATTTGGGGGATGGCGACGCCCCAATTGAGAAGTGATAGACTGTTTTGCTGTATGGAACACGACGACGCACAGTACCCCGAGCGCAAACGCTCCTATACGATCCAATCCATAGTTCGCGCGGTTTCGGTTTTGAACGCCTTCGCGTCTACCTCCGAAGTTCTCGATCTGCGGAACGTCACCGAAAAGGTCCACCTGAACAAAGGCACAACCTTCAGAATCCTCGAGACGCTTGTAGAGACAGGGATACTGGAACGGGCAGGCAAACAGGGATACCGCTCGCGCATCCGTACCACGCGCGTGAAGCGCTTTCGCATTGGTTATGCGTCACAGAGCCATCTTCTGCCCTTCACCGCCGCGGTTACGGATGGCTTGATATCGGCAGCCAGCGCCGCCAACATGGACCTGCTGGTCCTGAACAATAAATTCAGCGCGACGGCAGCCTTGCAGAATGCGGATCGATTCATTGCGGAACGGGTCGACCTGGTAATTGATTCGCAGATCAATGTGAGCGTAGCAGCCCAGATTGCGGCAAAATTTTCGGATGCGGGTATACCCTTCATCGCCATCGATATTCCACATCCCGGCGCGGTCTATTTCGGTGCGGATAATTACAAGGCAGGGCGCATGGCCGGCCGCTACCTTGCGCGGTGGACGACAAAGAATTGGAATGGGCATGCCGAGCAACTGATTCTTCTCGGTGTCGACGCGGCCGGATCCCTGCTGAATACGCGCCTCAGCGGAGTGGTCGACGGTCTTTGCGAACTCCTGCCTATAGCGCAAACGATCCCCAACCAGCATTACGATACGAAGGGCGGAAGGTTTGAAGCTACGCTGAATGTGATGAGGAAACACCTTCGCCGATGCAAGCCTCGCCGTACGCTTATTGGAGCGGTGAATGACACCACCGCATTGGCTGCGTTGCAGGCTTTTCGGGAGGTCGGCCTCGAACAGCAGTGTGCGATCGTCGGTCAGGATGCCAGCTTTCAGGCCAGGGAAACGATGCGAAGCGCATCAACGCGGCTGGTCTGCACCGTCGCCTACTTTCCTGAGACCTACGGGGCGCGCCTGATTGAAGTTGCCAACGACATCCTCAACCATAGGCCCGTAGCTCCAGCCATCTTCACGCAACACCAGTTGGTGACTCCGGAAAATGTAGACAAGGTCTATCCGAATGATGCCTGGATGAAAGATGGTCCAAAGAGTCGCGTGTAGAAATTGTGATTTGCCGCGAACGTACCGCTGTGTTGAAGGGGGGAACCGGCACGGGAATTCCCGAGCCGGCTTGCCTCGGAATCTGGTATTTTCAGTGTGAATTGCGTGGCCATCCAAACTTGCAACCGGATTGCATCCTATCTCCTAAAGAGTTTACGGTAGGTATCCATGCCAGTACTTCGTGTATGCCAGAGTTGTAAGCAGAAGAATCGAATCCCCTCCAGCCATCTTGCAGACACAGGCCGCTGTGGCGCATGCAAGGTTCCCCTACCTCCGCTCGCGGAGCCTCTACAGGTCGACAACGAACTCTTCGATGAGATTGTTAGAGATTCCCGCGTGCCGGTGCTGGTGGATTTCTGGGCCGCGTGGTGCGGACCGTGCCGAATGGCGGCTCCCGAGGTTGCCCGAGTGGCTGCGGATATGGCCGGCCATGCAGTTGTTCTCAAGGTAGATACGGAGCGGTATCCCGAGCTTGCCGGGCGATTCAATGTGCGCGGCATCCCCAATTTCGCTGTCTTTCATGGCGGCCATCTGGTGAAGCAGCAGGCCGGTCTGGTCGACCATAAAGTTATGGAAGAATGGCTGCGATCCGCCCAGATCAATAGCTGAAGCTCACTCCGCCCATATAGCCCCAAAAGCACAAATGCAGGAATGCGCCGCCACAACCTCGTGACGGCGCACTCCTGGTGAAAAGACAGTTCGTTATTTTTCCTGAACGATTAATCGCCTGCCGTTACCAACTCATCCTGTGCAGCTCTGGAACGGCCTGCAACCTCACCATCCCCGCGATTGTCGAACGAGTGCCCGGTAAGCAGTCCCAGAACAAACCAGGCGAATGCGGCGGCTCCGATGGAAAACAGGATATCCCCCGGAACGCGCAGCCAGCGCAAGGTATTCATGGGTCCGGCCTGCATGAACTCCGCAGAACGCGCATACCATGTGCCGTATTGGATCGACGCCCAGACCTGCAGCAGGCCCACTGGCAGCATGCTAAACAGAACCATAAACGCCAACCCAAGATTGATGCACCAGAAGGACATTTTGAGCGCCCCTTGCTTCCACGGTCTCGCCGGACGCATTGCGCGCAGGCAGAACAGCGTAAGCCCAAGGCCAAGCATGCCGTAGACACCAAACAACGCGGTATGTCCGTGCACCGGAGTCGTGTTGAGCCCCTGCATGTAGTACAGAGCTACTGGAGGATTGATGAGGAAGCCAAACACCCCGGCGCCCACCAGGTTCCAGAAAGATACAGCGACAAAGAAGTAGATTGGCCAACGGTAGTTCGCAATCCAGGGAGCCTTCTCGGTGGCTCGTGTAAGCCGGATATTCTCCCATGCCTCGTATCCAACCAGCGTCAGCGGAACCACCTCAAGCGCACTGAAGACAGCGCCCAGCGCGATTACCGCAGCCGATGCCCCGGTGAAGTAGAGATGATGGAAGGTTCCAATAATTCCGCCAGCAAGAAAGATCGTCGTGGAAAAGAGGACCGCCTTGGTCGCGGTACGGATTTCGATAAGCTTCATCCGGGTGAACAGGAATGCAATCACCACAGTTGCAAATACCTCAAAGAAGCCTTCGACCCAGAGGTGAACAACCCACCAGCGCCAATACTCGGCGGTAACCAGGTGCGAACGCTGCCCATACATCAACCCTGCGGCATAGAACAGTGGGATAGCGATGCTGGAGACCAGGAAGAGAATCAGCAGAGAACGATCCTCACTCTGCTTGACCAGTGCGGGCTTCAGCGAGCGGCCCATCAGGAAGAGCCATAGAACCAATCCAACAAAGAGGAGTATCTGCCAGAAGCGCCCGAGGTCCACATACTCATATCCCTGGCTTCCGAACCAGAACCACAGGTTGCCGAGCTTCTGCTGGATGCCAAACCACTCTCCCGCAAGCGATCCGCCAACGACAAGAATGAGCGCAGCAAAAAGTATATTGACGCCTATGCGCTGGCCCTTTGGCTCATAGCCCGTAACCGCGGGTCCCACATACAATCCCGTAGCAAGCCACGAGGTCGCAATCCAGAAGATAGCTATCTGCAGATGCCAGGTGCGGGTGATGGAATAAGGCAGATATCGATCCAGCGGGAATCCATAGAATCCCTGGCCTTCAACGCCATAGTGCGCAGTGATAACACCCATCAGGATCTGCACACCCCACAGAATCACTACGACGAAGAAGTACTTCATCGTTGCCTTCTGCGATGGTGTTGCCTGCATCCCCAGGAATGGGTCTGTTTTCGGAAGCACGAGGTGGCTTACAGCTTTCTCCTGCGAGGAGTACCACCAGACAAGCCCGCCAATACTCGCTAGCAGTAGTACGAAGCTGATCACGCTCCACAGGATCGCGCCGGAGGTAGGTTGATTTCCCACCAGCGGCTCATGTGGCCAATTGTTGGTGTATGTTGTGGCCGAGCCAGGACGCTCGGTACTTGCAGCCCAGGAGGTCCACCAGAAGAAGTTCGCCATCTGGCGCGCTTTCACAGGATCCGTCAAAGCCTTCTGAGGAATCGCGTACTCTTTGCGACCATTGGCGAAGACGTTCGCGTAGTAGCTCGACAACTGCCGATACGCTGCCACGCGCTCCGGACCAATCGTGACGCGGTTCTGAGCCTTGTCATAGGTGTTGGCACGCATTACGCGAATCAGGCGAGCCTTCAGAACAGCCTGCTGATCCAGGTTTAACAATGCAAAGTCTGCGGCTCCCGCCTGATTCGCCCAGATGTTGAGCAGGATCTCAGACTCACGATGCAACCAGTCGGCACTCCAGTCAGGAGCAACATAGGCGCCGTGGCCCCATACCGTGCCAATCTCCTGACCACCGATCGATTGCCAGACTCCCTGACCATCGGTAATGGAACTGCCAGTAAAGAGTAGTTGCCCGTCCGTACTATATACATCGGGGAGTGGTGGAGCTTCGCTGATCATCTGCCGCCCGACTCCTCCAAGAACGGCGAATGATGCAAGGATGACGATGGCCAAAGCCAGCCAATGACGCTTAAAGGACATGATGTTTCCTCGACGATGGATGAGAGGCGCGCCGTTCGGTGCGCGCGGAAAGTGTGGGGCCGAAGTAAGCTGTAAGAGCAAGGTTCACCGCAAACAGCGCGAGGTAGACCCAGCGGCCCGATATGGCTCCCAGATCAGGAGCCCGAAAAATGACGGCGATAGAAGAGGTGTTGATGCAGATCATAAAGGTTGCTCGTTGCCAGTGCTATCTGCAACATAAAACGTAGGCTGGCAGCGATGCAGGGACTTAAGTCACAGGAAGAATCTTTAGCGTCGCATACGCTCCTTTATGGATGGGTTGTGGTAGATACTCTTTTCGCCGTGGAGCACACAACAGATTTGTAGCAGCAGAAGTAGCAGTTTTCTGGTCGATAGGCAGCACAACGGCGAAGGAGGAGGTTCCTGGATTACTCGTCCTTCGCCGGAACAAGGCTCCCGAAGAGGCGAAGGCGCTCCTGCTCCCGCGTCACCGCTTTGCGACGCCCCAGGAGAAGGTCTTCAAGCGTAACCGTGCCACACACGGCATGTGTCATGCGGTCGACCACCGGCAGGCGGGTCACTCCTTCCGTCGCCATTTGTTCCGCAACGCCGCGGCAGGTAGTATCCGCGTATACGTACTGCTCGGGAAGATCATTTGTGTCGGCGCTCTCGGGCGCCTGGATCTCTGTCATCAATTCCCGCACGATAATCAGCTCTAACGGATCGACGCCATATTCGCGCGTCAGGTGATACCCTCGTCGGCTGAGTTTTTCAGTCAGGATGGAGCGCGGCATCACCAGTGCCGTCACCAGGTACGCTGCGATGCAGGCCAGCATCAGCGGCATCAACGCCGGTAAACAATGCGTCAGTTCCAGGCTGAAGAGCATCGCGGTAATTGGCACACCCAGCGAGCCCGCCAGCATCGCTCCCATACCCAGCAGGGCCCAGAATGCCTGCGCCTCAGTGGTGGCATGCGCAAAATGTCCAGCCATAGCGCCAATTGCGCCGCCGATCATGAGCAGCGGAGCCAGCACACCGCCAGAGGTTCCGGACCCGAGCGAGAACGCCCACATGAGGGACTTCGCAAGGAGGATGCCTACTATCAGACCCGTCGATGCGTTCCCTCGCAGCAACTCGGCAATATTGTCGTAGCCCACGCCAAGACCGCGCGGAAAGAATAGCCCACCAATGCCGATGCCAACTGCGCCAATCGCAGGCCACCACATCCAATGCACGCGCATTGCGCCAAACAGATCTTCAAATCCGTACATGATGCGGCTTAGAACAGCGGCTGCGAGCCCGACAATCATGCCAAGCAGGAGCGCTCCAATAGCAACGGAAACCGTGCGAACGCCATGGATCGCCGGCATTTGAAATAAAGGCCCAGCACCCAGCCAGTGGACTCGCAGGATTGCGGCGACGGCGCTCGCAAGTGCGACGGGTACAAGGCTGCGCGGTCGCCATTCAAACAGCAGCAGCTCCACCGCCAGCATGGTCGCGGCAAGAGGAGTCTCAAAAGTAGCCGACATACCCGCCGCCGCGCCCGCCACCAGCAGCGTTGTCCGCTCGGCATCGGTCAGATGGATCCATTGGGCAACCAGTGAGCCGAAGGCTCCGCCCGTCATAATGATTGGGCCTTCCGCACCGAACGGTCCTCCTGAGCCAATAGCGATTGCAGCAGAGATTGGCTTGAGGATCGCGATCTTCGGGTCCACGCGGGCCCGATGCAGAAGGATCGCTTCAATCGCCTCAGGAATTCCATGGCCGCGAATTTTCTCCGAGCCATAGCGGGCCATCAGTCCAACCAAGAGACCACCAATCACTGGAACCACTGCCATCCAATAGCCAAGCGGGCTGCCAGCGGGAGATACCAGCGCCGTACTGAAGCGATGGAAATAGAAGAGATTGGTTGCGAGGCCAATCAATCGCAAGAGCACAACCGCCAGAAGAGTGGCTCCTGCACCAATCACGATAGCGATGGCCGAGATAATCCAAACCCGTCCGTCGACCGTAAAGTCACGTAGTACTGAAGGCTCAGATCTCATGCGCTCGCCTTTTTTGTGTTTTTCAGATTCGGCTTGTCCATCGCCTGAATGCGCTTTAAAGCCTGGATGAGACGGGGACCAAATTCGTTTAGCTCACGCGCGTGGTGTGCAGATAGATCCGCGAGGATGTGCTGCCCGTGCGGAGTTAGACAGAGCAATACGCAGCGATGATCCTGCGGATCCTGACGGCGAACGATCAGACCAGCCTCTTCACAGCGATTGCTCAACTCCACCACACTGTTGTGGCGAAGCCCGAGGCGCTCTGCTGCATAAGCCACGGTTGGCGCCACTCCCTCCGGCGCACCCGCAATTTGCAACAGAAGCTGATGTTGCTGGGGCTGAAGGTTTACCTCAGCCGCTGCCTGTTCGCTGAAGTGCAAAAACCTCCGCAGTTCGTGACGGAACTCAGCAAGCACCTGGAGTTGCTGAGCCGAGCACGCATTCTCTTCATCTATCTTCGTCATCGTTGATATATCGTATCACGATATATATTGAGACGAAAGGTCTGCTCCGGTTGCTTGCTATGTCGCGATACCAGCAACAGGCAGGCTGCTCTAAGCAACCTTTGCTTGCTGAGAACTGTTCTGCGCAAAGGTAGAGCGGCCCGCCAGGAAAGTAAGTGAAAGATTGATCGCAAAGAGAAGCACTGCGGTCAGTTCCAGAACTCCGGAGAGAGGCAGGACCTTCCATCCGAAGGAGGCCAGCCCTTCATACGCCAGCGACTCGGAGGACACGCGGAGCGTGCATCCTGTCTGCACCAGAAGAAGGCTGAGAAACATGAGGCGCTTGCTGAAGATCGCATAGACGCCACCGAAGTGAGGAAGAATGCGCGGCCCGATGGCGAAGACCATCGTGGCGGCGAATCCAACCGTAAGTGCATGGCGGGAGGCACCCCAGAAACCGCCGTGATGGTCAGCGAATGCAGCCACAACACTCAGCCCGCCTGCGATCACCAGCCAGCCATACGCGATGCGGATAAACACCGGAAAACTTGGATGGATTCCCTGCACCTTTGCGTGTCCCCTGGGTCGCTCGGCGAGATGAAGCGCAGCACATACGACAATCGCGCTTGTGGCCAGCAGAATCGTCGCAAGGGGTGTCCAGCCGCTTGCGCCGCATAGCACACCAGCGAGGTCAAGAAACAGAGCCAACTTCAATCCGGAAGCATTGGGTTTCGCAAGCGCCAGAAAAGTGGGCAGCCAGCGTGCGGAGAATCCCCAGACAAATGGAACCAGGAATCCCCACCCCAGAAGCACCAGGTATTTCTGGTCGAGAGCATGAGGAAAGGAACGCAGGGAACCTTGAATCGCAAGCTGAACACATTCGATGAGATTGAAGATAACCGATGCAACCAGCCCTGCGGTCCCGACCATGACGGAAATCATCCACACTTCCATCCTGGATTCGCGCGGTTTGCCGGCCTCCGCATCGGGAAGCTTGTGTTGCAGTGCCGCCTTCAGAAACAGAAGCACCGCGAGAAATTCAAAGGCAGCCGACACCGGCAGCAGAATTCGCCAATGCCAGCCGTAGATGTTCCCCACCCATCGCAGTGCTACCCCTGAGGTCCACAATACAAAAGACGTCAGCGGAATCCTATTTGTGGGCTGTGCCTTGGATGGCTGCGAATAGAAGCCAATGCCGAGGATGAAGCTTCCAATCCAGCCAAAGACCTGCGCATGCCCGTGGCCTTCAATCCACGAGGCTGGCAGCGACGCGAGCCCGTGATGGGAGCTGATCGCCAGCAAGTTCGAGAAGCCCATAAGCGTTCCCGGCAGCGCCATAAAGAAGAGCCCGCTCACGATCCACGCGCGCAGCATCAGGCTCTTGCGCCGTTCGCGAACGATTGCAGCCAGGGCGACGTTTTCCTGCTCGCCTGGTACGCTTCGAGTGGATTGCTCTGTTGCGGTCACGGCTACCTCCGGCCTTGCAGCTCTGTTTCCATAGCGATTGCGCGCGGAAACAGAAAGTCATTTTCCAGGCGGATATGCTCTCGCAGATTGACTTCATATCGGCGCAAGCCTTCGAACAGCGCCTGATGGGTTGTGCACGCTCCGGCGGGTAGTTCGAAGTCTTTCGTCGCTCTTCGCATCTCGGCATACACGGCGCTGGTGAATTCATGCTCCTGCGCCATCACAAAGACAGGGTGAGTCAGCGTTTTGAAGTGGGAGTGCAGAGAGGGGGAGCCAAGTGTCGAGTTCTCTTCCATGTCGGCAATCACTGGGAAGAGGACCTGCTCCTCCTTGCCGATGTGCTTGAGCAAGCCCCTGTGCAGTTGTTCAATCAACTGTTCGATCTGCCTCAACTCGGGAGAATCCTCCGCGCGCCTTTCCACCAGCTTGTGCGCCATCCGAAGGAGTTCCGGAAGCTCTTGCCGAACGCCCTGATGATGTCTGCGTACGATGTGCTGGATGAGGCGCGTCAGGGAGAGCGTGGATGGATCGATAGCGGCAGCGGTGCCGTTTTCCGTAGCTTTCGCCTCGTCCAGTTTCTGCAAGAGCTGGTCGAGCGAGAGGCTTAGTTCGGAGCAGGCCTCAGCGAGCGACTTATCTGCGAGCGTACATAGATCGATCTCGAATCGCGCGAAGAGATTCACGGCGGATGGCTGTTCAGCGGCGATCTCGCGAAGCGTTTGCGTGGCAGTGGCGGACATAACAGTGGCGGACATAAGATGCTCTCCACTTACAACCGTAGCCGGATGCCTGGTTCTCAGCAGTAACTTATGTCACTCAGGATTGCTGGAATTACTGGGAACCATCCAGCAGTGAGTGGAGCCCCTTCAGATCCTTCACAATGATCTGCCTTGCATCTACATCGAGTAGCCCTTCCGCGTGCAAACGGGTAAGGTTGCGCGAAACCAGCTCACGCACAGTTCCGAGTTGATTCGCCAATTCCTGATGGCTGGCAGGAAGAAGGAACTCGATACCGCGAGCGGTCTTTCTGCCTTCGCTCTCGGCCAAGCGCACCAGGGCAGAGACGAGACGCTGGCGAATCGTAGTAAAAGACAGCTCTTCAATAATGCCGACCAGGCGTCGCAATCTGCCACCGACGACGGCAAGCACCTTCAGGGCAACCTCGGGGTGCTCCCGGCAAAATGCCTGAAAATCGCGGCGAGAGATAAAAGCGATCTCGGTATCCTCCAACGCGACCGCGGAGGCGGGAAAAGGGCCGCCATCAAAGACGGGCAGCTCGGCAATGGATTCGCCCGCACCATTCACAGCAAGCACCTGCTCGCGTCCGCTCACGGAGGTCTTGAAGATCCTGACCTTTCCGCGAGCGATGATGTGCAATCCGTTGCAGGGCTCGCCTTCGGAGAAGATCAACTCCCCTGCACTCAGCAACTTCCTCACCGTCCGGGCGGCCAGCGATCCCAGCTCGGCAGGAGACAGACTCGACAATAAAGGTGTCCTTTGCAGGACGGCAGCCAGATCCATGCGTTCAGCGCTCACCCGCAAATTCTATCAGTGTGCGACTTTGGTCACTGCGCGGCAGCGCAGATCGCAGTCTTATGGTGGATATGAACCCGCTGATGCATACCACCAACTTTGATGAGCGCCCATTCATAGCTATATGGGAGGTTACCCAAGCCTGCGATCTGGCTTGCGTCCACTGCCGCGCCTCGGCGCAGCCCGAACGCCATCCCTCCGAGTTGACGACCGAAGAGGGGAAGCAGTTGATCGACCAGATCGCGAGCCTGCAGGTTCCGGTCTTCGTGCTCACGGGCGGCGATCCGATCAAGCGGCCGGATCTCTTCGAGCTCATCCGCCATGCGCGGGAGGTGGGTGTCCGCGTATCCCTGACGCCGAGCGCAACCCCCCTGTTGACCCGGGAGATCATTGTTCGCCTGAAAGAAGCAGGATTGGCAAGGCTTGCCGTCAGCATGGATGGCGCCAGCGCAGAAACGCACGATGCATTTCGGGGAATGTCAGGGTCGTTCGCGCGCACGCTCGATGCCATTCGCTGGGCCAACGAAATCGGCCTGCCGGTACAGATCAACACCACGTTCAGCCGCCGCAATATTGGAGAAATCGACGCGATCGTGAGTCTGATGGAGCACCTGAAGATCACTCTCTGGAGTGTGTTCTTCCTGGTGCCCACCGGACGCGGAAAGCTGAACGACCTGTTGAGCGCCGATGAATTCGAGGAGGTCTTCGCAAGACTCTACAGCCTCTCCAAGACGGCGTCCTTTGATATCAAAACCACAGAAGCGCAGCATTTCAGACGCTATGCCCTGCAACAGCGCGTGCGCGAACGGAAGGCGGGAGTGAGCGACTCCGAGGATCACGCAAAAGCACTGGACACTATTGGGCGCGCTCCTCGCGGCTTGAACGACGGCAAGGGATTCGTATTTATTTCCCACAAGGGAGAGGTCTTCCCCAGCGGATTTCTGCCTATGTCTGCCGGGAGCATCCGCCAGCAGAGTCTGGCGACGATCTACCGCGATTCGCCGCTGTTCAAGAGCCTGCGGGACACCTCCCAGTTGGAGGGGAAATGCGGCGCGTGCGAGTTTAAGGAGATCTGCGGCGGATCCCGGTCGCGGGCCTATGCTCTAACGGGAAACCCGCATTCCGAAGAGCCCTGCTGCTCCTATGTGCCGAAGGGCTATCACCAGCCAGCCGCAAGCCTGAAGAAAGCAACGACGCTCCACGTACTGCAAGGGGCCTGAGAAGGAAACGCGCAGGCCCCCCTGATGCACTCGCAGGTCTCTGCTAACCCAGGTTACCGATTACCGGGACAATAACCGGAAACGGCGGGCCCAGGCGATCAAGCGTTGGGCGCACGGATCACGAGCACGGGACAGTGCGCCAGCTTCACGACCTTCTCTGCAATTGAGCCAAAAATCATCGGACGCCATCCGGTCATGCCGTGGGTTGCAATAACGATCATGTCGATATCCTTGGCGGTTGCGACACGCAGAATCTCTCCAGCGGTATCTCCGCTGACGGCGACGACGGATTCCGCCGTGACTCCGCTGGCAAGAATGGGCGCAAGCATGGCACGGAGCCTCCCTTCCGCATCCCGCTGCAACTCGCGCATATACTCGGTTTCCTTAAAGAAGTCCGCGCCGCTCACCGGCGGCAGCATGGGTATCACGTGAACCAGGACGAGTTCTGCATGGAAATGCCTGGCAAGATCCGTAGCCGTGGCAAGAGCAGTCGTCGAAGGAGCGCTGAAGTCAATCGGAGAGAGAATCTTCCGCGGGATCGCAGAAACTGGTTTTGAATTCGACATTTACAGCCTCCACTTGCTGGATAAACCAAAATCGGAACCATTCTAGACCTCCCAGTTTTCTCCCCCAGATTTCTCCCCTGGTTTTCTCTTCCAGTTTCCTCCCGCCTTGTTTGTCATCCTGAGCGAAGCGAAGGACCTGCTTCCCACCGCCGCGGAAACTCACTGCCCCCTTGTTTGTCATCCTGAGCGAAGCGTTCTCTTCCGGTTTCCGCCCGCCAGGTTGTCATCCTGAGCGAAGCGAAGGACCTGCTTTATCACCCTTCCCGCAGCGAACCCCAGTTTCTCCCCCGGTTTCCACCTGTCTTCCATTCGCTTCCGGCGCAGGACTTACAATTAACGGAACAACTCCTCAATAGCTGCGCAACTAGCGAAAGCATCTCTCTACCGCCTCGTGACGGCGTCATCGTCCTTGCCAGTCACGCCGATGAATAGAAAGTGCTTTTGGCTTAGCTTGCGGGTCAGAAGACGATGAAAAGGCCCCGCGCCTTCTCATTAAAAAGTCATATATGAGGAATATGCTGTCTAATGGGCAGTTAAAAAACTAATAGTCTGGCAGAAGCAAAAGGCTTTCTATGAATAGCTTTTCAATTGGGGTAGATCTTGGTGGCACAAACCTGCGGATCGCAGCGTATACAAGGGCTCAGGAGAGGCTCGAAAGCGTCGCGATCCCGACCCGGCTTGAGGCGGGAAAGTATGCCGTTGTACAGGACATGTGCAACGCAATCCACGAAATCGCACGCAAGCTGCGGGGCAGATTGGAACTGGTGGGCGTCGGCGTAGGCAGCCCCGGTCCGCTGCAGCTACCCTCCGGCAAACTCTACCACCTGCCGAATTTTCCTGGATGGGACGGTTTTGAACTCAAGATCGAGATTGAAAAGGTGCTGGGCATGCCTGTCATCATTGAGAATGACGCCAATGCCGCGGCCCTGGCCGAGCTTTTTCACGGCTCCGGCAAGCAGCGCGGAGTCAACTCCCTCTGCATGCTAACCCTGGGAACCGGCGTCGGCAACGGAATCATCCTCAATCGGCGAGTGTGGCATGGAATGGCCGGGATGGCCGGAGAAGCAGGCCATGGCCCGCTGGAGTATGACGGCCCTTTATGCGGCTGCGGTGGACGAGGGTGCCTGGAGCAGTATGCCTCCGCTACCGCCGTCTCCCGAATGGCAAAGGAAGCAGCCGAAGCCGGACAGTCGGAAGAAATTGCCCGCATCCTTGCTACTACTGGATCTATCTCGGCACACAACGTCGCGCAACTGGCAGACGCTGGAGATGAGGGTGCTCGTCAGGTATACGTCAAGGTGGGCAAATTCCTCGGTATCAGCCTCTCCCATCTGGTGAATACATTGAATCTTCCCCTGTATGTCATCGGTGGTGGGCTGGCAAGCTCCTGGCATCTGTTTGCGCCAACCATGTTTTCCGTCCTTCTGCGCGATAGCTATATCTACCGGCTCACAGCCCCCCGCAACGAAGAGGACGTCGATCCACAACGTACCCAGATCGTTCCCGCTCTGCTCGGCCCAGAGTCGGGATTGCTGGGCGCCGCGATGCTTCCCTATGCGGAGATGGAGATGGCCGTCGCGGTGTCCTCCTAGCATTCACCTGAGAACACGAAAGCCCTGCAGGACGGATCGCCGCGCAGGGCTCTCTTCTTTCGGCCTTATGCCTCCCGTTGATAGAGCAGACCATCAAGCACTGTCTTGCTGTCCGGCCGCACGAAGGACGATCAAGGCTTCTTCTGCAGAGCAGATGTAGGAACTCTCTCGACTTCAGAATCGATATCCTGAAATGGAAACGGCCCCCGCGTAGGGACAAGCATATCCTCCTCCATCTGTGCCGCTATCCCGCTGCCGCTTTTGCGCAGAAGTGTATCCCACGAGTTGTTGACTTTTTTGCAATTCTCGGACGTCGGTAGCACGGGCGAGTTGATTAAGACCACGGACGGTGGAGAGAAATGGATTTTCAGCGTTTCGTCCGTGCAGCCGTCGAGCGAGCGGGTGGTTGCCAGAATCCCTGTATTGTCCCAGCTGGCGGGCTTGAAATCTGCAATCCAGACCTGTTCACCGCGGACGAGCGGGCTAGTGCTCTCAATTTCGAGGCATTCGTATTCGCGAATCGAACACAGGATAGTTACAACCTCTGCATGGCCCTGATAGTTGGAATCAGCAGCGGGCACGAACCTTCCCTGAATCCAGAAGAGGGTCTTAGGGTTGATGTCGGAGCTTACCCAAGCAAGAGGTCCGGAACTATTCCTGTGTTTCCCATTGAGAGCCTCGGTCGGCGGTTGGGCACCTCCGGGCCGTGCTCCATCTGGACTCCCATTTTGTGCCCAGCCAGAGACAGCGGCGAAGAGAGCCACTATAAGAGCAAGCGTTTTCATCGGTCTTTCTCCTTGTTGGTGAATGAAGAGAAATCTGATAGCCCAAAGTTGCACATTCACGCACCCAGATCGTTCCCGCTCTGCTCGGCCCGGAGTCGGGATTGCTGGGCGCCGCGATGCTTCCCTATGCGGAGATGGAGATGGCCGTCGCGGTGTCCTCCTAGCATTCATCTGAAAGCACGAGAGCCCTGCAGGACGGATCGCCGTGCAGGGCTCTCTTCTTTCCTTACTGCAGGCGCGTGAGTTTGAACGCCGCTGCCTGGTAGTCTCCACGAAGATCCAGGTCAGCGCCGTGCGACATCCAGTAGGCCCCGGTCGCTGTAACCGGGCCGGGACCTAGGAGCTTCCCGTACAGCAGATCGATCCGATAATTTGCCTGCGAATCGAGCCCCCGCAGATACAGCGTCGGAAAGGTGTTGCCGAACTGGCTTGAGTGGAGCAGCGCGAAGACGACCGCCTGGTTTCCATCCTGAGCAACGGACTCGGTCGCAGATGCCTCGCTGCTATTCAGCGGCGAGATCAGGCGATAGAGCGAGCCATGCTGCACCGTCTCGCGCACATCCTTGTACGCTGCGATCATCGACTTGGCCGCCGCAAAATCCGCCGGCTGCCAGCGATTGAGATTTGCGCCAATGCCAAGCGATCCCTGCATGGACGACAGAAAGCGATACTCGATCGAAGTCGTCCGCCGGTTCAGCCAGTGCGGCGAATCGGTCACCCAGGCCATCATGAATTCCGGCGCATAGGCCTGTGTAAATCCATGCTGAATCGAGAGGCGGTCGAACGGGTCCGTGTTATCCGACGTCCACACCTCATCGGTGCGCGCGAGGATGCCGAGATCCACGCGGCCGCCGCCGCCAGAGCAGGATTCGATCTCGACGCCGGGATGCTTTGCCCGCAGTTCGTCCAGAATGGAATACAGGTTCTGCACGTATTTCACATAGATCTGCTGCTGCTCTTCCGGCGCGACCGCGGGCCATCCCGGCTCGGACCAGTTGCGGTTGTAGTCCCACTTGAGGAAGGCGATCTGGTTGTCCGTAAGGATCTTGTCGAGGAAGTTGTAGACGTATTCCCGCACATCTGGACGGGCCAGATTCAGCACGAGCTGGTTTCGCCCCTCGGTGCGCGGGCGCCCGTTAAAACCGATCACCCAATCAGGATGTTTGCGATAGAGGTCGCTGTCCGGATTCACCATCTCCGGCTCCACCCATAGCCCAAAGTCCATGCCAAGCGCGTGCACGCGGTCGATCAGCGGCCCGAGTCCATGGGGAAACTTCTGCGGGTTCACGTACCAGTCACCCAGCCCGGCGTGGTCGTCCTTGCGCTGGCCAAACCAGCCGTCGTCCATCACAAAACGTTCGACCCCGAGAGCTGCCGCCTTCTCTGCCAGGGCAACTTGCCCCGGTTCATCCACATTCATCTCCGTCGCTTCCCAGGAGTTGTAGATGATAGGCCGAACCTTGGGATGCGGGCGTTGCGGAGCAATCTGCGCCAGTTCAAAGCGGTGCATCAGGCGCGAAGCTTCTCCCATGCCGGAGTGCGTGTATCCCGCATAGAAGACCGGCGTGGCGAGCTTCTCCGCGGGAGCCAGGCGATATCCGAAATCGAAGGGATTGTAACCGCCGGTGATACGAACTTCCTCAAGCTGGGTCTGCTCCACCGTAATGCGCCACGAGCCGCTCCAGGCCAAAGCGCCAAACCAGACGTCACCTGACTCCTCCTGCGTCTCTCCCCGGCTGACCGCAAACCATGGATTGTTCTGGTGGCCGGTAGAACCGCGACGGCTCTCCAGCACGCGCTGGCCGGGACGGATCTTCTCCCGCTGCAGTGAAAACTCCGCGCCCCACCGTCCCGTTAAGTAGTTCAGGGTGTACTCCGGAGCGCGCGGCAAGGTCCACGCCGCCGATGCTGCCTGCTGCACCGTCAGCGGATCCTTTGTCCGATTCTCAATCGTTGCCGAGCGGCCCAGCACCCCCGTCGCGGGATCGATCTGGTAGCGCAGGTTCACATAGACTTCGCGCGAAATGTCCTTCAACACAATCTCCAGCGCATTGCCGTGAATCGCGTGGCTCACATAATGCAGTACCAGGTCGCGGTTCCCATCGGGGAAGGTGACTTTGAGCGAAGGCTCGGTATATAGCCCCGCTCCCCATCCCGGGAACTCCTGCGGCGTGGTAGTGGTAGCGAGATCAAACGATGCGGCCTCCCTCATCGAATGGGCTGGCGCAAGGGCGTCTTTCTCCCCCAGCCTTTGTCCCCAGTAGACGGGCTGCAATTCGCCTCTCTCGTTGACGCCGAGAGCGTAGGTAACGCCCGCCGCATCGAGCCGGAAGATCCTGCTCTGGCTGTTGTATTGGACCGAGTCGCCGCCCTGCGCCATAGACGGCAACGGCAACACAGGCAGGCTGAAGAAGAGAACGAGGACGATCCGGATGGCACGGCAATAGCTCTTCAGGGACATGGGGACGCTTTCACCTCTCAAGGAACTTCCCATTAAAGCGCAAAACTCACCCCGCTGTAACGGAAATAGCCCAAAGGAGAGGATGCGTGCCCTACATGCCGAGTTAGACATCCTGCCCGCGGCAGATGGGGAAGCCGGACAGAAGCGGCCAGGATCCGCCATCCGTCTCCGTGCTCGAAAATGCTACTCTTGATGGGAAACTATGCCCTCCAAACCATATCCACCATCTCGTCCCGAAGCCGCTGGGGCTGATCCTGAAGTGCTGTCCAGTGGAACACGATTTCTCCGCGCCTGCCTTCGCAAACCGGTAGACCGCACGCCTGTCTGGTTTTTGCGCCAGGCCGGACGATATATGGCGGAATATCAGGCCGTCCGCAAACACCATTCCCTGCTCGAGATTTGCAGACGCCCGGAGCTCGCTGCGGAGGTGACGATTACCGCCGCCGAGAAGCTGGACGTGGACGCCGCCATCATATTTGCCGATCTGCTGCTGCCCCTGGACTGCATGGGGCTGGACTTTGAGTTCCAGGCTGGTGAGGGTCCGGTGATTCACCACCCCATTCGTACCGAGGAAGACGTCGTGCGGCTGCGAACGGATCGCGCATCGGAGCTGGGCTACGTGGCCGAGGCAATCAGCCGGGTTGTGGCGCATTTTAAGGAGACGATCGGCACGATCGGCTTTATCGGCGCGCCATTCACCCTGGCCAGCTACATGATCGAGGGCGGCGGCTCGCGAAACTACATCCACACCAAGACGATGATGTATCGCCAGCCCTCCACCTGGCAGCGGCTTCTGGAGAAGCTTGCCCTGGTCCTGCGCGAGTATGCCGCGCAACAGGTGGCCGCTGGCGCCGATGTCATCCAGATCTTTGATAGCTGGGTAGGAGCGCTCTCCATCGCAGATTATCGGGAGTTCGTTCTGCCGATAGCCACGCGGCTGGTGCGCGAGGTTCAGGCCATGGGAGTCCCGGTGATCTACTTCGGAGTGGACACGGCGAGCCTTCTGCCTGCCATGAGCGAGACCGGCGCCGATGTCCTCGGGCTCGACTGGCGGACTCCGCTCGATGGAGCATGGAGGACGCTGGATTACCGCTGCGCCGTGCAGGGCAACCTCGATCCCATCACTCTCTTCGCCGAGCCGGAATTGCTGCGCAAGCGTGTGTATGAAGTCATGCAGCAGGCAGCCGGACGCCCGGGACACATCTTTAACCTCGGACATGGTATTGTGCCTGGAACCCCGGTAGAAAACGTGCAGCAGGTGGTGAAGTATGTGCGCGAGTTCTCGAAGAGCGGCGGTCATGTCTGATACCGCCATCCTGCTGCTGGCGCACGGAACACCGGAGGCTCTGGACGACATCCCCGAGTACCTGCGCAACGTAACCAGTGGGCGGCCTTTGCCCCAGCAGGTCGTGGAGGAGATCCGTCATCGGTACAGCCTCATCGGTCAAAGCCCGCTTACCGGGATCACCCTGGAACAGGGCCGGCTGCTGAGCGAAGCCGTTGGCATGCCAACCTACGTCGGCATGCGCAACTGGAAGCCCTACATTGTCGATATGGTGAAGCAGATGCGCGCCGACGGCATCCGCTCCGCTGTTGCGATCTGTCTGGCTCCGCACAATTCGCGGACCAGTGTGGGGTTGTATCGTCGGGCTGTGCAGGCAGAGGCCGGGGATATGCGTATCGAGTTTATCGAGGGCTGGGCGGAACACCCGCTGCTTGCCGATGCCTTCGCCGACCGCCTGCGCCCTGTACTGGGCCGGCTCCGCGAAGAAACCGGCTCAGACGTGCCGGTTCTCTTTACCGCGCACAGCGTCCCCTGCAGAACGGTTCAGACGCAGAGCCCGGCTGCTGCCTCCGCCGCCGACGCAAGACCGGAAAGACCAGCACCACCAACGAGCAACTCCGGACCAGACCCCTACGCTATCGAAGCCAAGCGGACTGCCGCACTGGTCGCTGCGCGGATCGCAGACCTGAAGCCGGAAGATTGGTTCTTTGCGTTTCAAAGCCAGGGGATGTCCGGCGGCCCGTGGTTAGGTCCCACGGTAGAAGAGACACTCGCGGCACTCGCGGCTGCGGGGCGCAAATCTATTGTGCTGCAGCCGATTGGCTTTCTCTGCGACCACGTCGAAATCCTCTACGATATCGACATCGCTTTCCGCAAATTGGCCTCTAGCTTAGGTATGCGACTGGAACGCCCACAATCGCTGAATGACTCGCCGCTGCTGATCTCGGCGCTGGAGGATCTGGCCCATCAGGGCTTAGAGCGGCTGCAATCGGAAAGAGCCTAGCGAGCCGGGGAGCAAAGACTGGAGGCGCCTAACAACGACAGGCGCCTCTCGTCTTTGACTACTATTTAACACCTTTTTGGACCCGCTATTTCTTGTTCTCCAGCGGCTTGCGCGCAAAGTAATACAGCGAGAACGCCAGCAGCGCGAACATCCCCACCGATACCCAGTCGTGATACAGAAAGGTCCGGGGAAGGCGCAGGATATCGTGCCGGTTCGTCGCAGCCTCGTAGAGCTTGAGAGCGACGCCCAGCAGTCCCACGATTCCTCCTGCTGCAATCAGACCGCTGGCATACAGCGAGCCGGGGCTGATTTCGCTCTCGGAATCCTCCGTGCCGCCACCTGCCTTCTCCACCGCACGATCCACCATCCAGCGCATCACGCCACCGCAGAAGATAGCGAGCGTGGTGGCAATGGAGAGATACGCGCCAACCGCGAAAGACAGAGACCGAATTCCCAGCAGCTCCACCGCGATCACCAGAAATACGCCAAGCAGCACCAGGCCCCAGGGCAATTTGCGAGTCAGGATGCCGTTAATCACCGTCGCCATAAGCCTGGCCTGGGGCGCGGCGGCCTTCTCGCTGCCGATTCCCTGCACCCATTGCACTTCAATCAAACGAGTCGCCGGATTGTAGAGATATTTGCCGTCGGCGAGTTCAGGCGAGCCCAGAGCATTCAGCAGAAGATAGTTGCTGCCGGAACGTGTGTCCTCGGTCTTGTCCGCATGCACCACGCGAAAGCTCTGGCGTGTAAACGTCCCCTGCATCTGCACGCCGTCATGGACAACGCTGATATCCCAGGGCTGTGCCGTCTCGCGGAATTCCTCAAGTCCCTTATTCATCAGGTTGAGCGTAACGCCGATTGCCACGGTAGAAACGCAGACGCCGATCATCAGCGCAACCTGCTGTTTCCAGGGCGTAGCTCCGATCAGGAAACCTGTCTTCAGATCCTGCGAAGTATCCCCTGCGTTCGCCGCCGCGATGCAGACCACGCCGCCAATAGTGATCGCCAATGCGCCAAAGGCAGGGGTTGTCCAGCCCTTCACAAGAAAGATCGCGGAGGTTGCCATCAGCGTGGCAATCGTCATGCCGGAGATGGGGTTTGCGGAGCTTCCGATCAGTCCCACAATGCGCGAAGACACGGTTACGAAGAGGAATCCAAAGACCACCACCAGCAGCGATGCGGCCAGATTCGCCATCACTCCCACCTGCGCTCCGGGCACGGGCTTGAAGGTGAGGAAGAAGAACATCATGAGCACCAGCAGCGCAGAGCCGCCAACGACAATCCCCATGGAGAGGTCGTCATCCGTCCGCTTTGTGGCGGCCTTCGATCCACTGCCCTTCTTCAGATTCTGCAAGCCGGAGCGCAGCGCGCTCGCAATCGTCGGCAGTGTTTTGAGCAGCGTGATCAGCCCGGCGGCAGCCACCGCGCCAGCCCCCATCGGCCGGATGTAGGAGGCCCATATCTCGCTGGGCGACATCTGCGCCACTGGCTTGGTTGCCGGGTAAAGCGCCTGGGGAAAATGCGAGCCAAAGAAATAGATGAGCGGCATCAGCACCAGCCAGGAGAAAACGCCGCCGGCGAAGATCACCCCCGCCACGCGTGGCCCGATGATGTAACCGACGCCAAGGTACTCCGGCGTGGCATCGGCCCGTATCGCAGCGCCCTTCAGGACATGCTGTTTGCCAAAATCCGGCTGGTAATCCGGAGTGCTGGGCCACGCGGCAAACAGATTGTCATTTTGAAAGAGGGTATACAGGCTGCCGAGTCCCAGGCCGAAGAACACGCGGCTGGCGAACGATCCGCCACGCTCGCCGGCCAGCAGCACATCGGCACAGGCCGTTCCTTCGGGATACTTCAGGTTCGCGTGCTCCTCCACAATCAACTGGCGGCGCAAGGGAATCATGAAGAGCACGCCCAGCCAACCGCCGATCAACGCCAGCAGGAAGATGCGCGAGTACTCCAGGTCAAATCCCAGAAAAACCAGCGCCGGCAAGGTAAAGATCACCCCAGCGGCAATCGACTGACCGGCGTTGCCGGTGGTCTGGACGATATTGTTTTCAAGGATGGAAGCCCGGCCCAGCACCCGCAGAATGCTGATGGAGAGCACGGAGATCGGAATGGAGGCCGCCACCGTAAGTCCCGCCCGCAGACCCACATAGACAGTAACCGCGCCGAAAAGAATCCCGAAAAATGATCCCAGCAGGATGGCGCGCCAGGTAAACTCCGGCCGTGTCTCGGTATGCGGGATATAGGGTTGAACTGCTGGAGCGACTTCTGACACTCGAATGCCTCCGCTCAAAAAACGATATCTGAATCCTTCTGCTGGAACTTCCGCCTTCGTATCCGCGGCGTCTCGAACCACAAAACAAAACTACGGGTGTTCCAACACTAGAATAGCCATACTGGGCGCACTTCTGCTGCGAGATTGACCGGAAAGGAGGATAGAGCCTTCGCTCCCGGTGCTGGCGGATTTCAGGGGAAGGACGAGTGTAACAGCGCGCGCCCCTATGAATACAGGGTGAATCGTCCGGTCTGATCAAGCACTCCGCAATTTGCCTCTGGCATACGGCGTGCCTTCGCCGTATACTCTGGATCAATGGCGGCGAAGGCGCAAGCATGCCTGGCTTCCAGTGCGAGGTGCGTCTTCGGTAGTCAGAGTGACACTTTGACGCTTGACGTTCCAACATCCGACACTTCGCGGTGGCGCGCCGTGGTACGCGTCCTCCGAAGTCCGATGGACGCGTTGAGCTGCGCTCTCTTCCCCGCCTCCTGCTGTGCCTGCGGTAACCCCCTCCTGCGCTTCACCCTCTCTCCTGTCTGCGATTCCTGCTGGAATATGCTGCCCGTCCAAGGCGGAACTCTCTGCCGCATATGCGGAGAGGATCTTGGCATTGCCACCTTCAGCACAGGAAACCCGCGCCCGGAAGAGGATTGCGTCTGCAGGGTCTGCCGGATGGATCCTCCACCCTTTCGCAGGGCCGTGGCGCACGGAGCGTATCAGGGTACGCTTCGCACCCTCATCCACTCCCTCAAGTACGAGAGGATCACCCCCGTCTCCAACGGATTAGGCCATCTCCTGGCAAGTGCGATGGCGCAGCTTGCGGCGGAAACTCCCTCTGAAATGCTGGTCGTCCCGGTCCCGCTGCACCGCTCGAAACGGCGCACCCGTGGTTATAACCAGGCTGAGCTGCTTACCCAGGCAGCACTGAAGGTTCTGCGCCGGACGCATCCTGAATGGAAGCTCCGCCTCGCCAGCGAAGTGCTGGTAAGGAGCCGCAGGACTGCGACCCAATTTGAGCTATCGGCCCGCCAACGCCGCGACAACGTACGCGGCGTTTTTTCTGTGCCTGAGCCTCGCGCCGTCGCGGGCCGCGACATCCTGCTGGTCGACGACATTTACACCACCGGAGCCACCGCGCGCGCCTGCAGCAAAACGCTGCTCAAAGCCGGAGCGGCCTCCGTCTGGGTAGCCACCCTCGCACGCGCACAGCGCGAGGGCGTCGCTTTCTGGGATCCAAAGTTCGGGAAGACTGCCGTCTCCCACACCAACGTGAGGGAGATGGCAAGTTCGCCTGGTAGTTGAGTCAATTCTTGCGGGGGAGAAGATGTCTCTGGGAAAAGCCATGGTCCACGCTCGGCAACAGAAATCAGCCACCAAGTGCCACGTCACCGTTCAGGAAGAGTATCGCGTGCCGCAGACGATGCAGACGCCTGTGCTGGTTCTTAACGCCTCCTATGAGCCCATCAATATCTGCGGCGCACGCCGCGCGCTGGTGCTGGTGCTCAAGGGGGTGGCCAAGACAGAGGAGGAACAGGGAGCGTTCCTGCACGCTGCGCGCGTCCATATGGCTATGCCATCGGTGATCCGGCTGCTGGAATATCGCCGCATCCCGCACCAGACGCGCGCCCTCTCGCGAAAGAACATCCTGCTGCGCGACCGCAATACCTGCCAATACTGCTCCACCGTTCTGCCCGCGAGCGAGTTGACGCTCGACCATGTGCAGCCACGTTCCCGGGGAGGGCTCTCCACCTGGGAGAATCTTGTTGCCTGCTGCCACTCCTGCAACCGTCGCAAGGGCAACCGCCTGCTACACGAGATCACTGACATGCAGTTAGTGCGCGAGCCGCGGCCCTTCTCCCTGCACACTAGCCGCCACATCATGCGCATGATTGGCCACTCGGACCCGAAGTGGCGGAGATACCTCTACTACTAGAAGACCACTGGTGCCCCGTTTGCCATGTGACTCTGCAGTGACTGTGAATACGAGGATAACCGCGAATTCTATTTAGGCCGCGTTGCCGCTGCTCCCGACGCGGGCGCCTGTGCCGGCTTTCCATCCTGCGGCTGGCCATTGTTCGTTATGTCCTCGCCGTTGTAAAGAATCTTGACGGTGGATTTGAACTGCTTGTAGTCGGTGTATTTCACCACCTGGCGGATGTGAACGTCGTTGGACATACATCCCTTGCAGCCCTGGAAGTGCAGAACGCCTTCCGCCTTCGTGTAAGTTGGGAACCAGTACTTGCCGTCGATCTGCTGGCGATACGTAGTGAAGGGCGGCGACAGGTCTTCGTGTCCCCTCCGCAGGTCGTCAGGCACATTCTTGCCGCTGGTGACGACGATCTGCAGATCGGTCTGATCCACCCAGATGCGGCCTTTGAAGTAGCGCTTGTTCTTCTCCATTACCTTCGGCTCGACGTCGAAGACATAGGTATCGAGCTCATCCACCTTCTGCTTGCCGACATAGGTCACGTTGTACTGGGCGATGTCCTGTGTCGTCAGGACAAAAGGCAGACGCTGCTGGATGTCCGCGAAGTCCGCCGGGCTCATGCTCACGCGCTCCAGCGAGTTCTGCGGAGCAAAGAGCACCTTCTCCATACGCTTGCCGGTCGAGTCAAAGGAGACATCGTCCATCTCCTGGTACTCGCCATCGACCTTGCCATCGTCCAGCGTCTGCACTTTTACCGAGCGCCTATAGACGTAGTTATCCAGCGCATGGCGGAACTCGCTCTCTTTCGCGGCAAAGTGCTGGATGATCTCCTCGGGCGGGCTCGGCGGAGCGCTCGTATCCATCGGCCCGAAGCCTGACTCGACCGGCATGGGGGTGTAGCTGTCCTTCTGCGCCGATGCCGTAACCGGACCCGAAAAAGCGCCAAGAAAACCCAGCATGACCACGGCCACAAGTAGCTTTCGATTTGCGCTCAAAGATCTCTCCACCCTATAAGGATTTCTTCCGACGGATCCGGGGACAGTTCACCCTACCAAAAGTTCCACTTCTCTTAAATAGACGCGGGAGGCGGCAGAAGGTCAATCCCATTACAGATACTGCCTCCCAGGCCTCTGCAAACGACCGCGCAAGTCCCTGCAGCCGAATGGAATAGCATCGGGAAGCCGCTCTCGCCTCCCGGGCACCGTACCATTTACACTGACAGTTTCCCAGCATCCGGCTGTTACATCGGCCACTAGAGGAACCCATGCTCGCACGCCGCTCCGCTCTCTCCCTGCTGCTCTTTGCCGCTCTTTTGACCCCGGCTGTCGCACAAAACAAGCGTCCCATGCAGTTTGATGACCTGATGAAGATGCATCGGCTGGGAGGCTTCAGCATCTCTCCGGATGGCAAGTGGGTGATCTATGCCGCTACCGATGCCGACCTGGAGAAGAACTCCAAGACGACGCGGTTGTGGGTGATTCCCACTGCGGGCGGCGATGCACGGCCGCTGACCGCCTCTCTCGACGGAGAAGACGGCGGGCGCTTTTCGCCGGACGGTAAGCAGATTCTGTTTACCAGCGCGCGTGAGGGCAGCCAGCAGATTTATGTCGCCAGCTTCGACGGCACAGCGGGCAGCATCGGCGCACAGCGCAAGATCACCTCCCTGAGCACCGAGGCGGATGGCGCCATGTGGTCGCCCGACGGCAAGCAGATTCTCTTCACCTCCTCCGTCTACCCCGACTGCAAGGACGATGCCTGCAACAAGAGTCGCGACGCGGAGAAAGCCGCCTCCAAGGTCAAGGCCCGGATCTTTACCGAGCTGCTCTACCGCCACTGGAACGCCTATGTCGGGGAGAAGCGCAGCCACCTGTTCCTGATCCCATCCGAGGGCGGAACGCCGCGCGATCTAAACCCCGGAGATACGCATGATATTCCGCCGTTTTCGCTCGGAGGTCCGGATGCCTACGGATTCTCCCCCGATGGCAAGGAGATCGCGTTCACCGAGAATCTCGATCCCGTCCCCGCAATCAGCACCAACGCAGACATCTTCACGCTGCGGCTGGATGATCCGAATGCCAGGCCGGTGAAGATCAGCACCAGTGCCGGCGGCGACTTCAGCCCGGCATATTCGCGCGATGGCAGGTACATCGCCTTCCGCTCCCAGGCACGCGCCGGGTATGAGAGCGACCGCTTTCGCCTGATGGTCTACGACCGCGCCGCGAAGACTTTGAAGGAAGTGCTGCCGAAGCTCGATCGATGGGTGGATGAATTTGCCTGGGCGCCGGACTCGAAGACCCTGTACTTTGTGAGCGGGGATAGAGGCGAAGCTCCTGTATTTTCAGTCAATCTCGATGGCTCCGATCTGAGGTCGCTCACCCAGGCGGGAGAATATGGCGACCTGCACGCCGCCGCAGACGGTCATCTGTTCGCGACCCGGATGACCGTTCAGGCTCCCAGCGAGATCGTTCGCCTCGATCTAGCCTCGGCGAAACCGCTGCAATCCAGCCCGGCTAAGGGCGCTCCAACCGACTTCGCAAAGAGCTACAGCGTTACCGAGCAGCCGATCACCCATCTCAACGACGCACTCCTCGCACAGCTCGACCTACCGGCAATGGAGTCCTTCTGGTTCCCTTCTCTTGGCAAGGTGGAAGTGCAGGGTTTCCTGATTAAGCCTCCCGCCTTTGACGCGGCGAAGAAGTATCCCGTCAAGTTCCTCATCCACGGAGGACCGCAGGGAGCGTGGGGCGATTCGTGGAGCTATCGCTGGAACGCGGAATACTTTGCCGCGAACGGCTATGCCGTCGTGATGATCAACCCGCGCGGCTCAACCGGCTATGGGCAGACCTTTACCGACGGCGTCAATGGCGATTGGGGCGGCAAGCCGTACATCGACCTGATGCGCGGCCTCGACTACGCAGAGCAGCACTACAGCTTCCTCGATAAGTCCCGCGAGTGCGCGCTGGGAGCGAGCTATGGCGGATTCATGGCCAACTGGATTCTCGGCCATACGGATCGCTTCAAGTGCATCGTCTCGCACGACGGTATGTTCAATCCCGAATCGGCGTATGGATCGACCGAAGAGCTATGGTTCAACGAATGGGAGTTCAAGGGCCGTCCCTGGGATTACTATGGCAAGGCAAAGGCGGCGGATCCCTTCCGCAAATGGGCTCCGTCGCTCTATGCGAAGAACTTCAAAACGCCGACGCTCGTCATCCACGGTCAATTGGATTACCGGCTCGATGTGGCGGAGGGCTTCCAGCTCTTTACCACGCTGCAGCGCCTGAAGGTGCCGTCGAAGATGCTCTACTTCCCCGATGAGGGCCACTGGGTTCTGAAGCCGCAGAACTCCAGGCTGTGGAACCAGGTTGTCAGCGATTGGGTCGAGCAGTGGACCGGCACTTCCCAGCCCGGTCCGTCAAAGAGATAGATGATGTCGTTTGGCCGCAACCCGCGCAAGAAAGTCGATCCGCTCGACGCAGCGGCGCTCTACGAGTACGCCGTAGGCGCACTGAGCCGCCGCATGCGCACCGTGGCGCAGCTAAAGCGACTGATGCGCGCCAAGGTCGAGGAGGGCGAGACCGGCGCAGTGAAGGTCGAAGCCGTCGTGCGCAAACTGAAGGAGATGCGCTACCTGAACGACACCGCCTTCGCCAGCGAGTACACGCGCCTGCGGCAGGAAAACGAGAAGTTCGGCAAGCGCCGCGTGCAGCAGGAGTTGATGCTGAAGGGCATCCACCCCGAGCTGGTAGCCACTACGCTCGAATCCGCATACGAAAACGTCAACGAAGAAGAGCTGGCCCGGCGCCACCTGGAGCGCAAAGGCATCCGCAAGCCCAAGGATGAAAAGGAGACCACGCGCGTGATGCGGCGGCTGATCCGTGCCGGATTTTCCCTGGACGTAATCTTCAAAGTGCTGCGCAACTGGCAGGTGGATGAAGAGGCCATCGCTCCGATCGAAGCGCTCGGACTGGACGACGACTCCTCCTCCGAGTAGCCGCCCGCGATAATTCAGCGCCCGTGGAGAGGGCCTGTCCAGTAAACTAAAGGTCTCTATGCAATTCATGTCCGGGTCTGCAATTCGCGAAACTTTCCTTCGCTTTTTTGAGTCGAAGGGCCACCGCCGTGTGCACTCCTCTTCGCTGGTTCCGGCGAACGATCCCACGCTGCTGTTTACCAATGCCGGGATGAACCAGTTCAAAGACGTCTTCCTCGGCTTGGAACGTCGCGACTACTCGCGCGCCACCACCTCGCAGAAATGCGTGCGCGCCGGCGGCAAGCACAACGATCTGGAAAACGTCGGCTTTACGCGGCGTCACCACACCTTCTTTGAGATGCTGGGCAACTTCAGCTTCGGCGACTATTTCAAGGCCGAGGCCATCGCCTTTGCATGGGAGCTGATCACCTCTCCCGAGTGGCTCGCGATTCCGAAAGACAAGCTCTACGTCACCATCTTCGAAGGCGACGCAGCCGTACCGCGCGATGAAGAAGCCGAGCAGCTCTGGATCAAGGCCGGCGTGCCCCAGGATCGCATTCGCGCTTACGGCGCAAAAGATAACTTCTGGCAGATGGGCGAGACTGGTCCCTGCGGCCCGTGTTCGGAGATCTTCTACGACATGGGGCTCGAGGCTGCGGAAACTCCCGGCGTCGATAAACCCTTCGGCGAAGATGACGCGCGCTACGTAGAAATATGGAACCTGGTCTTCATGCAGTTCGACCGCAGCCTCTCGGCGACAGGCGAGGCTACATTGAAACCGCTGCCCAAGCCCTCCATCGACACCGGAGCAGGCCTGGAACGCATGGCCGCCGTGCTGCAGGGAAAAATCTCAAACTTCGAGACAGACTTGTTCACGCCGCTCACGTCGCGCGCAGGGGAGCTGACGAACACGAAGTATAAGGATGGGAACGCGCCAACCGACGCCTCCCTGCGCATCATCGCAGACCACGCTCGCGCCGCAACCTTCCTCATCTCCGACGGCGTGCTGCCTGCAAATGAGGGCCGCGGATACGTGCTGCGCAAGATCCTTCGCCGCGGCATCCGGCATGGCCGCCTGCTTGGGCAGGAGATGCCTTTCATGTTCGAGATGGTCTTTGCCGTGCGCGACGAGATGAAGGACGCGTATCCGGAGCTGATCGACTCGGCTGACCGGGTCGCCAAGGTTGTCGAAGCCGAGGAGCGGCAGTTCGACCGCGTTCTGAAGGTCGGTCTCGGAGTACTGAACAACGAATTGGCAGAAGCAGCCAGGGTCGGCGAAAAGAATCCCGTGCTCTCCGGAGCAAGGGCGTTTCATCTCTACGAAACCTATGGGTTGCCGTTGGATTTCATTGCGGATGTCGCCCGCGACGCGCACATCTCGCTCGACCTGGAGGGCTTCGAGCAGGCCAAGGAAGCCGAGCAGGCCCGCGCTCGCGCCTCCTGGAAGGGTGGCTCGCAGAAGACCGCCAGCCCGGTCTTCCGCGAGCTGCCGAAGACCGGCTTTGAGGGCTATCGCCAGCTCACGGTGCAAGGTGCAGAGGTTCTGGCGATTGTGAAAGACGGCGTCGGCGTGCAGCAGGCCGCTGCCGGCGACCAGGTGGATATCGTGCTCGATCACACCTCCTTCTATGCCGATTCCGGCGGACAGGTGGGCGACACGGGATGGTTCTACTCGGACGACCACAACACCGTGGTTGCCGAGGTTCTGGGCTGCTTCTCTCCGGTGCAGGGTGTACGCGCACACAAGGTCATCGTTCGCCAGCCCATCCACGTGGGCACAAAGGTGGATACCGTCGTCGATAGCGGCCGCCGCTGGGCCATCCGGCGCAACCACACGGGAACACACCTGCTCCATGCCGCCTTGCGCGAGGTTCTGGGAACCCACGTCAAGCAGGCAGGATCGCTCGTGGATAACACGCGCCTGCGCTTTGACTTCTCGCACTTCGCTGCGGTTGCCGATGAAGAACTGCAGGACATCGAAGATATCGTCAACAAGGAAGTGCTGGCGAATGAGCGCGTCCAGACCATTGAGGATGTGCCCATCGATACAGCCGTGAACGAATACCACGCCATGGCGCTCTTCGGGGAAAAGTACGGCGAAAAGGTTCGAGTGATCAAAATCGGCGACTTCTCGACGGAGCTTTGCGGTGGCACGCACACCGCCGCCACAGGCGAGATCGGGCTGATCAAATTAATGAGTGAAGGCAGCGTCTCTTCGGGTGTGCGGCGCATAGAGGCCGTTTCCGGAATGGGGGCTCTCGGGGAGTTTCGCCGCGATTACCAGTTGGCGCAGCTCACCTCGCAGCTTGCTCCCAGCGCCGAGCTTTCCCCCGCCGATGCTTTGCGGCAGAAGCTCGCCGCCAGCGACGAAGAGCTGAAGAAGCTGCGCCGCGAACTGGACGAGGTGCGCATGAAGTCCGCCGGAGCCGCACTCTCCTCCGCGAAGGAACAAGCCGTGGAGGTAAAGGGCGTGAAGGTGCTGACGCATCGCGCCGATGCGCTCGACCGCGGCCAGTTGCGCACGCTGGTCGACAATCTTCGCAACCAGCTTGGCTCCGGTGTCGTCGTGCTCGGCTCCTCGCAGGATGAGGGCAAGGTGGCGCTGATCGTCGGCGTGACCAAGGACTTGACCGGGAAGATACAGGCAGGAAAGATCGTTGGAGAACTCGCCCGCAAGGTTGGCGGCTCCGGCGGTGGACGGCCCGACATGGCCGAGGCTGGCGGCAAGGACGCCAGTCAATTAGACGCGGCCCTGGCGAGTGCTCCCAATGTCGTATCTGCGCTCCTGGGGTAATTGCTGCCCCCAGGGTAGTTACTGGCTGGATAGTTGCTGGCTGGATTCCCGATTTCGTGTTTTGTGGGTGAATTTGCGGTTTTCATCGGTCCCCTTCGTTGCTGCCCTTGTGCGGGCAACTTATAATCAGAGTGTCTCTGGCGTGCAGCCTCTCGCTCGTTTATGCCGCTTGCCATCCGCTTCGGAGGGTGCATGCACCTGTTTGCACTAGCACGCCCCGCTCGAGCCCTACTCCTCGGCGTGGTACTCAGTATGTTTTCGCCCCTGCTTCCCGCCGCCAGGGTGCGGCACATCTCTGCCCATGCAATTCCGCTCTCGCCGTTTGACAAGGCGCAGCGCATGCGCGAAGCGCTCAACGGCCGCCCCCAGCAACAGCGAACCCGGCGTGATTACGAACGCGTACTCGATGCCTATCGCGCTGTTTACCACAGCGATCCCGCGTCTCCCAGGGCCGATGCCAGCATCGCTGCCGTCGGGGATGTGTTAGCCGAGGAAGGCCGCATCTTCGACGATGACAAGACGCTGCACGATGCCATCGGGCAATACGAGTTTCTGCGTCACCAGTACCCTGCCAGCCGCTTTTGCGCCACCGCGCTGCTCACCGAAGCTGCCATCTATCACCGCGATATCGGCGACAAAGACGAGGCGAAGACGAAGTATCAGCAGTTCCTGAAGGCATATCCGCGCAGTCCGCTGGCCGACCAGGCCCGTGCAGGATTGAAGGAGCTCCGCAACCAGCAGATCGCCGAGAAGCACGGTTCGCGTTCCGGAAAGAACAAGCCCGAGCCTGCCGAGGATACGGCGGCAAAGAAGAACGGGCGCGCCGCGAACGCGGAGCAGACGCGGAAAGAGGATCAGGTCCTCAAGGATGCCTCACCTTCATCCTTGCCCAGCCAGCAAACCACGGTGCTCCCGCAAACCACGCCATCGAAGACGAAGCAGACGTCATCCTCAGCAGCATCTGAACCGCAACCGCTCGCGCCCATCCCTAGCTCAGCAGTCACTGACACTTCTCTGGCAACGCCCGCGCACACCCGGCGGGGCAAGACTCCGCTGGTCACCAACATTCGTCATTGGTCCACCAACGTCTATACGCGTGTGGCCATCGACCTGGATGAAGAGGTGCAGTACGAAGCAGCGCGGGTTCCGAATCCTGACCGTATCTTCTTCGACCTGCACGGCGTCAAGCTTTCGCCGGAGCTGATTGGGCGCTCTGTGGAAGTAACCGACGATGGATATCTCAAGAGGATTCGAGCGGCCCAGTTCTCGAACGACGTGACGCGCATCGTGCTCGACGTGAGCGACGTAAGCGAGTACTCCGCCTTCCTCCTGCCCAACCCCTATCGTCTTATCATCGATATTCATGGGCGGAAGCCCGGCTCGCCCGCGACCACGCAGACGGCCACTACGGAGCCCCCGCCCAGCGCCCCTGCGGGTGGAAACGCAGCGCGCCGCCCCCTGGCATCCTCGACCAACACCTCCTCAACTACCACATCTTCGACCACCACATCCTCAACCGCCACGGCCCTCGCACAAGGCTCGCGTGCTGGCTCAACTTCGAGCGCAGCTTCGGGAACAATGACGGGCATAACTTCGGGCGCAACAACTTCGGGTACAACTTCGCAGCCCCACACTCCGGCTTCGGCATCCCAGGCGGCTCCCGCCACGACCAGATCCGCGGCGACCAACATACCCACGTCTCTACGCGGAAGCACCTTGCCGCAAGCCACAGCGCAGCCGCCGACGCCCCGGCAGAGCGCAAGCGCAACCAAATCTGAAGATTCCCCATCGCGCCGAAAGGCCGAAAAGAAATCTTCCTCTCTGGACGAAGTAGCCGCGCTCAGCCAGCAGAAGAATCGCGTACAGGCAACGACGCACCCCACTTCGGCTCCGATCTCGGCATCCGTCGCCGACACTACCCCCGCACCGCAATCGAGCGGGGTCGATACGCCGGCAGCACCACCCACAGGCAAGTCCCGCTCGCGCAAGCACGCATCGACAAGCCGCAGCACCGAGCCATCGCGCAGCGAGCCGGATACCAATACGCTGGCCAGCGTCAGCCATGAGGCCGCGCCAACCGCGAATGGAGAGCGATCGCTCGTACGCGCACTGGGATTGAAAATTGGGCGAATCGTGGTGGACGCCGGTCACGGCGGACATGATTCCGGCACACTCGGGCCTGAGGGCATTGAAGAAAAAGAAGTTGTCCTCGACGTAGCCCTGCGGCTCGGGAAACTGCTGAAACAGCGTCTGGGCGCGGATGTGATCTATACCCGCGATGACGATACCTTCATCCCGCTGGAGACGCGAACCGCCATTGCTAACAAGGCGCAGGCAGACCTGTTCATCTCGGTTCACGCCAACTCCAGCCACGACCCGACAGCGCGAGGGGTGGAAACCTACTACCTCAACTTCACCGCCTCACCCGACGCGCTCGAAGTGGCCGCCAGAGAGAATGCCGTCTCGAACCAGTCCATTCATCAGCTCTCCGACCTGGTGAAGAAGATCACGCTCAAGGACAAGATCGACGAATCCCGCGAGTTCGCGACGGATGTGCAGCAGAATCTTTTCGCCGGACTGGAAGACGGCAATCGCGGACTGAAAGATCGCGGCGTGAAGAAGGCTCCCTTCGTCGTGCTGATTGGGGCAAACATGCCGTCGATCCTTGCAGAGATCTCCTTCCTCACCAATCCCGAGGATGCTCGCGAACTCCGCGACCCCAACTACCGGCAACGCATCGCCGAATCGCTCTACCACGGCGTGTCAAAATATGTCGGCGGACTCTCCGGCGTCCAACTCGCAAAGTCGCGCGCTGGCGGGAATTAAGGCCAATTAACAAGGCCCTAAGACTTGACGCGTCTTCTCATGACACGAATTGATTTATCGGGTGCAAGTCCTGCGAGCGCACCAAAACTTTGCGCGGAATGGTAGTCTCACATTCAGAACTGTATGTCTCTCTCAACGCGCTTTCGTAGTCTTGTCCTTACCGCGCTTCTTCTGTCCCCCGTCTGCCTCCTGGCCAAGCCTAAAGCTTCTCCTGCGCCACCGCAGCCGCTGCTACCCGCCGACTTCGCGGGTTGGCATCTATCGAGCGCGGCGATCAGCGCCGCGCAGCCGCAGGCCGCCGATCCAGCCAATGTCGATGTGCTGAAGGAATACGGCTTTGTCCGCTTCGAGCAAGGAGATTACACGCGGGATGCAAGCAAGCTGCGTGTGCGCGTGATTCGTTTTGAAGACGCAACCGGGGCCTACGGAGCCTACACCTTCTATCGTCGCTCCGGCATGCCGAAGGAAGACATCGGCCAGGGCGGCGCATCGGATAACAACCGTGTTCTCTTCTGGACGGGCAACACCGTCGTAGACGCGGCTTTTGATCGCGTCACCAGCATGTCCGCCGCGGAGCTGCGCGAACTCGCGAAAGATCTGCCCACACCAGCAGGCTCAACGAATGTGCCACCGCCGTTGCCGCGCTATCTCCCTGCCGACGCGCTCGAAGCCCAGACCACGCACTATGCGCTGGGAGACGCCGGTTATACGCGGAGCGGTGGCGTCCTGCCTCCGCGCCTCATCGACTTCACTCGCGGGGCGGAGGCCATCACGGCCCACTACCACTTGAAGAGCGGAGACGGAACACTGACCCTCCTCAACTACCCCACGCCGCAGCTTGCCGCCGGGCAGGAGAAGGCGATCCAGGACTTCCTGGCAGCCGGCAACACTCCCCAGAGCGGATGGCCCGAAGCCCTTGCAGAGAGTAGGACCACTGCGCTCTCCGTACGCCGCAGCGGCCCCATGGTGGCGGTTACCAGCGGAGGCTTTTCCGCGGATGATGCCCACAGGCTCGCCTCGCAGGTGAACTACACTGCCGAAGTCACCTGGGATCATCCCCAGGGCTATATCAGCGAAGCAGCGAAGGCCGGCCGCCTGCTCATCGGCATCGCTACCCTGAGCGGCATCCTCTGCGGAGGCACGCTTCTGCTCGGAATATTTCTTGGGGGAGCCCGTGCGCTCTATCGCCGCCTGCGTGGGAAACCAGCCTCGTCGATGGAAGAGATGGAGTTCATCAGCCTGAACCTGCGGAATTACTAGGCTCTGCTACTTGCACATGGAACGAGGCAACTCCAAGGATAAATATCTCATTAGGCATTACTTAGTGTGAAAATTTAGCGAAGAATAGGCGAATACGATCCTTTCGCTGGATATTTTCCTACCCCTCTAAGTACCCGACAATGCACCACTTATTCCTTCCCGGATTTTGCCTTGACACCCTCTGGAGGCGACCATACTATTTCGCCAGAAAGTTCTGATGGCCTTGCCTCCGTTGGAACTATTCTCCCTAAGAGAAAAAGCCGCCCTGTTGCCGGGCGGCTTTTTCGTTCTTTTAGACGATGATTTCCGCTCTTTTTGCGAAGCTCCTGCGGCAAGTACGAGGCTGAGCCCGCTCTCTTTACGATCCCTCGCTGCAACGATACAATCAACCATGGCAAGGCCGACGTAGCTCAGTTGGTAGAGCAGCCGATTCGTAATCGGCAGGTCAGCGGTTCAAGTCCGCTCGTCGGCTCCAGATTCCCCGTTTTCCAGTCACGACAACAGTTTTTCTTCACTTTTTTGGCGCGTATCGTCTCCGGTACCGCGTTATCCACTGATTTTTACAATGAGCCTATTGCTCTTAGGAGAGCACGTGCGCATAATCGCGTCAGAAGCACGGGTGCAACCGGCTTTTTTATGAGTATCCAATTGTGACCCGATATTGCCGCCAGGATGTACTTCGGATTCTACGCATCCACGCCAGGCAACTCCGAGCGTGGGAGCGGGCGGGATTAGTTGCCTCCAGCGAGCTCTATACTTTTCAGGATCTGGTCCAGCTCAGAAAACTCCGCGATCTGCGTGCCACCCGTCTTTCAGTGGCCAGCATCCGCGCCTCCATCTCCGCCATGCGCAGCGTGTCAGGCATGGTCAATCCGCTGCTGGAGGCAGGAGTGATCCGCGCCGGTTCCCATGTAGCCTTCCGCTACAGTGGCGCAATGATGGACCCGATTGCACGGCAATTCGTCTTTGATTTTGAGTCTGCCAACGAGGACCGGCTGGCCAAAGTTCGCGAATCGTCCTCTGCCCTCGCTGCGCGCGAGGGCCGTTTGCAAGAGCTGTTCTTTGCGGCAATCCGCAACGAAGAGGCATCGCAGCTCAAGGAAGCCTCCGCGCTCTACGAACAAATTCTCGAAATCGATCCGGATCATGCACCGGCCTGCATCAACCTGGGAACCATTCACTACAATCAACGCCACTACAGCCGGGCGGAGTACCTCTACCGCCGCGCGACGGAAGCGGATCCAGGCTACGCTCTCGCCTTCTTTGACCTGGGAAACGTACTGGACGAACTCCAGCGCCTTCCGGACGCGATCCAGGCCTATTGCGGCGCGATTCGTGTAGCTCCAGGCTATGCGGATGCCCACTACAACCTCGCGCTGGCCTACGAGCGCACCGGAGAGCGCCGCAAAGCGCTTCGCCACTGGACAACCTACATCAAGCTGGACCCGATCGGCCCCTGGGCGAATCACGCCCGCTGCCAGGCGCGCAAGATTCTTGAGCGCGAGAGCTTGACGATTGTGCACCGCAACGGACGGGCTCTCTCCCCAAAAACCAGAGCTACGTCCTTTCGCCCCAGCGTTCTGCCCACCGCCTAGCCCTTAGGACTCAAGCCCCTTAGCTCCAATAGCTACGGTCGAGCGTGCGGTATTGGATCGCCTCGGCAATGTGCCCTACATTCAGGGCAGGCTCCCCCTGCAGATCGGCAATCGTCCGTGCCACTTTCAGGATGCGATCATGGGCTCGCGCGCTCAGCCCCTGCTGCTGCATGGCGCGTTCCAGCAGCCGTTCGGCGTCTGGCGCGAGTTCGCAGAAGGTGCGAATCTGACGGGTTCCCATCTGCGCATTGGAGTAGATCTTCTCCCCCGCACTCTTGAAGCGCTGCTTCTGCCGCTCCCGCGCCGCAAGCACGCGATCGCGAATCTCTTTCGAACCTTCTGCCGCAGCTCCGGATCGCAACTCTTTGTATTGCACCGCCGGAACCTCGATGTGGATATCGATGCGGTCCAATAATGGGCCGGAAACCTTGGAGATGTAGCGCTGGATCATCGGCGGCGTACAGCGACATTCGCGGGACTTGTCGTTGAAGTATCCGCAAGGGCAGGGATTCATTGCCGCCGCAAGCATGAAGCGCGCCGGGAAGCTCAGCGACATGGAAGCACGCGCTATGGTGACGGTGCCGTCTTCGAGGGGCTGGCGCATTACCTCGAGCACATTGCGCGGAAACTCCGGGAGTTCGTCGAGAAACAACACTCCATTGTGGGACAGCGAAACCTCGCCGGGCCGGGGGATAGCGCCTCCGCCAATCAGTCCCGCATCCGAAATCGTATGGTGAGGAGAGCGAAACGGACGCTGCGTGACCAGACCGGCTTCCGGATCCAGCACGCCCGCGACCGAGTGAATCTTCGTCGTCTCCAGCGCCTCCTCAAAACTCAGAGCAGCGAGGATCGATGGCAGCCGTTTAGCCAGCATCGTCTTGCCCGATCCCGGAGGGCCAATCATCAGGATGTTGTGGCTGCCCGCAGCCGCAATCTCCAGCGCACG
Organism: Acidisarcina sp.; assembly: GCA_035539175.1. NCBI lineage: Bacteria > Pseudomonadati > Acidobacteriota > Terriglobia > Terriglobales > Acidobacteriaceae > Acidisarcina > Acidisarcina sp. Next base: position 128,808 of record DATLIY010000003.1, on the reverse strand, counting down.
CTTGGCGGTCTGCTGTCCGCGCACATCCTTGAAGTCGAGAGAAAAATGCTGCAGCTCGCCCAGCAGGTTTTCCGTGGCAATGCGAAAGGGAGGAGTGGTGATACCGCCGTTGGCAGCCGCATTCAGCAGTTCCCGCGCCTGCAGCAGAGAGGTGACAGGATAGACATCCACACCTTCGACCACCGCTGCTTCGGCAGCGTTGGCAGCGGGCAGAATCAGGTTCTTGATTCCGCGCTCCCGCGCTGCGATGGCAACCGGAAGCATCCCCGGAACCGAACGCACGCCGCCATCCAGACCAAGCTCTCCTACCAGCAGGAACTGGCTCGTATCCCGCAGTTGCAAGCCGCCATAGGCCCCGAGGATGCCAATAGCCATTGGCAGATCGAAGCCTGCTCCCTCTTTCTTGAGATCCGCCGGGGCCAGATTGATCGTGATGTGCGTCGGTGGAATGTCGAAGCCGGAGTTCTTGATTGCGGCACGCACGCGATCCCGGCTCTCGCGCACAGCGGCGTCCGGAAGGCCAACCGTGTGAAAGCGATCTTCGGTTGTTTTGATACCTGAAAAATCTACCTCGACATCGATGATGCTCGCGTCGATGCCATAAACAGCAGCACTGAGTGACTTAAAAAGCATATTTTTCTTTACAGGGCGTGCGCCGAGTATAGCACTCGTATTATTGCCAAATGTGTAATATGCAGTGTGCCGCGGCATTAGCGAACATCGGTCTTGATGATTTGCTCAGCCCGCAATGGTTCACGGCAAAGCGAGGTGGCTGGAATGGAACATCTTACGAGAAGCGTCTCGATTCGATTTATGCTGCCGCTGCTGCTCCTCTGCCTGATGCCCCATCACAGCATCTGCCAGGAGGTTCAGCCGAAAAGCTCCACCAGCCCGGAGCTGATACCCGGCGACACCAACGACGATATGGATGACCCCTCCGAGCTGTCTTTGGATGCCGCGCGCAAAAGCGTGGATGCTGGTAAGACACTGGCATGGCAGGTAATTGAATACAGCGCGAAGAGCGCGAGGGTCACGTCGCGCGTCGCGGCGATGGCTGCGATGGGAACCATGGGCAACGATCCGCGGGTAGAGAAGTTGGTGCTGACCGCGTGTGAGGATACCGATCGAGAGGTGCGCGCTGCTGCCGTGATAGCCATGGGCAATACGCGAGACCGCACCCTGATCCCGCGGCTGCGGCAGGCACTCGACGATTCCGCGCCCGAGGTTAGCTTCAACGCCGCGGTGGCGCTTTGGATCCAGGGCGACCGCAGTGGAGAGAATGTGCTCTACGGGGTGCTCAAAGGAGAAAAGAAGAGCGGGCCCGGCGCAGTGGAGAAGGCAAAACGCGACATGCAGAATCCTTCGACGCTCGCCCGCCTTGGAGCGGAGCAGGGAGCCTATGCATTGCTCGGCCCGCTCGGCATCGGTCTGGATGTGGCAAAGGCGCTGCGTAAAAGCTCCAACAGCAACCCTGCCCGCGTGCTCGCCGCGAATCTTCTCGTTCAGAGTCCTACGCAGAACACCAAAGAGCAGCTTATCGCTGCGCTGTTGGATCATGACCCTTTCGTCCGCTCTGCGGCAGCACGTTCGCTCAACGCCTTTCACGGCGACGATGTGAATCAGGCGCTGATCACGGCCTTCGGGGATTCCAAGCCCGCCGTGCGCGCGATGGCAGCGGCTTCGTACCTGCTTGTCAACACGCCGTCCAGACGCAGTACCGTCCCGCGCCTCCACCGCCGCTCCCGTTCCTCGACGCCCAAACAGGCACCAGCCCAAAAGCCTTAAAATAGACCTTGGAACGGATCGTCAGGACTCTATGAAGACAAGCTTGTTTGATCTCTATAAGGTGGGCATCGGCCCATCCAGTTCGCACACCATGGGTCCTATGCGGGCTGCGAGGCGCTTTGCTTCCGCGCTGGCACAGGCGGGCGACCTGCCAAAAACCACTCGCGTATTGGTGGATCTATATGGCTCGCTTGCGCTCACCGGGCGCGGCCATGGCACAGACCGCGCCATACTCCTGGGGTTAAGCGGCGAAGAGCCCAGCACGATCGATCCCGCAACCATAGAGCGCAAGCTCCAGCAGATTCGCAGCACGCACACTCTGCCGTTGATGGGCGGAAACGGAATCCAGTTTCAGGAAGCAGAGGATCTTCTATTCCATCGCGATCAGATGTTTCCGCCGGGCGCGGTGACGCAGCATCCGAACGGAGTCCGCTTTACAGCCTTTGATTCGACGCAGGCGGTCCTTTCGAGCTGGACCTATTTCTCGATTGGCGGCGGCTTCATCTTGGAGGATGGCGAGGCCCCCGCCAAAAGTGCAGAGGTTGCGCTGCCCTATCCATTTTCCAGTGCAGCGGAGTTGCTGGAGATGGCGGCGAGTCATCAGCTCTCCATCTGGGAGTTGATGCTGGCGAATGAATGCGCTCTGAAGACCGGCCCGGACGCTGCAGCCCAGGTACGCGAAGGCATCTTCCACCTGTGGCAGGTGATGCAGGCATGCGTGGAGCGGGGCATCGCCGCCGAAGGGATCCTTCCGGGCGGGTTGAATGTGCATCGCCGCGCTCACCGGCTTGCCGAACGGCTGCAAACGAAAGCGGCCGCAGGTCATATCTCCGATCCGCTTGCACCGCTGGACTGGGTAACGGTCTATGCAATGGCAGTGAACGAAGAGAATGCTGCGGGCGGCCGCGTGGTCACCGCTCCTACCAACGGAGCCGCGGGAGTGATCCCCGCTGTGGCGCACTACTATCGCAACTTCATCAGCGAAGCAGATGACGAGGGACTGCTGCGCTACTTCCTGACCTCTGCCGCAATCGGCATCCTCTACAAAGAGAATGCCTCCATCAGCGGGGCCGAAGTGGGCTGCCAGGGAGAGGTGGGGGTTGCCTGTTCCATGGCTGCAGGCGGATTGGCCGCCGCCCTGGGCGCATCGAATGCGCAGGTGGAACATGCCGCCGAAATAGGCATGGAGCATAACCTCGGAATGACCTGCGATCCCATCGGCGGGCTGGTGCAGATTCCCTGCATCGAACGGAACGCCATGGGAGGAGTGAAGGCTGTGCACGCCTGCCGCCTTGCGCTGAATGAAACCGAGGGCCACAAGGTATCGCTCGATCAGGTCATCCGCACCATGTATCTGACGGGACTCGACATGCAATCGCGCTACAAGGAAACGTCTCTGGCCGGCCTCGCTCTCAACGTAATCGAGTGCTGAAGACGCTACGCCATCAGTTGCTCGCATTGTCATCCTGAGCGCAAAAGCATTGTCATCCTGCGCAAAGGGCATTGTCCTGCGCAGAAGCATTGTCATCCTGAGCGCAGGAAGGATCTGCTTCTCACCCTCCAATTGCAACCAAGAGCAGCCGCCCTTCGATAGCGCCCTTCCCATCCTTGCAGCCGGGTCACGCTATCGCGTCAACGCTCGACGGCCAGGGCGACAGAGTTTCCGCCGCCGAGACACAAAGCCACCACTCCGCGATGCGCGTCGCGACGGATCATCTCATGCAGTAGCGTGACCAGGCAGCGAGCTCCGCTGGCACCGATAGGATGTCCCAGTGCGACCGCCCCCCCATTGACGTTCAACTTTTCCGGCGGGATACCCAGCTCGCGAGTCAGCGCAATCGCCTGCACCGCGAATGCTTCGTTCAATTCGAAGAGATCCACGCTCTCGATCGGCCATCCGGCGCGCTCCAGCAGCTTCTTCACGCCTGTAATGGGAGCCAGCATGACCCACTTCGGATCCACGCCGCTGGTCGCCTGCGCGCGGATGGCAGCCATCGGCCGCAACCACAGCTCCTTTGCCTTGCGCGCCGATGTGACGACGAAGGCGGCCGCTCCATCGTTCACCCCTGGAGCATTGCCGGCGGTCACCGTTCCATCCTTTTTGAATGCAGGCTTCAGCGCGCGCAGAGACTCGAGGCTCGCATTCTCGCGGATCGATTCATCGTGTGCGAAGAGGGTGGGCTCCTCTCCCTTCTTTTTCGGGGGGATCTCGATCGGCAGAATCTCCTCGGAGAAGCGGCCTTCGCGAGTGGCTGCCGCAGCCTTGCAATGGGAGTTCACCGCGTACGCATCCTGCTCTTCGCGGGTGATGCCATACTTCTCTGCCACGTTCTCGCCGGTGATCCCCATGTGGTAGTCGTAGAAGGCATCCCACAAGCCATCGTGAATCATGGAATCCACTACGGTGGAGTTGCCCATGCGAAAACCGCTGCGGCCCTGCGGCAGGAGGTACGGCGCGTTCGTCATCGATTCCATTCCGCCGGCAACGACCGTCTCGGCGTTCCCGGTCTGGATGGATTGCGCTGCGAGTGCGATCGCTTTTAGCCCGGAACCGCAAACCTTGTTAATCGTCATGGCGCTCACCTCGGGCGGCAGACCGCCGCGGATCGCCGCTTGCCGCGCGGGGTTCTGGCCAAGGCCAGCAGAGACAACGTTCCCGAGAATGCACTCATCGATCGACGCAGCATCCACCGTGGCGCGCCGGACCGTCTCACGGACTGCGAGCGCTCCCAGTTGCACAGCGGAAAAGTCAGAGAGGGAGCCCTGAAATTTTCCGATCGGTGTTCGAACAGCGGAGACAATCACAATTTCTTCCATGGTGTAGGCCCTCTCTTAACCCGACGGCTCTTAGCCGATAGCTCTCAACCCTTTGACTGGTGCGGGCGGCAGACGTTTCTACCCGGAGAGCAGCACAATCAGTTTGGATGCGAAGTGCGAAGCACCAAACCAGCCGACTGAAGATAGCAAGCGCTGTCGCAACACGCAACGCCAGAGGAAGACCCCGTGGAGCAACGATATTCAAGGTGCACTTCTCTCGTCGTATTTCTGCATCCGGAAAAATCGGATCGAACCTCATTGCTTTTTTCGATTCGCAATTGAGGAAGTGTGCTGCGAATTGCAATTTTTTTCTTGACACATTTTTTCAAGAACCATATACCTTCCGTAACTGCAACACTCGTGTTGCAGATTCGATGCACATCGAAAAGGGAGAATAGAAACCATGGCAACAGCAAAAAAGGCAGCCAAGAAAGCACCCGCTAAGAAGGCAGCAAAGAAGACGGCGAAGAAGAAGTAATCCTTAGGCAAGAGGATTCAGCCACACATGGGGGACGCGGCAAGCGTCCCCCAAACTGTTTCTGCGGGAGAATACACGCTCCTATCGCCGGTAGAGAAAAGAGAATTACTCTACTCTTGATGAGGTACGAATTTCTGAAAGAAGACGTATGACACGACGCCGATGGATTGCCGATCACTGGGATGACGCCACTGCGACACTAAGCGGCGAACAAGCCATGCATCTGGTTCGAGTTCTGCGCGCTCAGGCCGGAATGGAATACGATGTCGTTGCCGGCGGCCAAGTCTGGCATGGCGTGATCGCAAGCATCTCGCCGGAGGAGGTTCGCTTCAATCTTGTCGCTGAGGTCAAGGCGGACCCCGCTCTTCCCATCACCCTGTTGATCTCCATCTTTAAGTTCGATCGCATGGAGTGGGCGATTGAAAAGGCAACCGAACTCGGGGTGCAATCGCTTGTCCCCGTGATCGCGAGACGCAGCGAAAAGCACCTGGCACTGGCCGCAGAGAAGCGCGTGGAACGCTGGCGCCGGATTGCACACGAAGCAGCGCAGCAATCCCGCCGCTCCGATGTTCCGCTCATCGAAGATCCGGCTCCGCTTAAAGTCGCGGCGCGCACGCAGGAGGACTCCGTAAGGCTTGTCCTGGCAGAACAGGAACGAGGCACGACACTGCGGCAAATGATGAGTGAAGTTCTGATCGCTGCCGGGGACGAGGTGCCATCCATTCGCGTGGCAATCGGCCCCGAAGGCGGATGGGCTTCCGACGAAGCGGCTCTCCTGGATGCCGAGGGATGGCGCTCCGTGAGCCTGGGACCGCGAATTCTTCGAGCCGAGACGGCGGCAATTGCCGCCCTGTCCGTGATCGCGGCGATGCTCGAGTAAAAGCCTGAAATACAAAGAGCGAGATGCGGTTCACCGGGCAACGGGCAGGTAGTCGATCCTGCAAACGGCCATGGACAGGAATCGCTTCCCTGCCCGCTCTCTCCAACCACTTCCCTATCCGTTCTTTGCCCTTAGCTGAACAGTTCCTTCATCTTTTCAAACAGGCCGCGAGAGGTTGGCGTATTTTCCACCTTGAGCGTATCGGCAAGCTGCCGCACCAGTTCGCGCTGCACCTTGTTCAGCTTCTTCGGCGTCTGCACCATCACCTGCACGATGAGATCGCCGCGGCCATGTTCGTTCAGGTACGGAATTCCCTTGGAACGAATGCGGAACTCCTTGCCGCTCTGCGTGCCTTCGGGAATCTTCAGCTTCGATTCGCCTTCCAGCGTAGGAATATCCAACTCGGCGCCAAGCGCAGCCTGGGGAAACGAAATCGGCAGAATGCAGTGCAGGTCGTTGCCATCCCGTTCGAAAAAGGCGTGCGGCTTTACCGTGAGGAAGATGTAGAGGTCGCCATTGGGCCCGCCAAATCGACCGGCGTCGCCCTCGGCCTGGTAGCGGATCCGCGTCCCATCTTCCACCCCCGCCGGAATCTTGACTTGGATCATGTGCTCTCGATGCACGCGGGTGTCCCCCTTGCAGGTGGAGCAGGGATCGGAAATTACCGTGCCGACACCGCCGCAGGCCGAGCAAGTCCGCGCAATCGAAAAGAATCCTTGCTGATAGCGAACCTGGCCCCGCCCCTGGCACTGGCGGCAGGTTACCGGACCGCGGCCGCTGGCTGTGCCTGTGCCATGGCAATCCGCGCAGGCCTCCAGACGCCGAATCTGAATCTCCGCATCTTTGCCAAAGGCCGCCTCGACGAATTCGATCGTCATGTCATAGCGCAGATCCTGGCCGCGCTGGACACGCGAGGGCCTGCGTCCCTGGCCCCCCATATTGAACATCTCGCCGAAGATGTCCCCGAAGATGTCGCCGATATCCTGTGCGCCGGCAAAGGGATTTCCACCTCCGCCTCCGCCGTTAAACGCAGCATGCCCATATCGATCGTAAGCCGCGCGTTTTTCTGAGTCGGAGAGGACCTGGTAGGCCTCGCTGGCTTCCTTGAACTTCTCTTCAGATTCTGGATTATCCGGATTCCGATCCGGATGATGCTGCATGGCTAGTTTGCGATACGCCGTTTTGATCTCTTGATCCGTGGCATCGCGGGACACGCCCAGCAGTTCATAAAAGTCGGTTTTGGTCACGTTGTCTGTTCTGCTCATGCTTCTTTCTGCTTCGGATTATGGGCTACACGAACCATCGCCGGGCGCAGCAGGCGATCACGGATGCGGTAACCGCGCCGAATTTCATCGACGATCTGCTGATCCGGCACATCTTCGCTTTCTACGGTGCCAAGCGCCTCATGGACATGCGGATCAAACTGTTCCCCTACTGTTTCCACGGGAACAACGTTGAGAGATTTCAGAGCTTCTTCCATCTGCTTGACGATCAGCTCCACTCCGCCGCGAAGCTGCTCTGCCGAGCCGTTGGCATTGAGAGCCAGCTGAAAATTATCGAGGACCGGAAGAAACTGCGCGACCGCATTCCCGATAGCGTAGTCGCGAAATTCCGTGCGCTCCTTCGCCTCCCGCTTGCGGGCGTTGTCGAACTCCGCCTGCAGGCGTGCAAGCCGGTCGAAGAGCTGATCGCGCTCGGCCTTGATCCGCTCATACTCCTCTTGTGGAACAGCGGCTCCCGAGAGCGGCATCTCTGTAACGGTTGCCGGCCCTTCGCCGGCCTCCATTCCACTGACCACATCCTCCGCGGGATCTGAGGCGGGATCCGTGTTCAGCAGTGCTTCAATTTTTCCATCGGACGGCTTTTGTGTTGTTGACATACGTACCTTCGAAAATATTTCTTTCATGGATTCATAGGGCTGACGCAGCCATGGTGGCGTCTCTTTCCCCGGACGTTCCCGCCTCACTGCTGGGGCGCCTGCAGGATGCGTTCAGAAAGCTGCGCGATATACGAAACCGCATTGATCGTCTCTTGATACTGGATGCGCGTAGGACCGATTACGGCGACTGTACCGAAGCTCTCCGCGCCCAGATGCACCGGAGCGCCAAAAAGCACGATGTTACTCATCTCCGGGATGGAATCTTCAAGCCCCACGACCACCCGCACTGCCTGCTGGCGTGAGTCAACATAAGCATTCAGCAACTCGATCAGACGCTGCTTCGTCTCCAGGGCCCCCAGCAACTGACGCAACCGTTCGCGATCCATCTCGCTCGCGACCAGGTTGCCGACACCCTCCACAAAGATACTCTGGTCCGCAAACTCCGCGGCAAAGGCTCCTTTGCGGCATAGCTCTTCCACCGAGGACATGAGCCGGTCATACTCATTCCGCTCGGCTTCCACGCGATGCGTCAGATCCACGCGAATGCGCTCGATGGACCAGCCGTGAAAATTCTCATTCAGAAAGCGCGCGGCAACCTCAAGCTCGGCATGGGCCAGGTCGCGATCCAACACCAGAACCCGGTCGAGCACCGCTCCCGCCATCGTCACCAGGACCGCAAGCACGCGTCTCGCGCTCAGCCGGGTGAAGTGAATATGCTCCAGCGAATGAGCCTCTGTGCCGGATGCGAGCGCTACACCCACACCGCTCGACAGCAAGGCCAGCACGTGGGAGGTACGCTCAAGAAACTGCTGGCTGCCGTGAACCCCCGCAAAGCTGTCTGCGATCTGCTCGCGCTGCTCCGGCGTCAGGCTGCCGGGCGCAAGCCGCGATAAACCACTGAGTTGCTCTACATAAAAGCGGAATGCCTGTGCCGTAGGGATGCGCCCCGCGGATGTGTGCGGCTGCTCCAGCAGACCCGCTTCGCCCAGACTCGCCATGACATTGCGGATCGTCGCGGAACTCATACCATCTTTGCTGCCAAAGTGGCGGGCAACGGTTTGCGAGGCCACCGGCTCTCCGGTCGCGATGTACGTCTCGACGATTGCCGTGAGTACAAGTCGTTCCCTGGGACTGATTCGAACCTCAGCAGACATATTCCACCGCCCCTGAACCCATCAGTCGCAGTCCAACAGGGCGCGAATGGGCAAGGTCTTCCTGTTTAATTCTAGGAAGCGCCATGAGGGGTGTCAACCCGGCGGCATTCAGTGGGCTGTTGTCAGCGACCCATGAGGCCGCGGAGTCTGCATACGCAGCAGGCCCCGCGCATGTGCGGCGGGCAGTACTACCCGCCGGCACGACTGCAGACCGCTGCGCGCGGACAATCAGCCTTTCTAGCTGATCTCAAAGATGTTCTCGGCCTTGCTCGATTGCGCCTTGGCACGCTCGACGAGCTTTTCCGCGACGGCAAAGAACTCTTTGCCCTGGGCCGATTCCGGACCGCCAAGAGCCACGGGCATTCCCGTGTCGCCCCCCTCGCGTATCTCCGGCACCAGCTCGATCGATCCGAGGAACGGAACGTTGAACTGCTTCGCCATGCGATCCGCCCCGCCGCGGGCAAAGATATCAATAACCTCGTGGCAGTGCGGGCAGGTGAAGTGGCTCATGTTTTCCACGATGCCGAGGATATCGACGTTGACCTGGTGGAACATCTCCACCGCCTTGCGCGCATCCTGCAGCGACACATCCGAAGGAGTGGATACGACGACGGCGCCGGTCAAGGGAACGGTCTGCACCAGCGAGATAACGACGTCTCCCGTTCCTGGCGGCAGATCGATCAGAAGGAAGTCCAACTCGCCCCAGTCCACCTGGTGCAGAAACTGGCGGATGATCTGGTGAAGCATGGGTCCGCGCATCACCAGCGGCTTGTCTCCCGGCGAGATGAAGCCGATCGACATGACCTTCACGCCATGAGCCGTATTGGGTTCGATCTGATTGTTTTCTTTGATGCGTGGCTGGGCGCCGGTGCCCAGCATGAGTGGCACGTTCGGGCCGTAGATATCGGCGTCAATCAATCCCACGCGGAAGCCGAGCTTTGCCAGTGCCACGGCAATGTTGACAGACAGCGTGGTCTTTCCCACTCCGCCCTTGCCCGATCCGATTGCGATGATGTTGGCCACTCCGGGGAGCGGCTGCGGTGCTGGAGGTGTTGCCATGTGTCCCATTGTGATATCCGTTTCCTTTTTGCGAATTCCGTTACGCCTTCGAAGTCTCAGGCCGATATAGAGATTGGATCGTGACTTTGCTGGATCGTTCCTTGTGATCGCTCCTTGTGATCGTTCCAGGGATTGATCGTTACCAGGATCGTTACAATTTCCCCGGGCGCACCGCCCCTTGCATTTCCTTTTCCGGAGGCAGGCTCGCGCGCTTGCGCTCCCGTTCGGACTGGCGATGCTCCCTGCGCCGGCCGGCGTCTTCAAACCGCCGTTCCTCCTCCTGCGTCTCCGGCTGAAGCCGTGGTATGGGAACGCGGCGCCCCTGCGAATCAATGGCGACGAATGTGAGATAGGCGCTCGCCACGTGGCGATGAACTCCAGCCAGGGTATTCTCCACCCAGACCTTGACCCCCACTTCCATCGAGGTGTTGAAGGCCCGATTCATGGACGACTTCAAAATCAGCAGGTCCCCGACATGCACCGGGGCGATGAAGTCGATGTGCTCCATGGCAGCGGTCACGACATGGGTGCGCGAGTGCCGGTAGGCGGCCATGGCTCCGACCAGATCGATGAAGTGCATGAGCCTTCCGCCGAGCAGATTGCCGAGGGTATTGGTATCATTCGGCAAAATCAGTTCGGTCATCTCAGACTGCGAGTCCGCCACCGTGCGGATGGGGAGGGGATGATCGGCAAAATCCATGAACAACTCTCTTTCCTGAAGACGGCAAACTTACACCCTCGGCGGGATCGGCCAGCAGCAATTAGAATCGGCTCTGGCCATTCGGCTCTCTCGGGGCTCTTTCCAGTTTCGGCAATTGTGGGGATTTAGGCAAATCCCAGAGCCCCGCCGGAGTGCGCGATCAAGGCAGAAAAAGGAGCGCATGACCAAAATCGACATGTTGCAGCAGATTCTCACCATGAACCCCATGGACAGCTTTGCCCGCTATGGGCTGGCGATGGAGTACGCCAACAGCGGCGACGTGACGGCTGCATTGGCAGAGTTTGACCGCCTCGCAACGGATCACCCCGACTACACGCCGGGATACTTCATGTGTGCCCAGACGCTGGCCAAGGCCGGACGCATCGACGAAGCTAAGGAGCGCCTGAAGGCTGGTATCGCAAGCGCGGTTCGAACCCGCAACACGCATGCCGAGGGCGAAATGCAGGATATGCTCGACGATCTGGAGAATTAAGCCGACGTCCCGGCTGAAAATCTCTCCGCGGAGGCAATCTCAGGCGATCAAAAGAGAAACCGCCGCGGATGTTTCGCACACCGCCGGGACGTGCATAATGGACGGAGCCATGAGAATCCCTTTGTTCCCGCTGGATGTGGTGCTCTTTCCAGGGGCTCCTCTCCCGCTTCATATTTTCGAAAACCGCTACCGGGAGATGGTCGCAGAATGCCTCGACGGAAACGGGATCTTCGGAGTGGTGCGGGCACAGCGGGGTGGCCTTGCGGTTATTGGATGTACGGCGCACATTCTTCGTATCCTCGAACGCTATTCCGATGGCCGGATGGACATTCTATGCGAAGGAATCGACCGCTTTGAGATCGAGACGCTGGATAACTCCCGCACTTTTCTGCAGGCGGAAGTTGATCTGCTGCCTGACTTTGGCGAGACTGCCAGCAGGCTAAACCGCGAGGAGTGCCTCGGCCTCCACTACGAGGCGCTGGAACTGGCGGGAGTGGAGGCCATATACGCGGCTCTCAATCCTGCAGATTCCATCTCATTTCAACTGGCGTGGAGCCTGCCCGCAGACCTGGACTTTAAGCAGGAACTCCTTTGTTTGCGGTCGGACGCGGACCGCACGCTGCGGCTTCTGGAGTTCTACAAGACATTTCTCCCCAAGCTCCGCCGCGGAGCGCAGGCATCTCTGGCTTCCAGCCGGAACGGCCACGTGATGTAATTGCCGCTACAGCGACAGGCCCCAGGCAAACTACCCCAAGCAAACTCTTGAGGCGATTCCGAGTCAAACAAGGGAGCGAACTGCAGGAGAGAATCTATGTCTTCACCGAGCCACCTTCCCCTGACTCTGGGTGAACTTCGCAAGAGCGATCTGTTCTCCGAAGCACGGTTGAAAAACCGCAGCGTGAAAGAAGAGATGCGCGAAAACCTGATCGCGCGCCTCAAGGCCAGAGATCCTCTCTTCCCCGGCATCGTCGGCTATGAGGATACGGTGGTTCCGCAGATCGTCAACGCAGTGTTGTCGCGGCAGAACTTCATCCTTCTGGGACTCCGCGGCCAGGCCAAGAGCCGGATTCTACGGGCGCTGACTGCGATCCTCGACGAAAAGCTGCCCTTCGTGGCAGGCTGCGAAATCCGCGACAATCCATACCATCCCTTGTGCCGTCGTTGCCGCGAGCTAATCGAGGAGCGCGGGGACGACGTCTCCATTGCATATCTCTCGCGAGACGACCGCTACGTGGAAAAGCTCGCGACGCCCGACGTCACGGTTGCAGACCTCGTCGGCGACCTGGACCCCATCAAGGCGGCACGCGGCGGCCAGGACCTGTCGAACGAGCTCACCATGCACTATGGATTGCTGCCACGCGCCAATCGGGGCATCTTCGCCATCAACGAACTCCCCGACCTTGCCGGAAAAATACAGGTTGCGCTCTTCAACATCATGCAGGAAGGCGATGTGCAGATTAAGGGCTACCCTGTCCGGCTGGCGCTGGATCTCGCACTCGTCTTCAGCGCAAACCCGGAGGACTACACCGCACGCGGCAAGATTGTCACTCCGCTGAAAGATCGCATCGGCTCGGAGATTCGCACGCATTATCCGGAGACGATCGAAGAAGGCATCGCCATTACCAGCCAGGAGGCGTGGACCGATCGCGGCACGGGCCGCGTCGAAATCCCCGCATATATCCGCGAGATCGTGGAGCAGATCGCCTTCAGCGCACGCCAGGATAAGAAGGTAGATAACCGCAGCGGCGTAAGCCAGCGGCTGCCCATCTCCACGATGGAGCTGGTCGTTTCCAACGCCGAGCGGCGCGCGCTCCTGCACGGAGAAACGCTCGTCGTTCCGCGGGTTGGTGATCTGTACGCCGCACTCCCGGGCATCACCGGCAAGGTCGAGTTGGAATATGAAGGAGAACTGCGCGGCGCCGACACGGTGGTCCGCGAGTTGATCCGCGTCGCGATCGCACGGTTCTACGACAAGTATTTCGCCACCACCAATACACAGCAGATCGAGCAGTGGTTCAACCTGGGCGGCACCGTCAAGATCGATGACGGACAATCCGCTGCCGATACCCTGGCCGAGTTGTGCCAGATTCAAGGGCTCCTCGAAAAACTCTCCGCTGTTTCGGTGAAGCCCTCGGGCACGCCGGAGCTGATTGTCTCCGCGGCGGAGTTTTTGCTCGAAGGCATGTATGCCCACAGAAAGTTGAGCCGCAGCGAGGAACGCGGCTTCTCCGCGCAGGAGAAGCCGCGGCGGCCGGAGCGCACAGACACGGAGTCCTTCGCCGAGGAGTGGCAGCAGAAGCAGGTACGGCGGGGACTCAACTAGAGGCCTCAAGAATGCCGGGGCAGCATTCTCGAATCGCAGCCCGGCGCGTGCTTCGCTGACAGACCTGCTCTTCCAGGAGCTATGCCATGAAACGGATTCGATACACCAAGTACAACGGCAGCCCGGCATCCGAAATGAGCATGGAAGACCTGCTGCAGGCTCTCGCGAACTACCTGCTCGATTCCGGCTACCGCGATCCCTACTCCCGCTTTGCCGAACTCGACGGCGAGCACACATTGGAGAGTCTGCGGGAGGCGCTCCGCCAGGCGCTCGAATCCGGAGAAATGCTCGACCAATCCCTGCAGCAGCAGCTCGACAAGATGGTGGAGAGCGGCCAGCTCGACGATCTCATCGAACAACTCATCGACCGGATGGAGCAGGAAAACTATATCTCGGTCGAGAGCCCTCTGAATCCGGCTCGCCCATCAGCGGGGCAAGGGCAGGTCGGCGAGGTCGAAGGGCAGGTACGGTTTGAGGTTACCGACAAGAGCCTCGACTTTCTCGGCTTCAAGACGCTCCGCGATCTCCTGGGCTCGCTCGGCAAGTCCAGTTATGGCCGGCACGACACGCAGCACTGGGCTACCGGAATTGAAACCAGCGGAGCTTCCCAGCTCTATCAATTCGGAGACACGCTGAATCTGGACACGACTGCCACGCTCAGCTCGGCGATTGCACGCGAAGGCCTCCGCATGCCGCTGAACATCGAGTACAGCGATCTGCATGTACACCAGTCGGAGTATCAGAGCTCCTGCGCCACAGTGGTTCTGCTGGATTGCTCCCACTCGATGATTCTCTACGGGGAGGACCGCTTCACACCTGCAAAGCGGGTGGCTATGGCACTCTCGCATCTCATCCGCACGCAATATCCCGGAGACTCTCTTTCCCTTGTGCTCTTCCATGACTCGGCGGAGGAGATGCCCGTCTCGCAGATTGCCCGCGTCAAGGTCGGCCCCTACTACACCAACACGCGCGAGGGCCTGCGATTGGCGCAGCGTATCCTCGAACGGCAACGCAAGGATATGAAGCAGATCGTGATGATTACCGATGGGAAGCCCTCGGCCCTCACGCTGCCGGATGGACGCATCTACAAGAACGCCTTTGGGCTCGATCCGCTGGTGGTGAGCGAGACGCTGGAAGAGGTCGCCCGCTGCAAGCGCTCCAGCATCATGATCAACACCTTCATGCTGGCCTCAGACCTTGGCCTGGTGCAGTTTGTGCAGAAGGTTACGTCGATGTGCCGCGGCAAAGCCTACTTCACCACGCCCGATACGCTCGGCGAGTATCTGCTGATGGACTATATGCAAAGGAAGATGCGCACCGTGCATTAGCCCCGTGCAGCCAAATGTGCGGTGCTCCCTGCGATCTGGCTGAGGGCCATCCAGCGCCGCCGTTCCTGAGTGGAACAGCGGCGGTAGAAACAGGGCGCGGAACGCTACCAATGGAACGGCGTGCGAGCCCTGTCGCGACCTTGCGCGGGAGCGGTGCTCTAAGCCTGCGGGCGCGCCAACTGCTGACGAAGGTTGCCGGCCAGCTCCACCATCAGCTTTAATTTTTCCGTCAATACCGGAGATGCCGAAGGCTCCGCCAGCGCCAACTGGGATTGCAGCAGCAGGCCGGTAACCGTCGACTTCAGTTCGTTCTCAATCGTCGAAGCCGCGGCGCGCATCGCCAGAGACTGCTCCTGTTCGCGTCGGCTAAGGGCCAGACGGACCTCTCGCGCCAGCCGGGAGGCACCCGAGATGGCAAAGTTCACCTGCAGAGGCACGGCGAGTGCTGCATGCTTCCAGATCAGTTCCATACCCGCGGGGTCGGACTCAGCCAGCGAGTCGTCCACCACCACCACGGAGTATTCTCTGCGGCGAAGCGCGGTCAGCGCAGCCTTGCGCGTGTCCGCAACTTCCACAGAAAGGCCGAGTTGACGGCCCATGGCCATGGCGCAATTTTCGGATCCTGCAAGGGCGGTAATCATCAATATGGGCAGATTCACAAAGAACTCCTGTCTGTACTTTCTAGCTGTATTTTGTTTTGGGGCCGCTAGTGTGAATTTGTTTTTGGGCCGCTGTTGTTTTGCTGCGAGCGTCCGTCAGAGTACCGGCGGATCCTTCTCAATCAGCGGGGTCCGTTGCCATTGCTTCGGTAATGCCATACTCCTTCAGCTTGCGGTAGAGCGTCGTCTTTCCGATGCCGAGAAGCTTGGCTGCCATCAGTTTGTCGCCCTTCAGTTGCCGAATGGTGGAAAGGATTGCCTGCTTCTCCAACTCCGCGAGGGGAGTGACTTCAGGCATCGCGGCGGCGGACTCCTGCGCTGCCCCGCTCCCCGCATCATTGGTGCGGTGCACCTGCAGGCGGAACTCCTGCAACTGCGTCGGCAGATCGCCCATGTGCAGCGTCGGACCGGATGAGAGTGCGCAGGCACGTTCAATGGAGTTCTCCAACTCCCGGACATTCCCCGGCCAGTCGTAGGCGATCATCGTACGCAGGGCGTCATCGCTCAACGTGTAAGTGGTCGCGTTCTCCCGGGACAGACGATCCAGAAAGTGGGCTGCCAGCATGGGGATGTCCTGCTTGCGATCGCGCAGAGGAGGGATCCTCAGGTTCACCACATTCAGGCGGTAATACAGATCCTTGCGGAAGCGCCCCTGCTCCACCATTCCCGCCAGGTCGCGGTTCGTCGCTGCCAGCACGCGGACATTGATGGGGATGCGGGTCGTCGATCCAACCGGCCGGATTTCCTTTTCCTGCAGAGCGCGCAGCAGCTTGGCCTGCAGGTCAAGTGGCAACTCGCCAATCTCGTCGAGGAATACGGTGCCACCCTCTGCCGATGCAAGCAGGCCGTCCTTCGAGCGGTTCGCTCCCGTGAAGGCTCCCTTGACATAGCCGAAGAGCTCGCTCTCGATCAGTGTCGGCACCAGCGATCCGCAATCTACCGGGATGAAAGGCTTGCTGGCGTTTGCGCCATTGGCATGGATAGCCCGCGCCACCAGCTCCTTGCCCGTGCCGCTCTCGCCCAGGATCAGGACAGGGTGCGAGCTCTGCGCGACCTTGGAAAGAATTCGATACAGCTTATCCATCTCCGGACTGCGCCCGATGATGTTGCCAAGCCCCTGCTGGTTCCGCAGCCTCTCCCGCAACCGGCGGCTGGATACATCCACCTTCTTCCGCTCCGAGGCGCGTTCCAACACGCCGGAGATTTCATCCAGCGCAAATGGCTTGGTCAGGTAATCGCTCGCGCCGGTGCGCATCGCCTCGACTGCGGAGTTGACCGTGGCGAACGCGGTCATCACCACCACCGAGGTCTGCGGATGCAGAGTCTTCACCTCTTCCAGAAGCTCAAGACCAGCCGCGACCGGAGCCTTCAGATCGAGCAGAAGAATGTCGATGGCATTGCCACGCAGCAGTTCGCGGGCGGCAGCTACGCCGGCAGCGCCCGTCGCAGCATAACCCAGCCGAGTCGCAATTTCGCAACAGGCGGAACGCACCGCAGCGTCTTCATCCACGACGAGAAGGTGCATCCTCCCTGCAACCAATTCAGGAAAAGTCTGCATGGAAAAACTAGTTGGAGCAATTGTTAGCATTGTACTTCGGTTCCTCCCCGCAAGGCGGTATCCTTTCGTGCTACTACTTTGGTGGTACTCAGCTTTCCCCTAACCGCTGGAAACGTAATTTCAAAGCGCGCTCCGTGACCATCACGATTCGAGGCACGCACCATGCCGCCTGCGGCCTCCACCAGCTCCCGCACGATCGCGAGCCCCAGGCCACGAGGCCCACGGCCCGATGCGCTGGTACTGGATACGCTGGTGCCGCGGCATCCTTTGGTCGTAAAACCGCGCTCGAAGATGTGTTCCCGGACAGAAGCGTCCATTCCCGGACCATCATCCTCAACCGAGAGAACAACTCGCTGCGTCACTTCTGGCCCCACCGCCTCCGCCATGCGGACCGCGATCCGGATCTCTCCTCCGCCGCGCGTCATCTCCTGTGGCGTGGCTTGTGCCGTGGCCAGTCTCATGGCCTCGGATGCGTTGCGAACAAGATTGACCAGGATGCGCATAAGGTCTTCGCGGCTGAGGGGCACGGGCCCGGTATACCTGCCAACCTCCAGGTTCACGCGAATGGAAGAACCCGCCAAAGCCTGCAGCAGACCCCGGCAGCTCTCCAACTCCCGGGCCAGGTTCCCTACCGCGGTGCTCCCCGCTTCCTGGGCTGCGACTGGAGCATTGCGCGGCGGAGTTGCCAGATGCTGGAGACGATCGAGAAGATCGCTGCCTGCCTGAACCACCAGCCGCAATTCGTCCGCATAGTGACGGTGGCGAACAGGCAGTACCGCATCCTCGGATAGCAGGTCGCAATAGAGATTCAGAGCCATCAGCATATTCCGCATATCATGCGAAAGACTCGCGCGTTCCTGCGCAGACGAATCCACCCTTGGACCAGCCGCAGGAGCGGTCTTGCCTGGGATCGGGAACGATGCTTGCGCCAGTGACTCCATAACTCTCCTCAACTCTCCCTTTCTGCGAATCTGCTCGGTGCGAATCCCTTTTCAGCGAACCGGTCCCCTGGTAACCCGCAAAACCTTCCCATAGTGAACTCGGTGTCCTTCTCTAGTGCATGCCGTGTACCAAACTGGGACTTCCTGCCGAAACGACAGATTGCACGGCATTTAGCCTCCATAGGACCGTCACATTTCCTGGGCCGCAAATGAGCTGTGGATTTCCCGAAATGGGATATACGTCTAACCAAAAGCAAGACAAGTCGTGTAAAAACATTACGTTAACGCTGATGCCTGATTCGGGACCCCATTCTGGTGAATTCCCGATCTGGTCATGATTCTCTTCTGAACTTGCGCGTCGGCTCTCCCTTTTTGGTCCGGGAATCCGGTGCCTTAGAATGAGAGCAATGACGAATCCTGTTCGACCCGTTTCCTCCCCGTCCGCGTTCTCCTTCTTTCGTTCGGATAACCGCACTGCCTATGAGCTGCGGCCGCTGCGGCTTACCCCGCACTTCGTCCGCACGGCCGAGGGATCGGTATTGATCGAGCTTGGCAACACCCGGGTGCTGTGCAATGCAACCGTCGAACTGGGCGTTCCCGGCTGGATGCGGAACAGCGGACGCGGCTGGGTTACCGCGGAGTATGGAATGCTTCCCCGCGCTACGCTCACGCGCACCGCACGCGAGTCGGAACGGGGCAAGGTTGGCGGTAGAACCCACGAGATTCAGCGGTTGATCGGGCGCTCGTTGCGAGCCGTTGTCGACCGCGCCGCACTCGGCGAACGCACCGTGATTCTGGACTGCGATGTGCTCCAGGCAGACGGAGGAACCCGCACTGCGGCCATCACGGGAGCCTGTGCCGCCATGGCCCTGGCTATGCAGTCGATGGTGAAAGCAGGAACCCTTGCCGCCACTCCCTTGAAGCAGATGGTGGCTGCCGTGAGTGTGGGAGTCGTCGAGAATGCCGTGCTGCTGGATCTTGCCTACGACGAAGATTCCCAGGCCGATGTGGATATGAACGTCGTGATGGCCGCTGATGGAGAGCTTGTGGAAGTGCAGGCCACGGGGGAGCGCTCGACCTTTCCGCGAACCGCACTCGACAGCATGCTCGACCTCGCAGCAACCGGGATCCGCCAGATGCTCCAGGCTACCCAGGCCATGCTGGATGCGGAACGATAGCTGCGCCAGCTTTTTCTTTTTGCAATTAGTGGGAGAGGATTCTGCAAGCTGAACGGCAGCGGCACTCGTCGCCTGCAGGAATGCCAGGGCAGACCTCTTCCCGGCGTCATCGAAGGCATGCCGAGCGGTACGGATCTGCTCGGTAACCTTACTACCGGGTTGCGGGGAAATTCCGAAACGGAACGGATCGATTCCCGGCATCCACACTCGCAACTCAGCACCGTGGCTTTCCCGATGCGAGGTTGGATTGTGGTTCCTCTGGCGCCACGAGTTGAAGTCCTGGCTCAACAATCCGCAGTCCTCCATTCATGTTCTCGTCTCATTAGCCGATACATTTAGTGCGGCCAGCTATAACGGGACGCTCACCTGAGGGCCTCAGAAATATGCAGGAGTCAAGGGCTCCTCGCACTTAGCTTCAGCAGGAGCGGAAGCTTCTGCACGATAGTTCCGTGCGAGGCTTTCTGCTCTTCCATGCAGAAGGAGCAATGCGATGAGAACTCCCAGATTTGCGCCGAGAATGAACGCGCCTATGCCGACAAGATAGATGACCATAGTCAGATCCCTCGTGCTCTGGAGTAACTACTTTCAGAACTTAGCAGGGTTGGCTGTGAGCACGTGTTGACGGCAGACAGAATGAGGACTGCAGGCGGAATGATGACTACAGGCAGAATGTTGCCGGTGGGCGACTGACGACGAGGATAGATTGTGCGACGGTTAAAGTATCAACGCCCCTGAAATTAGGCAGTGCCATCCTGCTTGGAAGCGAAACCCGCCACTTAGCAGGGTGGCGTGCTTTGGCAGCTAAGAAAAGCAGTTATGAACATAAAAAAGGGCCATAGCTCTAAAAGCACTCCAACCACCTTTAGACAGGCAGAGAGAAAATATGAGCCACTTCGACTATGCGCCGACTCACTTGTCTTCTACTTACGTCCTTCAGCAACCACGGCTGGATGTAAGTTATCGCTTTGGTTTGAAATTGAGAGAACTTCGTCACAATCGAAACTGGACACAGCAACAGATGGCTAACTTCCTCGGGATAGATCGTAGCTACATCAGCGAAGTTGAGCGCGGAAGAAAATCCATCTCACTGCCCATGCTTGAAGTAATTGCTCTGGGCTTCGGTATCCACCTGTCGGATCTTCTGACCGACATCTAGACAATCATGGAATGGGACACCATATATAAAACAGTCACAGTCATAGGTACAGATAGAAAACAGTCATAGATACAGCGGTCACGCATTCCCGATCTTTCAGCGGGGGTCCCAATGCGCACCCACCGACAGTCACAGGAAGATCCGCATCATTCGCACTTCCACGCTTGATTTCCGCCTCAGCGGAAAAGCTCCGCAAAGCAGGACGGCAAAAAAGAAATCGGATTGCAGGTGTTTCACCCGCAACCCGATTTCGCTACTTGTCTTTGTAGCTCGTTACTTATGGATTCTTACTTGGTAACGAGTTCTCCAACGGCATACTTCTTCGCCATTTCAGTAAGCGGAATTGCCGTGTAGTCGCCAGCATGTCCCGCCTGTCCAAACTCTCTCATGCGTTGTGCCACAACCTTCTTCATCGCCTCGCGTGCCGGCTTCAGATAATCGCGGGGATCGAACTTCTCCGGCGACTCGGCGAAGACCTTGCGGATCGCGCCCGTGATCGCCAGGCGGTTGTCGGTATCGACGTTGATCTTTCGCACGCCGTTCTTGATGCCAAGCTGGATCTCTTCGATCGGCACGCCCCAGGTCGGCTTCAGCTTTCCGCCGTACTGGTTGACGATGTCCTGCAGATCCTTCGGAACGCTCGATGAGCCGTGCATCACCAGGTGGGTATGCGGCAGCCGCTTGTGGATCTCGATGAGCAGATCCATCTTGAGAACCGAGCCATCCGGCTTCTTGCTGAACTTGTACGCACCATGGCTGGTGCCAATCGCCAGCGCCAACGCGTCGACCCCCGTGCGCTCGGCAAACTCAACTGCCTGGTCGGGATCGGTAACGTGCTCCAGACCCGTGCCACCGGCGCCATGTCCGTCTTCGATGCCGCCCAGAACGCCAATTTCACCTTCCACCGATACGCCCTTTTCGTGAGCGATCTCGACTACGCGGCGGGTGACTTCCACGTTCTCCTCAAAGGTGGTGGGCGTCTTGCCGTCGGTCTTGAGGGATCCGTCCATCATCACGCTGGTGAATCCCAGCTTGATCGCCGACTCACAGGTCTCAAAGCTGTTGCCATGATCCAGGTGCATAACCAGCGGAATATTCGGGTACAGCTCCGCCGCTGCCAGCATCAGATGGTACAGGTAGTTGTCCTGAGAATAGGCGCGAGCACCGCGGCTGGCTTGAATGATGACCGGGGACTTCGTCTCATCGGCGGCTTCCATGATCGCTTGAATCTGTTCCATGTCGTTGACGTTGAAAGCACCAACGCCATAGTTCTTCTTCGATGCTTCATCCAGCACCTGTCGCAACGATACCAGCGGCATACTCGTCTCCTTCAGATCTCGAGATTCTCGTCTTGAGGTTCCCTAATAGAATAAACCAGGACTGCGTCAAAGTCAGTGAGGTGCCTCACCTACAGGGCTTTCCATACTGGCCGGCGGCGATTTGCCTGGCGGGGATCGGAGTCCGGCAACCTGCCTTCCGTCGAACAGGCCCATTTCCCCTTTTGGCCCCGCAACCTGGCCCCTTCGTGCCGACTCGACTTTACTCCCATTCGATGGTGCCCGGCGGCTTGGAGGTGATGTCATAAACAACGCGGTTGATGCCGCGAACCTCGTTGACGATACGGCTGGAGATTGTCTTCAGTACCTCATACGGCAGCGGTACCCAATCCGCGGTCATGCCGTCTTCCGAGTGAACTGCGCGAATCGCGCAAGTGTAGGCATAGGTACGCTGATCGCCCATCACGCCCACGCTTTTCACTGGGAGCAGCACCGCAAAGCTCTGCCAGATCTGCTGATAGAGTCCCGCGGCACGAATCTCCGAAACCACAATCTCGTCGGCCTCCTGCAGCAGAGCTACGCGCTCCGGCGTCACCTCGCCGAGAATGCGCACGGCAAGTCCGGGCCCCGGAAAGGGCTGGCGCTGCAGAATCTCTTCCGGCATCTTGAGATCGCGGCCAATACGCCGCACCTCATCTTTGAAGAGGTCGCGCAGCGGCTCAATCAGCTTCAACTTCATCGTCTCCGGCAGGCCGCCCACGTTGTGGTGGCTCTTGATGGTCTGCGACGGGCCCTTCACCGACGACGACTCAATCACATCGGGGTAGAGCGTTCCCTGCACCAGCCAGTCCACGCCGCCAGATTGCTCCGCGATACGCTTCGCCTCGTCGTCGAAGACCTCGATGAACTCATTGCCGATAATCTTGCGCTTGGTCTCGGGATCGGTCACGCCCGCCAGCTTGCCCAGGAAGCGTCCGCTGGCATCGACCGCGACCACCTTGAGCCCAAGCTTGTCGCGCATGTTCTCCTGCACCTTGAAGAATTCGTGCTTGCGCAGCACGCCGTTGTTCACAAAGATGCAGGTCAACTGATCGCCGATAGCTCGATGCACGAGCACCGCGGCCACCGCGGAGTCGACTCCACCAGAGAGACCACAGATGACGTGGCCGGTGCCTACCTTCTCGCGAATCGCCGCAACCGTCGATTGAATGAAGTGCTCCGGCGTCCAATCCGGGGCTGCCTTACAGATCTTGAAGATGAAGTTGCGCAGCAGCGCAGTGCCCTGGCGAGTGTGGTGCACCTCGGGATGAAACTGCACGGCCCAGATCCGCTTCTCAGGATTCGCGATTCCCGCGACCGCATTCGCCGTCTTGGCCGTCAGGTGAAAGCCCTCTGGAAGCTCCAGAGCCTCGTCGCCATGCGACATCCAAACCTGCTGCGTGCGTTCGAGCCCGTCAAAGAGCGGCGTATTCTCTATCAGGGTTACCTCGGCATGGCCGTACTCGCGCTTCTCCGCCGAACGCACCTTGCCGCCAAGGTGATGGGTAACGAACTGGAGTCCATAGCAGATGCCCAGCACCGGCAGGCCCAGAGCCAGCACCCGGGGATCGCTCGGCGGCGCGTCCGCATCATAAACCGAGCACGGACCGCCCGAGAGGATGATCCCTATCGGCTTCTGTGCCTGGATCTCCGCCAGGGACGCGGTACAGGGCAGGACCACGGAGAAAACATTCTGCTCGCGAATACGCCGCGCAATCAGCTGGGTGTACTGCGAACCAAAGTCGAGAATAACGATCGAAGAGGTGTCCACGCTTCAGTTTTTCAGGGTTGAGGGGAAGCTGTAAAGTTTTGAAAAAAGCTGGAGGCCCGTTGGCTCTATATTCCAGATATTCCAGCCAGCGCTGGAATGCTTTTCCTCTTCTGATGAGGAGGCGAAATGACCTTGAAGCGAATTCGTTCTGTCTTTGGCTTCCAACTCGGGATATGAGTCCTAGCTACAGAGCCTTGCTCGGGAACTCCAGCGGAAAACTTTATCTTACTCAGACACCCATAGATTGAGTTCCGTCCGCCCGTGCGGCCAGCACCTTCCAGAACCGGATGAAGCTGACGAGCCTTGCCACCTGAAAGAAGTCGTTGGCAACAAAGTAGAGCAGGGTAACGATGAGCCACCAGAGGTGGAGCGCGTCGCCGGACATCTGCGCTTCGAACGGAATCGGGGTTGCGGAGAAGACTATGGCGAGCACGATCAGCGCCAGCTTCACGATGCCCATCACTAGATTCACTTCCCTCAGCTTGCCGGTGAACTCGCGCCCCAGGTGCAGGCTGCGATGCAGGCTGGAGAGCGCGCTCCTACGCTCCAGGACAACCAGCAAGGGCGCAACCGAGAAGATCCAGCTCGCCAGTGCCCATAGTGTGAAGAGGCCCAGCGAAAG
Source organism: Acidisarcina sp. (assembly GCA_035539175.1). Lineage (NCBI taxonomy): Bacteria > Pseudomonadati > Acidobacteriota > Terriglobia > Terriglobales > Acidobacteriaceae > Acidisarcina > Acidisarcina sp. The sequence continues at coordinate 104,711 of DATLIY010000003.1, read as the reverse complement.
GCAGATCACCTGCACCAGGTAGGCCAGCAGATTCGGTTCGCCGGGGCCGGACAGCGTAGCGTTGGCCACCCGGTGCAGTCCATAGAACCACCCCGCGAACATTGCTCCGAGCGCGATCACCCGCAGCAGTTGCAGGAAAATCATCGACAGCGGAGCAGCGGGGAGCGAGCGGTCGTAGCGGCGCAGAACGAGCGTTCTCCCCAGGCCGGAAGCAACGGCCCACCCAACCGCCAGCAGCGGCACCAGGGAGAGGGCGGCGTGCAGCACCAGCGGTATCAAAGCCGCAGCCGCATCGGACAACAGCGCCGCAGCCTGCCAGGGATCCTGCAAGGTGAGCTGTTGAACTCCGGTGGACTCAAGCGGCGCCGCCGCGAGAATCTTCACGGCTCCCCGGTAGATCAGCCACAGCGCGGGAGCGCCGAAGAGCCAGCGCCACAGCACCTCCAGCGCAACCAGCGATGGCCGCATCCAGACTTCGTGCAGAGTATGTACAAGCGACTGCGTTCCCCGGACTGTTACCTGCATCTCTGGATTGGCCGGCATTCCACTTACCTGACCACGACATTGACCAGCTTGCCCGGAACCACGATCACCTTGGCAACCTGTTTTCCCGCAACGAAGGTTTGCAGTTTGGCGTCGGCAAGCGCTGCCTTCTCCATATCGACCGCGGTAGCTTCGGCGGCTACGCGGATCAGCGAGCGCAGTTTGCCGTTCACCTGAACAGGAATCTCAATCTCATCTTCCTTCGCCAGCAGTTCGTCGAACTTCGGCCACGGCCTGCGCAGAATCGCGCCCTCCCCGCCAATCTCCTGCCATAGCTCAGCGGCAAGAAACGGCGCGAAGGGAGCCAGTAGCAGCACCAGCGAGTTCAGTATCTCGGCCAGGACCTCGGCGGAGACCTCGCCCTTCGCGAGCGCTGCATCGGCAGCCGTCAGATCGTTGACCAGCTCCATAATGGCAGCGATGCAGGTGTTGAAGTGCCAGCGTCCCTGAAAGTCCTGCGTGATCTTGCGGATGGTCTGGTGCAACTTGCGGAGCAGCGCCTGAGCGGTGGGCGACAGTTGGCCGCGATCCTCTGTACGGGCCACTCCGCGAACGGCGGAGGCATACTTCATCACCAGCCGGTAGACACGTGCCAGAAAGCGGCTGATGCCCGCGACTCCATCCTCCTGCCAATCGAGGTCGCGATCCGGCGGAGCCGCGAAGAGCGCATACATCCGCGTTGCATCCGCTCCATAGCGGGCGATCATGTCGTCCGGCGATACCACGTTGCCCTTGGACTTCGACATCTTCGCGCCGTTCTTGATCACCATTCCCTGCGTGAAGAGCCGGTCTGCGGGTTCGTCGTTCCCGATCAGGCCCAGGTCGCGCATCACTTTCGTCCAGAAGCGCGAATAGATCAAGTGCAGGATGGCGTGTTCCACTCCGCCGATGTATTGATCGATGGGAAACCAATATGCAACCGACGCTGTATCAAATGGGCCTTTGTCGTCTTTCGCACTGGTGTAGCGATAGAAGTACCAGGACGAATCGACAAATGTGTCCATCGTGTCGGTCTCCCGCCGCGCCGGGCCGCCGCATTTGGGGCAGGTGGTGTTGACGAACTCCGGCACTCGACCCAGCGGCGAGCCTCCCTGCTGCGTAATCGTGATCTGCTCCGGCAGCAGAACTGGCAGCTGATCTTCAGGCACAGGAACAATGCCGTCGCGTTCGCAGTAGAGCATGGGAATAGGCGTGCCCCAGTAACGCTGGCGGCTTACACCCCAGTCCTTCAAACGAAACGTGATGGTGGCCTTGCCGAAGCCATGCTGCTCGGCATAAGCGGACATCTTCTCCTGAGCCTCCTGGCAGCCCATAGTGTTGAACTCGCCAGAGTTGATCAGCAGGCTGTCTTCCGCGGTGTAGGGCAGGATCTTCTCGTCTGGCTTCCCGTCCGGCGTCGGTTCTTCGGTTCGACGCGGCAGCACCACAATGCGAATCTCCAGGCCATATTTTTTGGCGAACTCGAAATCCCGCTCGTCATGAGCAGGAACCGACATGATCGCGCCCGTTCCGTAATCCAGAAGAATGTAATTGGCAACCCACACCGGGAGCCGCTCACCGCTAAAGGGATTGATGGCGTAGTGCCCGGTAAAGACGCCATGCTTCTCAATAGCGCCGACATCGCCAGCCTCCCGCGCCTTCCTCTGTTGCTCCTTGAGTGCTGCCACCTGCTCGGCCAGCTTTGCATCGGAATCTGCAAACGCAGCTACCAGGGGATGTTCGGGCGCAAGCTGCAGGCTGGTCGCGCCAAAGATCGTATCAATGCGCGTCGTAAATACGCTGATCTTCTTCGCAGCCGAAGGCGTCTCTGCCTCGGTCTCATCCTTGCGTGCTGCAAGGACGCGTTTGCCCTGCTTGCGGGCAAGCTTCTCTTCCTCGTCGCAGTCGCCGTTCTCCTCGCAGTTCCGCTCGTCCACTGCGAAATCAACCTGAGCGCCTTCGCTGCGGCCAATCCAGTTGCGCTGCATGGTCCGCACCTTCTCCGGCCACCCCTCCAGCTTGTCCAGGCCGTCCAGCAGCTCCTGTGCGTATTTGGTGATGCGGAAGAACCACTGCTCCAGGTCGCGCTGCTCGACGATCGTATCTTCGTGCCGCCAGCAGCAGCCGTTCACTACCTGCTCATTGGCCAGCACGGTGGCGCACTGCGGGCACCAGTTCACGCGGCTCTTGCGGCGATAGGTAAGCCCCGCCTCGTACATCTTCAGGAAGAACCACTGGTTCCAGCGGTAATACTCCGGCAGGCAGGTCGTGACCTCAGTCTGCCAGTCGTAGCTCAGGCCCAGCCGCTTCATCTGGCGGCGCATAGCGGCAATGTTCGCCAGCGTCCATTCGCGCGGCGGAGTGTTGTTCTTGAGCGCGGCATTCTCCGCCGGCAGGCCGAAGGCATCCCACCCCATCGGATGCAGCACGTTCGCGCCTTCCATCCACTTGTACCGCGCCAGCGCATCTCCAATGGAGTAGTTGCGGACGTGGCCCATGTGCAACTGCCCCGAAGGATAGGGCAGCATCTCCAGCACGTAATACTTGTGCTTCCCGCTGGCGGGAGGTTCCGCCGCGTAGAGCGATGGATCGCTGTCCCAACGCTGCTGCCATCGCGGCTCAATCTCGGCTGGGTTGTAGCGTACTTCGGTCGTGGCACCATCGCGGTCTGTGTTCGCGGGCGCGTTCGCCGCAGGGACGTTTACTTCTGTAGGTTTTCCGGCAGACATATCTCTACCAGTGTAACCTTCCCAGCCTAACTTCCCGGGAGCCCGCGCCTCAGCCCTGCAACAGCCCGCGCAACACTCCCAGATTCCGCTGCTCGTCCCCGGGAGCATCCACCGGCGTCTCGGCAATAAAGGCGGCATGGCGGAACCGGGCATCGTTCAGCAGGCGGCGAAAGGGGGCCAGGCCCATCGTGCCCTCGCCAATATGCTCGTGGCGGTCCAGCTTCGATCCCCGTGCAGCCTTGGCGTCGTTGCAGTGCCAGACGCGCACGGTATCGAAGCCCAGCGTCGACTCGATCTGCCGCATCGTGTCTTCATAGCCCGCTTCGCTCACCATGTCGTAGCCGGAGACGTGCGTGTGACAGGTATCCAGGCAAGCGCCAACGGGTGCGGAGGGCCGCAGCCGCTCAATCAGCTCCGCAACATTCTCGAACGAGCCTCCGAGCGAAAACTCCGCTCCGGCCGTGTTCTCGATCAAGACGTGGAAGTTGTGATCCTGCCACTTCAGGCCTTCGAGAGCCCGCTCAATCGACTCCGCTGCCAGCCGCAGCCCCTCTTCCCTCGTCAAACCCCGCCACGAACCCGGATGCAGCACCAGGTACTCCGCTCCCAGATCCAGCGCGCGTTCTACCTCTCCATGGAAGGCGGCAATCGACTTTGCCCGCACGTCTTCGGACTGGCTGCACAGATTGACCAGATAACTGGTATGAATCACCAGCGGCGCAGAGTTGTACTGCTGCCGCAGCGCCTTCATCTTCCCGCAGTGCTCCGGATCAAGCTTTGCAGCACGCCACATGCGCGGGCTGGAGGAAAAGATCTGAAACGTATTCGCGCCGATCTCACGCGCGCGCTCCGCTGCGGTGAAAACCCCGCCGGAGGCGGAGAGGTGAATCCCAACCCGAGTGGGCAGCTTCGTGGTCTGTTGTTCGTTGTCAGCCATCCGCTCCAGTGTAGCTGCTCGCTAACAAAAGTGTTTTCCGCGGGATGCACCTGTTTGCGCGATAATGTTGGCCATGGCCACCGTACTTACTGCCGAAGTATTACTGAGCCCGGAGAAACGAATCCGGGAGCCCATTCTGATCCTTGAAGACGGCATCATCGACGACATCCGCACCCGTGAAGCCAACTCCATCCCCTCCTCCGCTGAACACATCGATTTTCCGGGATGCACTCTGGTCCCGACACTCTTCGATATCCACACGCATGGGGCCATGGGACACGACGTCATGGAGGCAACGCCGGAGGCTCTGACTGCCATTGGCCACTTCCTCGCGAGCCACGGCGTAGGGGCCTTTCTGCCAACGACGATGTCGGCTCCGATGGACACCCTGCTGCATTCGCTCGAAGGCTTGGCAAAGCTCATCGGCAAGAAAACCAACGGATCCCGTCCGCTCGGAATTCACCTGGAGGGCCCATTCCTCTCCCATCCCAAGCGCGGAGCGCACCCGTCGGATTGGCTGCTGCCACCCTCCGTCAAAGTCTTCGACCGCATGTGGCATGCCGCTCAAGGCCACATCAAGGTCTTGACGGTGGCTCCGGAGCTTCCCGGTGCTGCTGAGCTCACAGCTCACGCCACCAAGCTCGGGGTCCGCGTCAGCATCGGCCACAGCGATTCCGGCAGTATCGAAGCGCGAGAGGTAATCGCCGCCGGAGCTTCGAGCGCGACGCATACCTTCAACGCCATGCGCCCCCTCGATCATCGCCATCCCGGAGTTCTGGGCGTGGCGCTCACGACGGACGAAATCTATGCCGAGATCATCAGTGATGGAGTCCATGTCGATCCCGCGGTCGTAAAGCTCTTCTGGAGGGCAAAGGGACCGGACCGCGCCATCCTGGTGACCGATGCGATGAGCGCCACCGGCATGCCGGATGGCACCTACCGCCTGGGCGATCTCCCAGTCGTAGTGGAGAATGGCAAGTGCCTCTATGAAGGAGTGCTGGCGGGCAGCGTGCTCACCCTCGACCGTGCCGTCCGCAACTTCCGCGACTTCACCGGCGCCGAGTGGTCGCAGGCGATAGCGGCTGCCAGCCGCAACCCGGCACGCATGACAGGTCTGGACGACAGGATCGGCTCGCTGCAGCCCGGCCGCTGGGCAGACATCGTCGTGCTCTCCCCGGAAGGCAAGATCGTCGCCACCATGCTCTCCGGGCGGGTCGTCTATCGCGGATAAGACAGGCTGCCGCCGTCCATTCGAATCAATGCATGATGGCGGCAGCCGCGCCCACAGCGTGGCGTGCTCGCCATAATGCGCCTTCGAGCGGGTCAACCGGTTCCTGGGCAATATGCGCCGCAGGCAGGGCCCGGCGAATCTGTTCCGTCATGGTCTCGCGAACCATGGAGATATTTGCCAGCACGCTTCCCGTAAACGCGAAGCCGGGGATTGGCCCATCCGGCTCCGCATGCCGCACCTTGCGGCAGGCCAGCAGCGCAAACTCCGCAAGGTAGCGCCCCGCATCCAGCAGCGTCTGGGTCGCGACCGCATCGCCCGCCTCGGCGCACTCCACCACCAGCGGCGTCAGGCGGGAAAAATCCGGGGCCGGAATCTTGTTCGCATAGGCCACCACCTCGCCCAGCTCCGGCAACGACCAGAAGGCCGTGACCCTCTCCAGCAGCATCGTTGGCTCTCCCCAGTCGTAGGCGCGGAAAGCCGCGCATAGGGCGGTGTGCCCGATCCAATAGCCGGAACCTTCATCGCCCAGCGCCGGACCCCACCCTCCAGCGTTAACCAGTGCGCCGGTGCTCGTACGGCCAGCGATGTTGGAGCCTGTACCCGCGACAACGAGCACGCCCGCTCCACCAGGAAAGGCTGCATCCAGAGCTACTTCGTCATCGCCGCAGACCTCCACTTTGCCGCTTACCAGTTCTTCGAGCGACTGCATAACCCATGCGGCGAATGAAGGAATCCGCGAGCCGGCCGTGCCTACGCAACTGGACGCGATCTGGTCGGCGCGCACTCCGGCTGCCTGCAGCGCCTCGCCTACGACTGCCCGAAGATTCTCGCCCGCCTGCTCCTTGCCCACGCGCATGTGTTTGATGGAGCCGCCCTGCGCGCGTGCCAGGATGCGGGTCTCGTCGCCAATGGCGCATACCGTCTTGGTACCGCCAGCATCAATGCCAAGGAAGAATGCCATGCGAACCATCATAATTGCTGGCTCTGGCTGGCCTTGTCACCGCGGCGCTCGCACCCGGAACGGAGCGCAACCCTCCGCAGCGCAATGGCGGCAAAGACCGGCCGCACCAGCTTCGACTGCTTGTGCGAAAATAGGCGTTAAAAAAAAGAGGGACAATGCCCATCCTGAGATCTACCTTTATTGCGCTTTCGCGCAACTCCTCTGTGCGCAGATTTTCCGAGCAATCCTCTCTTGGCCGCCGCATGTCCTCACGTTTCGTTGCTGGCGTGGAAATCGAAGCCGCCCTGCGCACCGCAGAAACGCTCAACGAGAACGGCATCACCGCATCGCTCGACAGCCTGGGAGAAAGCGTATCGACCGCCGACGAGGCACGCCGGGCCGCTGATACCTATCACCAGCTCCTCGACGCCATCCAGTCCCGCCGCCTCAATGCGAATGTCAGTGTGAAACTGACACAGATGGGTCTGGAGATCGACCAGGCTCTGGCCTACGACATCGTAGCCGGGCTGGTCTCGCATGCGGCTTCCACCAGAAACTTCGTCCGCATTGACATGGAAGGCTCCGAACATACCCAGACCACCATCGACATGGTGCGCAAGCTGCATGACACGAATCCCGGAACCGTCGGCATTGTGATCCAGGCCTACCTCTACCGCAGCGAGCAGGACCTGCACACGCTTCTCAACGAGGGCATCCGCGTGCGCCTATGCAAAGGGGCATATCAGGAGCCTCCTAATATAGCCTTTGCCAGCAAGAAGGATGTGGACGAAAACTACCTGAAGCTGGCGCGCATTCTGCTGAATAGCAACATCTTCCATGGCCTGGCCACCCACGATGAAAAGATCATCGCGGCAACCAAGCACTTCCTTCGCGAGCGCCACTTCGACACCCGGCGGTTCGAGTTCCAGATGCTGTATGGGATTCGCCGCGATCTACAGAAGTCACTGGTACGCGAGGGCTACAACATGCGCGTCTACATTCCCTTTGGAACGGAGTGGTACCCCTACTTCATGCGCCGGCTCGCCGAACGGCCTGCTAATCTGATCTTCCTCGCGAAGAACATCTTCCGCAGTTAGGGCCTATAACAAGGCGGAGAACGACGGCTGGGACGACAACGAAGGATGGCGTTCGCGTTATGAAGCAGATCCTTCGCTTCGCTCAGGATGACAAACCTAAAAGGGGCTCAGAGGCCAAAACTAAATGGTCCTCAGGATGACGAAACCTAGTCGATTTTCCCGATTTCGTCTCTAGCAAATACCCGGTATCCGGCGATCCTCACTCAGAGAATGCGAAACCGCTGGAGCCCGAAAAAAACGGCTCCCGCCGCCGCTCAGGTACGGCTATCGGTAAGCCGGGATCGGCGCCTGGCGCGCCGGTGAGTCCGCAGGGGCGGAGGGATTCGCCTGATAGGGCTCAATCGTCAGCAGGTTGCTGAGGATGCCCCGCTCCTGGGGCGTGAACTGGGATTGATACTCGGGCGAATTCAAGATCGCCTGCCGCTGCCCGGGAGGAACCTCACGCAAATCGCGAAATGCCCTGCGCAGCGGAACCTGGCGCTCCGGCGGCATGGAGCGGAGTTGAGCCGTCGAGTTACTGATCTCGCGCTTCTGCTGCGGCGACAGCCTCTCCCAGACTTCGACCCGGTCGATCGTGCGCTGGCGCTGCTGCGGTGATTTATTGTTCAGATCGCGCAATCGATTCATCAGGCGCTGCTGTTGCTCCTGCGGCAACTTGTTAAAGCCCGGCTCCCGCTGCAGAGCCTTCTCCTGCTCCGCTGGAGCAAGGTTCTGGTGAGTGTGCAGCCAGTCTCCCAGGTGTTGCTGCGATTGCTGGTATTGCGACTGCGGGCGTGGTGCCTGTGCCGGGCGCGGCGCCCCCCGCTGAAAAGAAGGAGCGTTTTGCGCCGGAAAGCGCATGGCTGGCTGCCCGCCGCGGTAGGCAGGAGCATGCTGCTGCGCCAATCCCTGCAAGGGAGCGGCAACAACGAGCGAACCAAGGAATATTCCAGACGCAATCCACGAGCCAATTCGCAAAGACATACCACGTCCATACGGCAAAAACACCGGTCTCTGCTCACCAGACTGCGTGGCCGGGTTCAGGCGATTCCAATGCCGTTTCATCTCTTCGGGGCCTCCCGCCCCGCATTCCAGGCTGCCTTGCATCCAGCGCGCCGCTCCCTGTCAGTTTGCCGAAGGAGCGTTGTCATCGTCGTCATCGAGCGAATCCAGTTGTTGGAACAACTGGTGATTGCTATCGAGTGACTGCAGATCGCGCACCGTGGCAGAGGTCTGTTGCGGTGCACGCCAGTTCACAAAGCCGGCATACGTTGCACCGCCTACCGCCAGCAGAACCGTTAAGGCCGTGGCCGCTATCGGCCGCAGATGCACGCTGCTGTTGTACACAAGACGCGAATACAGCCGCTCAAAAAAACCAGCCGGCGCTGCATTACGCTCCTCCCGCAGCCGGGCCTGGAGCCTGGTATCAAAGAATGGCGATGGCTCCGGAGCCTCCCAGGCGTCCATCAAATCCATCGTCGACCTCAGCTCGGCCAGTTTGCGGCTGCAGTCGGCACACTCCCTGACATGAGCCTGCACCGGCGCTGGAACGGTATCCGGCTCAAAGAGCAGGTCAGCCACGTTCGATTCAATCTTCCGGCAAGTCATGATCTTCCTCACTTCTAAACAAAATCTTTCAGCCGCTCGCGCAGCGTCTGGTAAGCCCGAAACAACAAAGACTTGGTGGCGGATTCGCTCAACTTCAGCACCTCGCCAATCTCCCTATAATCCAGGCCCTGATATTTATGCATCAGCACAGCACTCCTCTGACGCTCCGGCAAAGCCATCACATGCTGGCGAATCGCCCTCATCCGCTCTTCCCGCACCAGGTCCTGCTCCACGCTGGGCGTCTTGTCCGCCAGATCCGGCGTCGTGCCCGTCTCGGGATCCGTTTCATCCAGATACACCGTCTGCGCGGATCGCTCATATTTCGTATCCCGCGCATGGTTCACGCCCAGGTTCGTGGCAATTCGATACAGCCAGGTGCTGAAGCGTGCTTCCGCACGATACGTCTGGCGCGACCGGTATACCCGGAGAAAAGTCTCCTGAGCCAGCTCTTCGGCAACCGCCTGGTTCCTGACCATCCGGAACATGAAGTGAATGATCGGCTGGCGATACTTCTCGATCAGGTAGTTATAAGCAGCATCGTCGCCATCGCGAACGCGGAGCATAAGCTCCGCATCGCTGACCTCGCCCGGCTTGACCGCAACCCCAACCGAACGGGCGGCAGTCGCAAATTGTGCGGGTTCCAGCGCCATGCTCGCCATATCTCTACGAACCCGCGTTGAGCGCGATGGTTGCGGGGAAATACCGTTCTCCCCATTTCCCGCGGAGGGCTGATCCTCCAATGCGCGGAGTTCCGGCGGATCCTCGCCGGAAATTTCGGGGTCGGGTGGTGGAAATCGATCTGGATGCCGCTCTGACATTTGCTCGTCGTTGGATTCTATCGCGTCGAAGGCTTTTGCTTCCGGAAACACTTCCAACCCGGGCAATTGGCAGCCGACTCTCTGGAATGATAACCTTAGGTTACTCCGCAGTTGCGGGCGCTTAACTGGAGCGGTGGAGAGCCACCTTCATATGGCGGCAGCATAATTTAGAATCATCAACTTAGACACGCGTTACTGCAAAGTGGCTTCTTTCTTCAAACCGGTTTCAAAGTATTGAAAGCTGTCGAGTAGAATTTCTTCAGGGTCGCTTAGCTCAGTTGGTTAGAGCGCCTGCTTCACACGCAGGAGGTCGTAGGTTCGAGTCCTACAGCGACCACCAATCCCTTCAACAACTTAGCGACACACCCGAGTGTGCAAGGACCGCGCCCCATTGGCACAGAATTCGCCTTACATGCGTGAGCCATAAGCAGCTCTAAAATTACTCCGTGCCAGGAGCGGACGGAAACCCTCAAGAATTGCTCTGAGTGGCATCCTGGGGCTGCGGCTGCACATCCTGCGCTTCCCCCTGCTTTTTCCGAAGCAAATCCGCAATGGCCTGCGCTCCTCCTCGCCTGTGCGCTTCCAGAAACTCTGCGATCTGTTCCCTGGTCGGGTAATCCAGTTCCTCGTTAGCCATCTGTCTCCTGCCGGCGATGCAAGATTCCTGATACTGTCCATGCACAAGGTGCAGACCAGTGTCACGATTCTTGTTGGCCGCTTATTCCGCGGGGTCGTAGTTCAGGTTTTGCCCCAGCCAACGCTCGACCTCGGCCACGCTCATGCCCTTGCGTTTGTGATAGTCGGCGACCTGATCGCGGTCGATCTTGCCGACGGCGAAGTATCGCGATTCCGGATGGGCAAAGTAGAGTCCGCTCACGCTTGAGCCGGGCCACATGGCAAACGACTCGGTAATCAGCATTCCGGTATTTGCCGTCACGTCGAGCAGGCGCCAGATGGTGCCCTTCTCCGTGTGATCGGGGCATGCCGGATAACCCGGCGCTGGCCGGATTCCCCGGTACTTTTCCTGGATGAGATCCGCGTTGCTCAAGCCTTCTTCACAACCGTAACCCCAATCATCGCGGGCCTGCTTGTGCAGGCATTCGGCGAAGGCCTCGGCCAGGCGGTCGGCAACCGCTTCCGCCATGATCGCGTTGTAGTCGTCATTCTCGGCACGGAACCGGTCGCAAACCTCCTTCAAACCGATGCCGCTGGTCACCGCAAACGCACCGATGTAATCGGACAGCCCGGTCTCCTTCGGCGCTATGAAGTCTACCAGCGACCGGCATGGCTCGCTGCCTTCCCTGTTTGCCTGCTGCCGAAGAAAGTGGAGCCGATCGAGCACCTTTCCACGGGTCTCGTTCGTGTACAGTTCGACATCGTCGCCCACGGCGTTCGCAGGAAAGAAGCCATACACGCCGCGCGCCGTGATCAGGTTCTTCGCAATCATGGTATCCAGCAGCGCATTGGCATCGGTGAAGATCTGGCGGGCCTGCTCCCCTTTCTCCTTGTGTTCCAGAATGGCCGGATAAGAGCCCTTGAGCCCCCATGCGTGGAAGAGCGGCGCCCAGTCAATAAATTCGCGCAGTGTCGCCAGAGAAAAGTTGTCCAGTGCGCGCACCCCGGTAAATGCGGGTGTCGGCACGTCTTCGGCACGCCATTCGATCGGAGTCCGCCTGGCGCGAGCCGTCTCCAGGGGAACGATGCTCTGGCGGGGTGCGGTGTGGGACTTGCGGAGGCTCTCGTATTCGGCGCGATACTTCGTCACGAACTCGGCCTTGCTATCGTCACTCAAAAGGCTGGTCGTCACCGGCACCGCCCGGCTGGCATCCAGCACATGCACCACCGGCTGGCTATAGTTCGGTGCAATCTTGACGGCCGTATGCATCCGTGTTGTGGTTGCGCCACCGATCAGCAGCGGCTGCTTAAAGCCCTGGCGCTCCATCTCGCGGGCCACATGCACCATCTCATCGAGAGAAGGAGTAATCAGGCCGCTGAGGCCGATCACATCCGCCTTCTCCGCTTTGGCACGTTCAAGGATCCTCTCGCAGGGAACCATCACGCCCAGATCAATCACATCAAAGTTGTTGCATGCGAGGACGACGCCAACGATGTTCTTCCCAATGTCGTGAACATCACCCTTGACCGTTGCCAGCAGGATCTTCCCCTGCGCCTTGACCTCTTCACCGGCGGCGACCAACGCAGCCTTCTCGGCCTCCATGAACGGCGTCAGGTGAGCCACCGCTTTTTTCATCACGCGCGCGGATTTGACCACCTGCGGCAGGAACATCTTGCCGGCTCCAAACAGATCTCCCACCACGCCCATGCCGGCCATCAGCGGGCCTTCAATCACCGCGAGCGGGCGGCCCAGTTTGACGCGGGCTTCCTCCGCATCGGCCTCGATATAGGTGTCGATCCCCTTGACCAATGCGTGAGAAAGACGCTCTTCGACCGTGCCGTTGCGCCACTCTTCCGTTTTCTTTTCGGTCACGGTGGCGCTATCTTTCAGTTTTTCGCCGTGCTCCACTAGGCGCTCTGTCGCGTCGGGACGGCGGTTGAGCAGCACGTCCTCAACCAGCACCTTCAACTCGGGATCAATCTCCTCGTATACCTCAAGCATCCCGGCATTCACGATGCCCATGTCCATGCCCGCCGCAATGGCGTGGTAGAGGAAAGCAGCGTGCATGGCCTCGCGAACCTTGTTGTTGCCGCGAAAGCTGAAGGAGATGTTCGAGACGCCGCCGCTGACCTTCGCATGTGGCAGGTTGGCCTTGATCCAGCGCGTGGCGTTGATGAAGTCCAGCGCGTAGTTGTTGTGCTCCTCCATGCCGGTGGCCACGGTGAGGACGTTCGGGTCGAAGATGATGTCTTCCGGCGGGAAGCCGACCTCGTCAACGAGAATGCGGTAGGCGCGCTCGCTGATGCGGATCTTTTCCTCGTAGGTCGCGGCCTGGCCCTTTTCGTCAAAGGCCATGACCACCACGGCCGCGCCATACTTCAGCACTGTGGCGGCGTTCTGGCGGAACTTCTCTTCCCCTTCCTTCAAGGAGATGGAGTTCACGATGCCCTTGCCCTGCATGCATTTGAGCCCGGCCTCGATGACCTCCCACTTCGACGAGTCCACCATGAAGGGAACCTTGGCAACCTCCGGCTCGCTCGCCAGCAATTGCAGGAAGCGCGTCATCGCCGCGACGCCGTCGATCATGCCCTCGTCCATGCAGATGTCGAGGACATTCGCCCCGTTCTCCACCTGCTGACGGGCTACGCTGACCGCTTCCTCGTACTTGCCGGCCTTAATCAGCTTCGCGAACTTGGGCGAACCGGCCACATTCGTCCGCTCGCCGATGATGATGTAGACGCCGGGCTGCTGGGTAAAGGGTTGCGATCCTGACAGGCGGAGAGGCCTGGTCTCCGTGGGCATGGCCACGTTTCCGCTCTCGGAGATGCTCATGCTTTGTCCTCGTTCTGGCGGGCATGGAATTCCGGCGTCGCCGTCTCCCACTTTCGCGGTGGCTTGCCTTCAAGTGCTTTGGCGATCGCCGCAATGTGCTCCGGCGTGTTTCCGCAGCAGCCCCCGGCTATATTGATCAGCCCTCCGCGTGCGAAGTCGCCAAGATAGCGGGCCATGTCCTGCGGCCCCAGATCGAACCCTGTCTGCGAGAGAGGATTCGGCAGGCCGGCATTCGGATAGCACGAAATCGCCACGTTTGCCTTCTCCGAAAGCTCCTCCAGAAACGGATACATCAGGTCCGGACCGAGAGAGCAGTTCAACCCTACCGATAGCGGCTTCACGTGCTTCACCGCGTTCCAGAACGCCTCCGTGGTCTGGGCGGAAATCATCGTCTCGCCGCCACGCCCCACCGCCGCGGAGATCATCACCGGCAGTTGTTTGCCGCCCTCATCGAACACCTCGCGGATAGCAACCAGCGCCGCCTTGGCATTCAACGAATCAAAGATGGTCTCCACCAGAAGCAGATCGACACCGCCCGCAATCAAGGCGCGCACCTGCTCCGCATAGGCATTCTTCACCTGATCGAAGGTGACCACCCGGAAGCCTGCATCGTCGGGATCGGGCGAATTCGAGAGGGACACGGTCAGCGGCCCGATTGCCCCCGCGACAAATCGCGGACGCGAGGTTGCATTCGCAATGCGGTCGGCCCACTCCCGGCATTGACGCGCCGATGTTTCATTGATCTCCCGCGCCAGATTGATGAGAAACGGATCTTCGATGACTCCCTGGTAGAACGCGGGATCCTTTCGGCCGCCATGCTCCCGCGGATCTTCTAGAAAAAACTCACTCTGCGAGATGCTGGTCGCGCCAAAGGTATTCGTCTCGATGATGTCCGCCCCGGCCTCAAGAAACCGGCGGTGGATGTCGCCAATCATCTCCGGCTGCGTCAGGGAGAAGAGGTCTCCGTTGTTCAGCAGATCTTTTGTTGCGTCCTTGAAGCGCTGCCCGCGCATGTCGGCTTCTTTCATGCCGTAAGTGCGGATCGTCGTACCCATCGCTCCATCGATGATGGCAATTCGGCTCTCGAGGATCTTTTCAAGAGGATGTTGGCTGGCTTTCGTCATATCTCCCTTGATGGCCCTGGGGTGTGTTGATGGCCCGGGGTTGGCTGTGGTGTGCGAAGTCCGCGCAAAGCTGTAAGCCACCTGCCCGAATGGGCCAACCGGGCCCGTCGGCGCGACATCCGTGCTCTATGCCAGACTCGGCACCGAGCGCGTCTATTGATTATAGCGATACAGGAAGGCCGGAGACCGGCGCCGGAGGCAGGGGGCGGAGACCGTCAATGGGATTGCATTCGCAAGCGAAGCGAAGCAACCGGACGACTAAGCAGACGCCAAAGGACAAAGGGCAGCGCCTCCAACGTGAGAATCACCAGAGCATGAAGCAGACCGTCGGGAATCCCTTGAACGGAAGGCCCAAGGGCGAAGCCCAGGCTGACGTGTCCGGCTCCTGCGGGGGAGGCCGGTGGGCTGGTGTGAACCTGGACCGTGCCGCCGAGCAATGCGATCAGAACCATGCCGATGGCAGGCCAAAGCATCCGCAGTCTTTGACGGGCGGCCAGGACTCCGATTCCCCAGCCGATGAGGAGTGGCGCGTTGAAATAGAGCAACCTGCCGACACCGAAATAGAAGACCGAGAATCCATCGGTTCGAATGAAGGGCGTCGCCGATCCGGGAAGAAAGATTTTCCAGCCAGACCACAAAATCGAACAGGCAACCAGCCACGCCGCGGCCAGCAAGAGGAGTGGAGCGAGACCAAACATCGCCCACGGCGCCCGGGCACTCCAGGACTGGAGCTGGCGATGTTCGATCCTGCGGCTGGCGAGCTCATCCATCGTGCCAAGCCGGGAGAGCGCTGCAGCTTCGGCATCCGCCCGGCTGCGGCCCGCGCGTTCTTCTTCCGCCGTCAGATCGGCCAGCCTATCTGCAAGTTCGGCGAGATAGCTCCGCACGTGCCGCGGAGCGACGCCAGCCCGCAGCAGGCGCTCGCGCAGTTCATAGAACGCATTTGGGAACGCATTCGGGAACGCATTCGACATATTGCTCTCCCCTCAAATTGCAGCAGCCAGGCCAGCATCGGATTGCCTCTCGCGCCGCCATTGGAGCGCCATGATACCGCGACATTCAAGGCATTTCAAAACGGATTAAACTGGGAGCATGAAGGAAGCTTTGCTGGCTACCCCACAACTCACGCACGCACAGAAACTCGATCGTCTTGCCGAGGTCGCGGTTCGCGTTGGGCTCGGCATCGAACGCGGTCAGGAACTGGTGATGACCGCCTCCCTCGATTCCCTCGCCCTGTCGCGGCGCATCACCGAGCACGCCTACCGGGCCGGTGCATCCCAGGTCACCACGCTCTTTAACGACGACGAAGCGACGCTGATGCGCTATCGTTTTGCGCCGTACGAGAGTTTTGACCGCACTGCAGCGTGGTTGTACGACGGGTTAGCCGCCGCGTTCCAAAGCGGCGCAGCGCGGCTGGCAATCGCCGGCGCCAATCCATCCCTGCTTTCCAGCGAAGACCCGGACAAAGTCAGCCGGGCGAACCGGGCGCTCTCGCAGGCCTACCGCCCTGCACTGGAATTGATCACGCGGCACTCCATCAACTGGACGATTGTTGCCAGCGCCACACCGGCGTGGGCATCCGCCATGTTCCCTGAGGACGCTCCGGAGATCGCCCAGGCCAAGCTATGGGACGCAATCTTCCAGGTATCGCGAATTAATGAAGAGGACCCGGTGGCCTCCTGGAAGCAGCATGATGCGGAGTTGCATCGGAGGGCTGAATATCTCAACCAAAGACGTTATGCCGCGTTACAGTACCGCGGGCCGGGAACCGACTTCCGCCTCGGCCTGGCGGACGACCATCTCTGGCTTGGCGGTGGCACCACTGCCGGCAACGGACTCTACTGCGTTCCCAACATTCCTACGGAAGAGGTCTTCACCACGCCGCACAAGGATCGCGCCGACGGCACGGTGACGGCAACCAAACCGCTCTCCTACCAGGGAACGCTGATTGATGGCATTCAGGTGCGCTTCGAGAAGGGGCGCATCGTCGAAGTGCGCGCCAGCAAAGGGCAGGAGGTTCTGCAGAAGCTCATTGCTACGGACGAAGGCGCCAGCAGATTAGGCGAGGTGGCGCTTGTGCCTCATTCTTCGCCGATTGCCAGCAGCGGCCTGCTGTTTTTCAATACCCTGTTTGACGAGAATGCAGCGAGCCACATCGCTCTTGGGCAGGCGTACAGCTCCTGCCTGCGGGACGGGGACACACTGACTCCGCAACAACTCGCTGCCAAGGGTGCCAATGAGAGCCTGATCCACGTGGACTGGATGATCGGATCGGACAAGCTCGATATTGACGGCATCTCCGCATCCGGCGAGGCGAACCCGTTAATGCGACAGGGCGAGTGGGTTTCGCCGCAGAAATCGTAACCCCATTACGAGACAGGTCACGAGGCATCGCTCTCCGCGCATTCTTCCGAGATGCCGTGCAAGCTAACGCTTGTGCGGCTTACCCGGTGCGGTCGTCATCCAGATACTCTTCCGGGACGTCGTCCTCCGGGAACTCCCGCGTCCTCACCTCGGAGACGTCAGGATCCTTGGCGTACTCCACGCCGCCGACAGCCTCCGCCTCGAACGTGTTTCCCTCCGATTCCAGTTCCTCGATGCTCTCCGAGTCGATGTCCTCGACGTCGGATATCTGTTGAAGATCGCCCGACTGCCCTGCGGAATCGGGTCCGGTTTCCAGGTGCTCCTTGCGCTTGTTTCTAGCAGGCATAGACATTCTCCTCGTCGTGAGTTCTCCGCGTAATGAGATGCGCTTGCCGCCAGAACGGCTGCGGCGAAGCATTGGAGATCTTCCCCTCTTTCTCGCAGCATGAAGGACAATGATTTACGCTCACATGTTCTGCATCGTGACTAGAATCGACATGCACGCGGAACAAGGTATCAACCCCGGGGAACGCAAGATGGCTGTGAGGGACGCAGGAAAACTCGGAGAGCAACAGCAGCGGCAGGAACGCGCGGGCCTAGGCTATATCCGGGCCATCGCGGACCACGCCTTTTCTCGGGCAGCCAGCGCTCCATTGGTCGGGGGCAACCAGGTACGCCTGCTCAAGGATGCGCAGGAGAACTATCCCGCATGGCGCGATGCCATTCGCGCGGCAAAGCATCATGTCCACTTCGAAAACTACATCATCTATGACGATGAGATCGGCCGCAGCCTGGCCCACGAATTGATCGCAAAGGCTCGCGAAGGCATACACGTACGGCTCATCTACGATTGGCTCGGCTGCTTCGGCAAGGCGTCCAGCAACTTCTGGAATCACCTGCGCGCAGGCGGTGTCGAGGTGCGCTGCTACAATCCGCCACACCTCGACAGTCCGTTCGGATGGCTCTCTCGCGATCATCGGAAGACCATCGCAATCGATTCCAACATCGGCTTCATCAGCGGGTTATGCGTCGGCAGCCGGTGGCTCGGCAATCCCAAAAAGAATATCCAGCCGTGGCGCGATACCGGAGTAGAGGTAAGGGGAAATGTCGTCGCGCAACTGGAGCGCGCCTTCGCCCACATCTGGGAGATGCTCGGCGAACCCATCCCCGCCAGCGAACAACTCTGCAGCAGCAACCAGGCAGACGCAGGCCAGATGAATCTGCGCATCGTAGCCGGATTGCCCGAGATGGCCGGAATGTTGCGCCTGGATCTGCTCATCTCCAGCATGGCGCGCAAAAGGCTGTGGCTGACGGATGCTTATTTTGCAGGCACTTCGACCTATGTCGAAGCATTGAAATCGGCGGCTCGCGATGGAGTGGACGTCCGCCTGCTTCTGCCGAGCGGGACAGATATTCCCATCCTTAAACCCCTTTCCCGGGCTGGATACCGTCCTCTGCTGGTGGCAGGAGTCCGCATCTTCGAATGGAACGGCACCATGCTCCACGCCAAGACGTCCGTTGCCGATGGAAATTGGGCCCGCGTCGGCTCTACGAATCTGAACCTTGCGAGTTGGTTTGGAAACTGCGAACTCGATGCCGTCATTGAAGATGCTGCGTTTGCCTCTGAGATGGAGGCGATGTACCTCGACGACCTGGCCAACGCGACAGAAGTCGTGCTGAATAACGCCAACAAAGTCCGCGCTCCGGGCGCGCCTCGCCATGCCCCGCGTGGCCTGAACAGCGGTGGAGGCAGCATAGGACGCGCTGCCGCCGGAACACTCCGCCTCAGCAATACGATCGGCGCTGCCTTCACCAATCATCGTGTGCTGGAGACGGCGGAAGGGAAAATTGTATCCATCGCTGGCGCAGCACTTTTGTGCCTGGCGATTTTTTTCGTCTTTTTTCCACGCTTCCTGGCGTATCCCGTCAGCCTCGTCTGTGCGTGGATCGCTCTCACGCTTCTTTACCGGGGATACCGGCTGCACCGGGAAAGAAGGCGCAGCCTGGCATCCGATAGAAAAGCTGAGGAACCCCAATAACACTCCGCTATTTCTTCTTCGAATCTTTTATTTCTTCTTCGAATCATGGAGCAGCTTGATGCCGATCTGCGTGCCCATACCAACGACATAACCGAGTTGGATATTGAGATATCCAAGAGGTTCGAGCAGACGGGCATTCGTGAGCGGCCCCGCATCCACAGCGTCGAACCCAATATCCCCCGCAATCTCAAGCACGCTCTTTTTCGAATCCGCATCATTGCCGGCGACAAATGCAGTGAGCTGCTGGTTGTTCACTCGCCCCGTGTCCATGTGTACGGCAAAAACCGTGTTGAATGCCTTCACAACACGCGCTTTGGGAATCTTCTTCTGCAACTCCTCCGCACCGCTGGTGGTGAAACCAAGCGCCCACTGCATCTCCGGTCCCAGCGCGTTGGTGGCATCGACCACAGTCTTTCCATCCAGGGAACCTGCTTCCTTCAAGACGCTATCTATTGCGTTAAAAGGAACAGCGAGGATGACAATTTCTGCCCACGAGGCCGTCTCGCGAATCTTCGCCGGCTCGTTGCCCACAGCCCGGACATCATGTTTGGCGTTCGTGAGCCCCCGCGCCAGCGCGCTTCCCACATGACCATTACCAAGAATTCCGATTCTTCTTGCTGTCATTCGTATGTTCCTCTTTTTGGTACCTCTTTTGGGATAGCGGCGGCGGCGGTCGTTGCTCTCAGCAGACGCTATCCGAGGTAAGATGCGTCGGCAGGCGCATCCGCCAGGAGTGATGTTGCCGCACTTTGAAGAGAAATTCACAAAATCCCCTTCACTCTTCCTGTTGAAAAGTGGGAAACTCATCTCGAGTTGGGGTGCATCGTAGTAAACAGCTCGTGGTTTATATGTCAACGGACAGTTTTCCAGAACCTCACCGCCGCGATAAAGAGAGCGGGACGAGGCGACGGAGAGCGCCCAGGGAGAGTATGGAGTCTATGATCAGCAATTGCGCCAATCCCAAGTGCTCGAAACCACTGTTGTACCTGCGTGAGGGACGAATTTTCGTCTTCGACATGCCTGTTCCGCAATCTGCCGGCACCACCTCTGGACGCGGAGCGTATCGTCTGGAGCACTTCTGGCTCTGCGGAGAATGCTCAAAAACTCTGGTCTTGCAGCAAATGGGAGATAAAGGCATCCGCCTTGTGCCGCGTCGCGGCACCACGCCAGTGCGGCCCATCGAGGTTTCTTCCGTTCAGGTGCCGCCTGCTCTGGCCTCCTAAGGCTGCGATGAATCAGCTCGGCGGCAGGTGTTGACGAGCGTAGCGTAGGTGAGGAACAACCGATCGCCGCAATTGAAAAAGGCGCTCCGTGGAGAGCGCCTTTTCCATTGCATCATGCGAATGGTTCAACAGGAGGATGCTTTGCTCGCAGTACCCGGCTCGCGATCATAAACCCCGATCAGCGAGTTCCAGCGAACGTACAGGATATCTTCGAGCATTCTCAGCCCGTCTTTCAGATAGCTGATACGAGAGCGCTCGTCGTGACCCCAGGTAACGGGTACCTCGCGAACTTTATATCCCTTGCGCAACGCGATAAAAAGCAGTTCCGGATCAAATCCCCAGCGCTCGATCCGCTGCAGGCCGAAGACAGTATGTGCGGCGGCCCGGCGAAATGCCTTGAAGCCGCATTGCGTATCCGCAAACGGAAGGCGGATGACCGAGCGCGTCACCAGGTTGAAACATCGCCCAAAGATCTGCCGGTAGAGCGGCTGATGGATCGTCTGCCGGGTGCGCTCTAGCCAGCGGGAACCAATGGCGATATCCGCCCCCTCTGCAATCGCGGCAAAGAGCCTTTCTGCCTCTTGAATGGGTGCGGAGAGATCGGCGTCGGTGAACATCAGGATATCGCCGAGGCCCTCGAGGATTCCGTGGCGCACGCTATAGCCCTTGCCCCGGTTCCCAGGATTCTGCAGGAGCCTCACGGCAGGATCCTTCCTCACAAACTCCTCTACGATCTCTGCGGTTGCGTCTTTCGATCCATCGTTGACCACGATGACCTCAGCCGACCAGTTGCGTCGATGCATGCACTCCAAAACTTCGGTCAGGGCCTTCCCGATGCGAGCTGCCTCGTTATATGCGGGAATAATGATGCTATATTGCGGGTTTGACATTCCGTGCGTCCAGGGAAACTTCCGTACGAATCCTGTGTATCATACGCTATTCCAAATCCTTCCCCGTCCCTCGCATCCCGGGCGGTGCTAAACTCCGGCCTATGGAAGAAGAACGCAAACACTCTGTGGGTTTCTGGCTCCTGATCGGCAGTGGCCTCTTTGCGGCTTTTCTTGTGGTCGTCGCGCTGATCGTCCTTGCCACGCTCCGGAGCATCACCGGCGACGCACAGTTCGCCTCCATTGGGGGAGGCAACATTGGTGTCATCGACATTGATGGCGTCATCCTCAACGCGGACACCCTGGTGGACCAGCTTCGCAAGTTCCAGGACGATAGCTCCATCAAGGCCATCATCCTGCACATCAATTCTCCGGGCGGCGGAGCCGCGGCCTCGCAGGAGATCTACGACGAAGTGCTGCACCTGCGGCGGGAAAAGAAGAAGCCCATCATTGCCTCGATCGAGAGCGAAGGCGCCAGCGGCGCATACTATATCGCCTCCGGCACGGAGAAAATCTATGCCAATCGTGCCAGCGTCGTCGGCAGCATTGGCGTAATCGCCGAGTGGACCAATTACGGCGAGTTGCTGAAGTGGGCAAAGCTTAAGCCTGAGGTGCTGAAGGCCGGCATTTTGAAGGATGCCGGATCGCCGACCCGCGATCTGACGCCGGTTGAGCGAGCCTATATGCAGGGCCTCGTCGATAACATGCATGCCCAGTTCATCAGCGATGTGGCAGCAGGGCGTGGACTCTCCACCGACACGATCCGCCCACTTGCCACAGGCCAGGTCTGGACCGGGGAACAGGCACTCCCGCTGCACCTGATCGATAAAACGGGCAGCTTCCGGGTTGCGCTGCTGGAAACGGCCAAAAGGGTGGGGATCAGCGGCGAACCCCATGTCGTCCGGCCGATTGCGAAACACCCCGGGGTGCTCGATCTGCTCAACGGCGATGCAGGCGAACTCTTCCCCAATCCTGCGAAGTTGCTGGAAAAAAACGCTGGTTTTTATTTTCTTTGGAGATAACCGGACCGGGATTGCATCTAGATTAGATAAGTTATAGATAACTCGGGTTATCCTAGTGTTTGGAGCAGAGCCCACCATGACTAAAGCAGATCTGGTTGAGGAAGTAACGCAGCTGGGCGACCTGACACGGCGCGACGGAGAAGTGATCGTAGATACCATCTTCGAGTCCGTCATCCAGGCGCTTCAGTCGGGCGATAAAATCGAGATCCGCGGATTCGGCAGTTTCCGGATTCGCCAGCGCAAACCCCGCATCGGTCGAAACCCAAAGACCGGCGCAAAGGTCGACGTCCCGGCCAAGCGCGTTCCCTACTTCAAGCCGAGTAAGGAGTTGCGCGACCTGGTGAACCCCAGGAGTCCGGAAACAGGGCGCGAAGGCACTGCCGCATAGAAGCCTTCTGACGGATTGGAGCAGGGGTGCGGCTGAAACGCCACGCCTCTGCCTCTTAAGTCCCTTTGCTACCCGCCTGCCCGCAATCCAACAACGGAGAGCATCCTGCCGGTAAACCCATGCTCGCCGCGATGGGAGAAATACCGCTCCGGCTGGCAACTGGTGCAGTCCGCTACCACGGAGATAGCATCGGGTTGCAACCCTGCATCGAGCAATTGCCGGCAGTTCGCCTCCTTGAGGTCCAGATGCAGCGATGGCCCAAGATTGCTATGCCCTGGCGCTCGCGCCGTGAGGAATAACAGAGGGTACTTCGCTTTAACCGGATCCGAGTCGTATACCTCCCGGAAAAGATCGTCTGCGTATAGAAACTGGGATTGAAACTGGTGCAGCACCTCTTCGCCCACTGAGTAGCAGCACTGCCCGATGCCCGGACCAATTGCGGCCAGGAGATCCTCAGGCCGACTGCCAAACTCAAGCCGCATCCGGCCCACCCCGGCCTCCACGATCCTGCCCAGCGTGCCACGCCAGCCTGCATGGAAGGCAGCCACCACGCCCCGCCTGGGGTCTGCGATAAGAACGGGAATGCAATCCGCCGTCTGGATGCCCAGAATCACACCCGGTTCATCCGTCATCAGCCCATCTCCGGCTAACGAGGCGCGCTCCCCGGCCTGTTCCGAGCCCACCCGGTGCAGCAAGGTGGAGTGGATCTGCTTCAAAGTCACCAGGCTGGACAGAGTAGGCGACTTTTCCCCAACCACTGCCTCCAGGAACAGGCGACGATTCGTGAGGACATTCTCCTCGGTATCCGATGAAGTGAATCCCAGGTTCAGGTCCCTGCGCTCCTTCCCCTCGCCCGGCTGGTAGACGGTCGTCACCCCACCGGTCCGCGTGCTGAAGCCGTGCACCAGCCTGGGGTGCTTCTCCCACGCCGGTATGCGAACTACCTCCAGGGGCGAAGAGGCAGACAACGATTCTGGCTTTTGCGATTGCGGATTTCTTGTAGGGGGCGCCATGAAAACTTATTTTAGAGCAGGCGGGAGAATCCGAGTCTCTGGAATGGAGCCATTTCCTGCAGACGGAACACAGCGGGGTTAGAGCGTATGGGCCCGCTTTCCAGCGGGCCCGCTCAGAGGCATTGAAGGTGGGAAGCCAAGGATTGAGGTGAAGGAGAGAGTCCGTAAACTACGGACGGTACTACAGAGAGTTACACTTCTGAGGTAGGCGGTTTGACGGAAGTAGCCTCTAATTGTTACTTGAATAGATGCATTTCATGGGCCAGAGTTGCCGCCGGGGAAATAATATCCCAATCACTTCTCTATGTGACTGAAAACACTAGAGGCTGTGGAAAACTGGCTCCAAACACCCTCGGGCGACCTAGAGATCGCATAATCCTTAGAAAGAACAATAGTGGTATTCAAATACCACTATATGACATTTCAATACTCTGTCCATTACCCCTTCGATTCAACTTCCATGACGCGGATCTTATTCAAGAGGGCTTTGTAGCTCACCTTGAGGCGTCTTGCTGCCTCCCGGCGATTCCAGCGGGTTTCTACGAGCATCTCACGGATGGCTGCCCGCTCCGCCAACCAGGCGGCACGGTGTCCTATTTCCAGCAGAGAAGGGTCCCCGGCGATTGACGCAGGTGCGGTCTCAGCCGGCTGTGGGGGCTGGACTGGGTTTTCATTCTTCTTGTGGGCGGAGAGTTCGCGGACGATCTGGGTAGGATCGCCAACAATCACATACCGCTTGCAAAGGTTTTCCAGCTCGCGAATATTGCCCGGCCAGGAGTAATCGCAGAGGAAATCCAGGACCTTCGGATCGAGCGGAACGAGGGTGCGCTGATAAACGCGTGCATACCGCTCCAGAAAATACCGGATCAGGATCGGGATCTCCTCGCGCCGCTCGCGCAGCGGGGGGACGCTGATGGTGATGACATTGATGCGGTAGAAGAGGTCTTCGCGGAAGCTGCCCTCGGCTACGCGCTGCTCCAGAATCTGGTTGGTGGCACATATCACGCGAACATCGACGGCGACATCCCCCTTGGCGCCCAGACGTGAAAACTGGCCGTCCTGCAGCACGTGGAGCAGCTTTGCCTGCAGGCGGGGCTCCATCTCGCCGATCTCGTCCAGAAACAACGTTCCCCCATCCGCAAGCTCAAACTTCCCCGGCTTGCTGCGTACCGCTCCCGTAAAAGCGCCGCTTTCGTAGCCAAACAGCTCACTTTCCAGCAGGTCGCCGGGAATGGCCGCGCAATTCAGCTTGATATAGGGGCCGTGGCTGCGTTCGGAGAGGGCATAGATCATGCGTGCCGCAATCTCCTTCCCCACGCCGCTCTCGCCGCGGATCAGGACCGTCGCGCTTGTGTTAGCGACCTTGTTGATGGTGTCGTGAATCTGCATCATGCGCGGAGACGAACTGAAGATGCGGGGAAAATCCTCCAGAACCTCATTGCTGGGATTGCCGGCATTGCGGCTGGGCGCGGCATCACGCGACGGAGCGTCGGCCAGCCTGGCGGTCACACGATTCAGTTTGCTGGCAAGCTCGTCACTGCCGAGGGGGAAACTGAGAATTTCAACTGCGCCCAGCCGGGCAGCGGCAAAGGCAATCTCGGGCGACGTGGGCGCAAAGACAACAACCGGCAGGGTGCGAAAGCAGCGGTGCATCGTCTCAAGCGCCTCGATGCTGCCGTCCAGCTCGAGCACAACCAGATCGGGACGCAAGACAGAGACCCGCTCCACTACCGGGTCAACGGGAGATGGCGAAACCTCCTCAACACTGTCACCCCGCGCGTGGAAATACGCACGGAGAGGTCCGCTGACGGCCGGACGCGAGACGGCCAGCAGCGCCTTGATCTGCTTATGTTCGGGCATTTGCAGAGTATTGTAGCCCGAAAATCTCTTATTTTTCCCGGCCGATTCCACAAACTATTCGAAGCCGGGATTGGCAGGAGAAAAGTGGGAATACCAGGTTTTCGCTATGACAGCATCACATCTCGTTGCAGCAATATCATCGTAGCTGGCGCAAGGTGGATCCAGCCGCCACTATGCAGGAGCGAATTCTTCTCCCATCCAATGCTCGAAGGCCGAGAAGTTCTGTTCGCGGTCAAGGAAGTCGAGCACCAGCAGGTTGCCGGGCCGGGAACCGCCGGGCTCCAGAACCGTGCGGCGGTAGCGCATGGCTGTAGGGCCATCCAGCAGGTTCTCTGGATCGAACTGTTTGAAGAAATCGAGTGCGATTACCTTGTCGAAGAGATACGTGTAGTAGTTGGACGAATACCCGACCAGGTGGGTAAAGGCGCTATACATGCGGTTGCCTTCGATCCATCGATAGGGCAAAAAGCGCTGATAGTCACTCTTGAGCAGCGCGTCCGGGTTCAGCCCCTCGGGGTGCTGGCTGTGCATATCCAGTGCATAGCTGGTATAGAAGAGCTGGGTACGAACCCAGTCGGCGCGACCAAAAGCGCTGGCACGATTCATGCGCCCGACGAGCTTCGGCGGCAGCGGTTCGTTGGTCTGGTAGTGCAGCGCGAAGGTGTCCAATAGCCGCGCATCGTGGAAGAACTCCTCCAGCATCTGCGAGGGCACCTCGACAAAATCTCCCTCCGTGGCAATACCGCTCAGGCCGGCCCACTTCTGCTGTCCGCCAAGAATGGCGTGCATCAGGTGGCCGAACTCGTGGAAGAAGGTCACGACGTCACTGAACTGCATCAGGCCCGGATCCTCGGATTTGCCACCGGGAAAGTTACAGATCAGCGCGACGACCGGAAGCTGCCCGCCTGCGACTCCGGGAACCATAGGCGCTGCGCTGAACCACTTATCCTTACCCTCGCGGGGATGCATGTCGAGGAAGAAGCGGCCAATCTTCTTCTCGCCGTCATAGACATCCCAGGCGGTTACAGATGGATCCCATACCGGCACCTGAACGCGCTCAAAGCTGACCTGGAAGAGGCGCTCCGCCGTCTCCAGTATGCCCTTCTGTACGCGCTTATAAGCGAAGTAGGGGCGGACGGATTGGGAATCGAAATCGAAGGCCGCGCGGCGATACTGCTCCAGCCAATAGCCACGGCTGGCGGCATCCAGCTCCTGGATTTCGGGCTGCTTCGTGCGCGCAAATTCGAGCACCATTTTGTACTCCTGCGCAGCGCCGGAACGGGAAACGCGCTCCAGGTCGTCGATCAGCTTTTTCATATTTGCCGCCGACTGCATCATCTGGTTGGCCGTGGCCAGATCGGCCCAGCTCTCGTATCCCAAGATGGTGGCAATCTCCTGCCGCGTGCTCATCAGGTCGAGCAGAATGCTCTTATTCTGCGGATACGCGCGGGTGTTGTAGGCCAGGAACATGCGGTTGCGCAGCGCGTCGCTCGTGGCAAAGGTCATGACCGGCATGTAGTCGGGAAAGTCAGTCGTCAGAACAATGGTTCCATCGGCGGATGGGCGATGGCTCTCCAGAAAATCCGTAGGTAGTCCCGCAAGCTCTGCCGCGTCTTCCACGATGACCTGCTTGGCGCCCTCCTGCACGTTGCGGCTGAAGGCGAGGGAGAGCATGGTGGCCTTGTCGTGCAGCTCCCGGAGATGGGTCCGTGTGGCGTCGTCCTTATCGACACCAGCGAGACGGTAGTCGAGCAGCGTGCGGTGCACGTAATGACGAGTCGCCTCGTCTTCGAATGTGACATCCATGGCGCGTAATGCGAGGTAGACCTCGCGATTCAAAGACAGCGCTGTGCCGACCTCGGCGATCTTCTGCGTCATCGCCTCGGCGGTGTCGCGGATCTCCTTTTTCGGGTGAACGCTGTTAAGCACACCAGTCTGCGAGGCGGCGGAGCTCAACACCGCAACCGCCTTATCAAAAGGGCGCAAGGTGTTGTCGGCAGTACGGCTGCCAGAGACCTGGAGCAGATCGGCGATCGACTGATGATGTTCCGCCAACTTTTCCTCTACCCAGGTGGTGAGGCTGGACGCGGTCATCCCGCCCTGATCCGGAGTCTGCCACGGGTGCACCATTGCAGGGTGCACCGAATTCTTTATTGCCATTTTGCTTGTCCTCGCTGCTGCGCTCAAGAATAGCTCATCGGCAAACTGCCCCGGGAATTCAGCGGCTCACCGAAGATCTTTGCGCCAGGAGCGCAGGATATTTGCACTCTCGAAGATAAGTGATTTAAATCACACATGAGACATATGTTGCATCCTGGCGCAGACGCCTATAAGATGCCGCAATCGTAGCCATGAATCTTCCTACATCGAGTTCCTCGCCAAACTACCGCCGCTTCCGAGTAGGAAAGGTGTGCGTTGCCATTATCGGATCCACTCCAGCTGAACTGGTGGAAAAGGCGCAGGCCTGCCTCGCCGACAGCACATTTCTCGAATTTCGCCTGGATTATCTAGCCACCCCGCAGACGGCGCTGCCCAAACTGAAGCACTTCTTTGCGGAGCACGGTGAAGTTACCGCTATCGCGACATGCCGTAGGGCCGCCAATGGCGGCAAATTCAAGGGCACGGTTGCAGCCGAGATCGAGATTCTGCAGAAGGCAGCAGGCTCGGGGTTTCACCTGGTGGATGTGGAGTTGGAGACCGCCGAGAGCCTGAAGCCGCAGGAGCTGGAAAAGCTGCGGAGTAAGGTTGGGCTGGTCCTCTCCTATCACGACTTTGTGGCGACGGTGAAGCTGGATAGCGTGTTCGAGCGCATGCAGAAGTTCGGGGCGGATTTCTACAAAGTTGTCTCGACCGCGAAGTCGCTCTCCGACAACGTGACAATGATGCGCTTTCTGGAGCGGACGCGGGACCAGGCAAACGTGGTAGGCATCTGCATGGGAGAAGAAGGGGTTATCAGCCGGGTTCTGGGGCTGCGGGCCGGCAGTGCCTTCACCTTTGCCTCGGCCACGGTGGGCGAAGAGACGGCTCCCGGACAGATTGCTGCCCGCACGCTGGTGGATACCTATCGTATCGATCAGTTGGACGCGGCGACGCGCGTCTTTGGCGTAGCGGGGAATCCGGTGAAGCATTCGCTGTCTCCTCTGATGCTGAACTCCGCCTTCCGCCGGGAGAGGGTGAACGCGATTTACCTGGCGCTCCAGACCACCAGGATCGACGATCTGCTGAAGCTGGTGCGCGAGGTGCCGATCAGCGGACTCAGCGTCACCATGCCGTTTAAGGAAGAGATCCTGCAGCATCTGGAGAAGACCGATCCGTTATCCAGTAAGATCGGCGCCTGCAATACGGTCGTGCGGGCGCAGGATGGCAAGCTCTATGGATTCAACACCGATGTGACCGCCGTGGTGCGTCCCCTGGAAAAACGCCTGCGGTTGAAGGATGCCAAAATCCTGGTGCTGGGCGCCGGAGGCGCGGCGCGGGCTGCTGTCTTCGGCCTGCGGGAGAAGGGGGCGGAGGTCTTTATCCTGAATCGCACACCGCAGCCAGCCCAGAAGCTGGCGCGGGAAGCGAAGGCCAAGACCTTCCGGCGGGAGAATCTCACCAAGACCCAGTTCGACGTGATCGTAAACGCGACACCGGTGGGCATGCACGGGGTGAAGCCGAACCATATTCTCGAACCAAAAGAAATCAATGCCCGCTTGGTTTTCGATCTCGTCTACAATCCCATTGAGACACCTCTGATTCGCATGGCGCGCGAAAAGGGCATTCCCGTCGTAACCGGCGTGGAGATGTTTGTTCATCAGGGTGCCCGGCAGTTTGAGATCTGGACCGGGAAACCGGCTCCGGAAGAAGAGATGCTCCGCGTCGTGGTCCATGCGCTCCGCCAGCGCGCGGAAGCGGCGACGGAAGCCCGCACGAAGTCCTGATAGCTGGCTGATCGCCACAGGTGCACGCAACAGGTTTGGCTTCAGTGGCTTCTACTTTCCCCCGTCTGCCTTGATCCCTGCATCAAGGAATTGGAGTCCCGATGACGACCGAAGAACTCGCTGTTGAAGAGTTGCGTGCGCGCGTTAAGGCACTGGATAACCCGATCGAATCCCCGCAGGAAGAGCCTGCGATCAAGGATTTGACTCACAAGGAAGACAAGAATCCCTCTATGTGGAGAAGCTTGCTACAACTTCGCGTTCTGCTGCCCTATCTTTCCCGGCTGGTTCCTCTGCTGGATGGGACGGCCCACCAGCCAAGCACCCAGAGCCATGAATTGCAGCATGGTCTCGCCGAGGTCCAGTCCGGGCACAAGGAGATTCGCGGGCAATTGCTGGAGCAGACGGTGCAGTTGAAGCGCGTGGAGGAACAACTGGAGCGCCTGCGGGAGACTACGGAGCGCAACACGCTGGAACAGCAGGAACTGATCGAAGATCTGAAGTCCTTCGGCGGAACCCTGAAGGCAGTGACGATCGCGGCCATGCTGCTGCTGCTGGCCAATGGCGGCCTGGTTGTCTATTTACTGGTGCGACTCCGCCACTAGCGCCCTGGGCTCGCCCCTGGATCCGCCCCGATCTACCCAATCCCACGCCATCAGTTGAGGTGTGCCCGGAACGCTCATGGGCACACCTCCAAGACGCTCCCATTGCGACGAGCCTGGCCCTCCGCAGAACCTTCGCCACTCCAAATTTCACAAAATAAAAGGCTTATTGGCGGTAGCGATGCTGCTGCGAGGTCAAAAAGCCGTCGCTCCCTGCCGATTCCGGCCGCAGGATTCACCCGCCGAGGTAAACCGATTTCCTGTGAAGCGAAAGCGCGGTATCTAGTGGCCAATATTTGAGATTGCCACTTGTTAGTGTGCGGGACTACTATTTGCGGTAGTTCGGCGCAGTCTGCTTAAGTGGACGCGCTCAGAAGCCTGTAATGAAGTCGTTCCCCAAGAACAAAGTAGTAAAAACAGTTCGGGAATCTCCCGGACGTGGAGTGACTCTCTATGGCATGGTATGCCTATTGTATTGGTGAAAAACAGTCCTTTCCTGAATTAGCCCGGCACCGTAAGCCTATACCTTTTGCATCTGTTACAGGTGTTTCCGGAAATCAGGTTTTTCTTTATCCCGCCAGTGATCTAGCCCTTATCGTCAGCGAGCACAATCCAGAAGAGCAGTATGACCAGAAAGCTGGAGTAGATCATGCTCGCGTCATCGCCGACTGCTTCAAGCTATCGACGGTTCTTCCCTTCCGCTTCGGAACCGTTTTCCACGACGACGAAGCGCTGAGACGGTCCATCCGTTCCAACCAAAGGCAATTTCTCGCGAATATGGAAAGGCTTCGCGGAAAGGCCGAGATGCACTTGAAGGTAGTAGTGGACGATTCCTGCCGCGAGATAACACGGCCGGTGGCGCAGGACTGCGTAGGCAAGGAATACCTGACCAGTCTGCGCGAGAACGCAACCCGCCAACGGGAACGCCAGACCAAGGCACGCGCGATTTCCGTGCAATTGCATCGCATGTTCGCGCCCCTGGATGAGGAGATTTCCTGCCGTCGGATCGATACCGGGAAGATGTTGCTCGACATCGCCCACCTGATCGACTCGAAATCCGTGGAACGCTACCAGAACAAGTACGTCAGCGCTATGCAGATCCTGAAGGATTGCAAACTGCAACTCTCCGGCCCCTGGCCACCTTACCACTTTGTCCACAAGCTGATCCGGCCCTGCCATCAGCCTGTCGCGGCTGCACCGGTCGCGGTGACTCGTGAGGTTGCGGCAATTGTCTGACACCCCCGCAGCCGGCCTGTAAAGAGAAAGCCCCTGCCAAAGGGGCTTTTTTATTAAGGGAGCAGCGTCTTCAAGATCAATCCACTAAAGGTTTTTTGCGGTGGCCGGAATCTCTTTTTTGCGTCGGCTGAGGACAAAGCTGGACTTGCGGCGCGTATCCGCCGAGGCATGATCGATCTTCTTCCAGAAGGCTACAAAGTAATCTACGGCGGAGATGATGGAGACCAACACCATGAAGTAGATCGCGACGATCGCGGTCCACTCGACGGGAAGAATGAACCAGCCGAAGTGCCACTCAAACCAGCCATGCGCCAGGATGGCAGCGACAACTGAGACGATCTGGATAACGGTCTTCAACTTGCCCAGGTCGCTGGCTTCGATGGTGAAGCCCTCGGTAGTCGCAATTGATCGCAACCCGCTCACCAGAAACTCCCGCCCGATCACCAGAACCGCAATCCACGGCTTGACGATGTGCGGATTGTAGGCCACAAGGCAGATAAAAGCGGCGGAGACCATCAGCTTGTCTGCCACCGGATCGAGCAGCATACCCATGGTCGTGATCTGGCCTCGTCGCCGGGCAAGATAGCCATCCACTCCATCCGTGATGGAGGCCAGGATAAAGACGATTGAAGCACAGATTTCCTGCTCGCCATGTCCCCGGAAAGGAAAGACGGGCGACAACATCCAGATAAGCACTGGCACCGAGAAGATGCGGCTCATCGTGATGGAATTTGGCAGGTTCACAGCTCAGCTCTGAGGGAGATTTAGGCCCCCGGGTCGGGGGTCGATACGCCTTTATTATGCACTATCAAGATGAGCGCCGTGCGAATTGGCTTTCGTAACCTTACCTCGTGGAAGCATCGCCCGCCGCTCCACAAAAGGGTGCGGTACTTCACTTCGCGCACGGATCGGCGCGCGGCTGGGAAAAGCCGCACCCCGTTATCCGGCTGCATCTCATCCTTGCACCTGAGCTCTTTACACATCCGGCCACAGCAGGCCGCAAACCATCGCTATGCGTAAAAGCCCCGCTGCTTAATCGTAGAAGCGACGCGATCGATGGACAGCATGTACGCGGCAATACGATTATTCACGCCGTGCGCTTCCGCATAGCGCAACACATCGTCGAAGCTGGCTGCCAGAATCGCTTCCAGTTGATCGTTAATAGTCGCCTCCTTCCAGAAATATCCTTGCCGATCCTGCACCCATTCAAAATAGGACGCCGTGACTCCGCCGGCATTCGCCAGAATGTCGGGAATCACGAATATCTTCTTATCGGCGAGAATTTCGTCTGCCACCGCGGTGGTTGGCCCATTCGCGCCTTCGCAGACAATGCGCGCCTTGATGCGATCCGCATTGCGGCTGGTGATGACATTCTCCGTTGCGGCGGGGATCAGGATGTCGCAGTCGGCGATGATCAGCTCCTGAGAATCGAAGGGCTCCGCACCCTTGAATCCCAGAACGCTGCCGTTTCGTCTGCGGTAATCCATCAGCATTCCGACATCGATGCCGTTGGGGTTGTACAGGCCGCCGTCATATTCGGCGATGCCGACGATTTTGTAGCCCTTGTCGGCGATCAGCTTGGCTGCGTTGGACCCCACATTTCCGAAGCCCTGGATGATGACCCTGCAGCCTTCGCGGGGAAGATGCAGGTATTTAAGAGCCTCATCGCAAACGACGCTGATGCCGCGTCCGGTGGCTTCGCGGCGTCCACGCGATCCGCCAAGGCTGAGCGGCTTGCCGGTCACGACGCTGGTCACCGTCTGGCGCATGTGCATGGAGTAGGTGTCCATGATCCAGGCCATCGTCTGCTCATTGGTGTTCATATCGGGGGCGGGAACGTCTTTTTCCGGTCCCAGGAACTCGATCAGCTCCGAAGTGTAGCGGCGTGTCATCCGCTCCAACTCTCCCTGGGACATCTTCTTCGGATCGCAGATCACTCCCCCCTTGGCACCACCAAAGGGAATATTCACCACAGCGCACTTCCAGGTCATCCAGCTTGCGAGCGCGCGTACTTCATCCAGCGTCACATCGGGAGAGTAGCGGATGCCGCCTTTGCAGGGGCCACGAGCGATGGAATGCTGCACGCGAAAACCGGTAAAGACCTCCACGCGGCCGTCATCCATGCTGATGGGAAAGTGAACGATAATCTCTCGCGACGGGTAGCGAAGCACCTTCCAAAGCCCTTCGTCGAGGTTGAGTTTACGAGCGGCAAAATCAAATCGAGCAGCCTGTGCTTCCCAGGGATTGATCTCCTGCTCGAGGGTCATGGTTGCCATAAACAAATTCTCCAGGTTTCGGGTTCACTTGTGGACCGAACATCCCTCGATGGCGAATCGTCGCAATCGCCGAGATGAGCGGCAGGAACTAGACTCACACGAAACATCCTCACTTTCGCGCCGGACTTTGCGGTCTCTATCGCATTTTCCGGCAGGGTTTGACGAGGGCCAGCCACCCTCGGGCCAAACTCACAGAGTATAGGCCCGCCAGAGAAAACAGAGCAACAAGGTAAATCCCTGGATCCTGCCACAAACGGGTCACTCTTGAGGTACCGGACGAACTGTACCCAACGCGGAAATGAGCCATGCAGTCCACGCCATCGCCGCTCCTCATAGACGCAACGGATATTAGATATGCCGGAGACTCCCCGGGTGAGCCACGGGAATTGGAGCAGATCAAAAAGCATCATCCGCCGCGATTCCTTTTCGATCCTGTCGATAGAACATGCCACAGAATCCGTCTCTTTCCCACGGACCACGCGAGTGCAATCCCTGCTGCATGATTGGCATCCCGAGGAAGGAGCGTCTTTTGGATTGCGCTGGACCGTTGTAACATTGGCTCCAGATGCAGCACAGCAATTTCATCCATCCAACACGCACGGATTTTCTGCGCCTCGCTCGTACGCACACCCTGGTTCCTGTCTATCGCACCCTGACGGCAGACCTGGAGACGCCGGTTTCCGCCTTTCTGCGCATCGCCGCGGACGAGCCGAATTGCTTTCTGCTGGAGTCAGTGGAAGGCGGCGAGAAGGTGGGCCGCTACACCTTCATTGGAATCCGGCCATTCCGCAAGATGGTTTCGTACGGCACCTCGGTGCGGATTACAGAGGGCAAGCGTACCCGTACCGTTGAGGGCGATATCTTCGAGTTGCTCAAGGAATCGTTGAGCGGCCACAAGCCGGCGAGAATCAGCGCGCTGCCTCCCTTCACGGCGGGCGCGGTCGGCTTTTTCTCCTATGACGTCGTGCGCCAGATTGAGAAATTGCCTTCGCTCGCGGAAGACGACCTGGGGCTGCCCGATGCCTGCTTCCTGTTCTTCGACGAGGTGCTGGCATTCGATCATGTGAAGAAACAAATTCTGCTGGTGGTGACGGCGGATCTGACCCGCACGAAGCCGCTGGCGGCATATGCCCAGGCCATCACACGTCTGAAGCGGCTGGAGCGCAGCCTGGCCAGGCCTTTGCCACGGGCGCCGCGCACCCGCTCGAAGGGCAAGCTCAAGATTGTTCATCGCACGCCGAAGAAGCAGTTCCTCTCCGCGATCGCGAAAACGAAAGAATATATTGCGGCAGGCGACATCTTTCAGGCCGTGCTTTCGCAGCGCTTTGACGTGCAGCCGGATGTGGACCCTTTCTCGGTGTATCGCTCGCTGCGCATCGTCAATCCCTCTCCTTACATGTACTTCCTGCGGCTCGATCTCAATGGGAAAGCCGGAAAGGCTGCGCAGCCGACCCATATTCTGGGCTCGTCGCCAGAGCTGCTTGTGCGCGTGCATGACCGTACCGTCGAGTATCGGCCAATTGCCGGAACACGTCCGCGATCCGAGGAAGAAGAGGAGGACCGCCGCATTGAGGCGGAGATGCTGGGCGACGAGAAGGAATGCGCCGAGCACGTCATGCTGGTGGACCTGGGGCGCAACGATGTCGGCCGCGTCAGCGAGTACGGCAGCGTCAAAGTAAAGGACCTGATGTTTGTCGAGCGCTACTCCCACGTGATGCACATGGTGAGCAGCATCGAAGGCGAGCTGCGCCGGGACCTGACACCGGTCGACGCCTTCCGCGCATGCTTTCCCGCGGGGACTCTCTCCGGCGCGCCCAAGATCCGCGCGATGGAGATCATCGAAGAACTGGAGCCGACGCGGCGCGGCGTCTACGGCGGCGCGATCCTCTATGCCGACTACTCCGGCAACCTCGACTCCTGCATCGCCATCCGCTCGATGCTGCTGCAGGGGAAGAAGGGGTATATCCAGGCCGGAGCCGGAATCGTCGCCGACTCCTCCCCGGAGAATGAGTACCAGGAATCCGTCAATAAGGCCCAGGCCGTAGTGCGAGCTATTGAGCGGGCGCGCGGCAACTAGATTAAGAAATAGTAACTGCTACAGATACAAAAACAACATACGGGGCGCGGGCAGAGCACACTCTCTCCCCGCGCTTTCTTTTGCTGACCGGCGCATTAGGTCCACTGCGCAGAGCTCTCTGCCAGAGATACCGGGTTAGAAGTCGCCGCCATCGGAGTTGTGGTTATGGCCTGAGTTGTGGGTAGCCCAGAGGATGAGCGTAAAGAAGACGGCGAACAGCGAAAGAATCACGGTAATAGCCATATCTCTTCTCCATTCAGCGCTGTGGTCGCTCAGACCGGAGGCGATTGCGCGTGTGAACGCGTCCTAGTCACTCGACTGTACCAGAGCATACCCTGCCACCCCGATCGGTACAAATACCAGCAACGCAAATAACCGCCGCATCGTTCCTTCCGCAAAAATCGGAGCCACCCTGTGCATCATCATCGGCAAAATCAATCCGAGCGCGACGATGTTACAAAGCAGATATGTCCTTAGAGTAGCGCCCTGCCACCATAAGGCGATCAGCAACAGCAGTGGCGCAATGAGGATCACTGGCATTAGAAATTGCCACGAAGCGTGCCGTGGATCGGGCATAGGAAACATTCCGGCCTTCAATGAAAGGACGCCATTGGCTACAACGGATAGTGCTACAAGCGCCGCCAGCGCCGTCCAGGTCTTTGTCTTTAAGGCCTGGAAAAGCCCAAGCGCTCCGGCCAATCCAGCCACTCCGGTCAGCACCGCCCCCAGGTTGAATATCCAGGGATGCTGAGAGTCCGTCGTTCCCAGCATGCTCGCCGTGTCCCGCGAGAAGCTATATCCCGGGTAATAGGGCGCGGCAACCAACTGCGTCCCAAAGTACACAACGGGCATAGCGATGGCTGCGTACAACGCCCATTTCGTCGCCTGCCGGAAAGTGGCAGGGTACAAGCGCAGATTTTCCATTTCCTCTCATACGCAACTGCCCGTGGGAAGTTCCCGTAATTCGATAGTTGCAATTGGCATGGGTTCGTGTGCATTTCACGAGGTTTCTCCATGTGGGGTTCCGCAATTCTATTTATTCACTATGTATTAACAACATTGAAAACATGGAGAACCTAGAGTTCCATCTGGCTGACCTGCGCAGAAGATCTTCGCGGGCTGCATCGCTTCTTCAGAAAAAGGAGTTTTCCCCATGATGGTGCCCTTTTCTTCCTGGAAACAGATCGCTTCCGCCGCAGCCCTCGGAGCTATGCTCCTAGCCGCGGCTCACACGCCGGCGCTGGCAGACGAGAACGAGTCCGGCGCTTCAACTGAGGTCAAGCACGTGCTGGTGCTGAGCTTCGATGGGCTGCACGCCATCGATCTTGCCAACTACATCCAGTCTCACCCGGCGTCGGCGTTCGCCGATCTGGCGCGGCATGGGGTTCGCTACTCCAATGCCTCTACTTCGAAGCCTTCCGATAGCTTCCCCGGAATTCTTGCGCCTCTGACCGGCGGTTCGCCGAACTCAACCGGTGTCTGGTATGACGACGCTTATGACCGCAAGTACTCCCCGCCGCTGGTGGATGCCGATGGCAATCCCCTGGGCGACAAGAACTGCACGGTGATCGGCACCGAAGTCGTAATGGACGAAAGCATCGATAAGAACATGAATGCCATCGATGGCGGTGGCGGCATCAACGAAGACCGCTTGCCCCGCGATCCGGCGAATGGCTGCGCGCCCGTCTATCCCTGGCAGTACAGCCGCGTAAACAACGTGTTTGAGGTGGTCAAGGCGCACGGCGGATTGACGGCATGGTCCGACAAGCATGTGGGTGCCTACACAATCCTCTATGGCCCCAGCGGCAAAGGTCTGGACGAGTATTACAGCCCGGAGGTTGCAGCCAACAACTCCATCGCGACCTCCAGCGTGGACGAGTGCATCAAGTACGACGATCTGAAGCGCGATGCGGTGCTGAACTGGATTCGCGGCTACGACTACACCGGCAAGAACTGGGTGGGTGTGCCGACTGTTTTCGGATCGAACTTCCAGGAGATCAGCGTCGGCCAGAAGGTGATCAACGGCGGCTACATCGACGAAATTGGAACGCCGAGCGCGGAGCTGGGCAAAGCGCTGGCGCACGCAGACAGCGATCTGGGGATGTTCATCAATGCCCTGAAGACACAGGGAATTTACCAGAACACGGCGATCATCCTCGCGACCAAGCACGGCCAGAGCCCGATCGATAAGAGCCGCCTGCAAACGAGGAACACCGGGGTCAAGGTTCCGGGCAGCTTCCTCGGCAGCACCGTTGCGCAGGAGACGACCGACGATATTTCGCTCATCTGGCTGACCGACGCGAGCCAGACGGAAACCGACGCCGATATCCTGCAACAGAACCAGGCAGCCATCCACGCGGAGAAGATCTACTCCGGCAACACGCTTCAGTTGATGTTCAACGACCCCAGCAAGGACAGCCGCACGCCGGACATCATCGTGCAGCCGGAACTGGGCGTTATCTACACCAAGAGCACGTCGAAGATCGCCGAGCATGGCGGCTTTTCACTCGACGATACGAGCATTGGCCTGCTGGTCTCGTACCCCGGACTTGCGCCGCGGGTGATCAAGGAAGCCGTCGATACCCGCCAGGTAGCGCCGACGATCCTGCGTTCGCTGGGCCTGAACCCTTATGAATTGAAGGCGGTGCAGATGGAGAGCACTCCATCGCTGCCGGGACTCTCGCATCTGTACCACTGAGCCCGTTTCCCGAGGGCGATACGCGGGCGGCCAACCAGCCGCCCGTTTTGCGTTTCCGGGCTCTCGCCGCGCTACACTGAAGGGGATGGTCTTCGTCCTCGACAATTACGATTCGTTTACCTACAACCTTGTGCAGTACATGGGGGAGATGGGCGCTGAGATGGTCATCCGCCGTAACGATGAGTTGACGGTGGAGGACGTAGAAGCGCTCGCGCCGGAGCGCATCCTGCTGTCGCCAGGACCGTGCACTCCGCAGGAGGCGGGCATCAGCATTCCGCTCATCCGTCACTTTGCCGGCAAGGTTCCGATTCTTGGGGTGTGCCTGGGGCATCAGGCGATTGGCGCTGCCTTCGGGGGCAAGGTGGTTCGCGCTCCGCAATTAATGCACGGCAAGACCAGCGAAGTGGAGCACGACAGCAGAACAATCTTCGCCGGAATCCCCAGCCCGATGACCTGCACCCGGTACCACTCGCTGATTGTGGCAGAAGAAGGATTGCCTGCTGAGCTGGAGATCTCCGCACGCACGGCATCGCCGGATGGCAGCTCGATCATCATGGGCCTGCGCCATCGCAAATATCCGGTGGAGGGAGTGCAGTTCCACCCGGAGAGCGTGCTGACGGCAAACGGCAAGCAGTTGATCCGAAATTTTCTGGAGCTATGACGTCTTCGTGAAGCGATAGGGAGCGACAGGAAGCGATAGGAGCAATAGTCCATTGCATATTTCGCGAGCATGCATGCTTGGAGCACTAGCTGCTGCCTCCTCTTTACTCGGAGAGGCGCAGCAGCCTATTGGCCGCACGACGGCGCGCGAGGTCAAGGTCTCCGGCGCGATGGATATGCATGCAGGCGAGATGCTGCTGGGCAACGGCAGCACGGTTTCCGCAGGCGAGGACACCGTCACAATCTCCCTCACGCGCGGCGGCGAGCTTCGTCTGTGCCCGACGACGACTGTGCACCTCTCCAAAGACAGCAGCGTGGAAAAAGCAGACTCGTCAGCCCTGATGATGGCCCTGGATCGCGGCGCGCTGGAGGCAAACTACATCACCGGCAAGTATTCCGATGTGCTGATGACTCCCGACTTCCGCATCCTGCTCTCGGGCCCGGGAACGGCCAACGTGAGTGTGCGGGTGAATACCAAGGGCGACACCTGCGTGGACAATCATGGCGACAGCGCTCCCTACGTGACCGTGAGCAGCCTGTTCGATAACGGGGTATATCGCGTACAGCCCAACCAGCGGGTATTGTTCGAGCATGGCAGCCTGCGCGACGTGGTGGACAACGA
The DNA here is from genome assembly GCA_035539175.1 of Acidisarcina sp. Lineage (NCBI taxonomy): Bacteria > Pseudomonadati > Acidobacteriota > Terriglobia > Terriglobales > Acidobacteriaceae > Acidisarcina > Acidisarcina sp. The sequence continues at coordinate 65,391 of DATLIY010000003.1, read as the reverse complement.
AAAGGAAGCCTGTGGGTGTCCCCCAGAGGTTTCGCTCGCCAGCGCCGGAACCAGCAGCGACACACCGGCAACTCCGGGCGCACGCGTGGGAGGTCCCTCGTCCACACCGGCGGATACAGCGTTTCCCCTGGCCGTCAGCGAGGGCCTGGCCGCACCTCCCGCCAAAGCAGCACCGCCAACCGGAGAAGTGCATGCAATGGTTACAGTTCCTCTGACCTATAACGGCACTACAGGCAAGGCGGGCGATCCGGCAGACCTGGCAGCCGCAGGCGCGGCGGGAGCGGAGACGCAGCCACCGGGTACAGGATTGGTGGCAACCCCCGTCGAGTCCAAGACAACGGAGACGGCCCGGGCCGTTGCTCCGGAAAAGAAGTCGCCCGCGGAAAATGGCGGCTTCTTCCATCGTGTCGGCCACTTCTTCTCGCACATCTTCGGCAAGTAGGCGCTTCCGCGAAGAGGCCGTACCTACGCGTTCCCCCTACGCGAGAAGATATGGGCCGGGCCTGCGATGAAGCTAGTCGGCCCGCTTGCCGCTCACTCGCCGGGGCTTCGGCTTGCTCTTGCCACTGAGATTGAGCGCCACAGCAGCGCAGATGAGTTCCTTCAAGGCCGCCTCATCGACCTTGTCGTCCTCCTGGATGTCGATGGCGCGCCTGACATTCCCGTCCAGGCTGGAGCTGCGCCCGACGTAACCTGCAACCTCCGTAAGTGGGAAGCCTCTTCGGGTTCGATAGCTCTGCGATACAATCAAGATTGGGCCATAGGTCCCCCTGAGAGCAGACACATTCCCTGCTGTGGACCGGCATTCGAATCCTAAGAGCAGCAAAATCAAGGAGCTTTCTTTTTATGGCGATTCCCGCCACACAAATGCGTCCGGGCATGATCATCAAGCACAACAACCAACTCCACCTGGTTTTTTCCGTGGAGCACCGGACCCCCGGAAACCTGCGCGCCTTTATCCAGGCCAAGCTGCGCAACCTGCGCACTGGAGCCATGTTCGAGCACCGCTTCCGTTCGCCTGACCCCATCGAGCGCGTGATCGTCGACGAAGTCGCCATGGAGTTTCTCTACGCGGATGGCGAAGACTACTACTTCATGAATCCGGAGAACTACGAGCAGACGCCGCTGAAGCACGCCACGCTCGGCGATGCGGTCGAGTACCTGATTCCGAATCTGCAGATCAAAGTCTCGTTCATCGATGGCGTCGCCGTCGGCGTCGAGTTGCCGCAGACAGTGGAGCTGAAGGTCATTGAGACTGAGCCTGGGTTGAAATCGGCAACGGCGTCCTCCGTGACCAAGCCTGCAAAGCTCGAAACCGGCCTGGTCGTGCAGGTGCCACCGTTCATCAACGAGGGCGAGACGATCCGCGTGGATACTGCGGAAGGCGCCTACATGTCGCGCGCGTAGAGCCGGTCTGCGAGACTCCGTCAGAGGTCCCGCTCCGGGACCTCTTTCTCTTTCTCCTGGATTGCAGCCAGCGCTGGGTTGCAGGCAGCCGCGGTTTGCTTGCGTGGAGCGCGAGCATCTGCAACACTGACAAAGTTTTCGGAAACACGATACTGAGCTTCACTGAACTGCTTTTATGGTCCGTCGATTTCTCATACAGGGACGAGTGCAGGGCGTCGGCTTTCGCTGGTTTGTTCACCGGGAAGCTGGTGCGCTTGGCCTGCGCGGCTGGGTAAAGAACACCGAGGACGGCGACGTGGAAGTTGTCGCCGCGGGCAGTCATGAAGAACTCTCCGCACTGCGATCGGCGCTGCACCGCGGGTCACGCGGCAGCCGTGTCGATCGAGTGATAGAGCAGCCGCTTTCCGACGAGGAAGCCAAGGGACTTGGTTCGTTTCAGATTGAAGGAGCGTGGTAACGAATGAGCAAAGATAGCCAGACGAAATTATCGAGTGCGGATCCCGTGATCGATGCAGAGTTCAACGACATTGATTGTGGACCGCTGAAGAAGCTGGTGCGAACCGTTCCGGATTTCCCCAAGCCGGGAATCCTCTTTTACGACATCACCACGCTGTTGAAGGACAAGAAGGGCTTTGCGGAGCTCATCGATGCGCTGGCCGCGCACTACATCGGCAAGGAGATTGACCTGGTGCTGGGCATTGAGGCGCGTGGTTTTATCTTTGGTCCCGCGTTGGCCTACCGGCTGAATGCCGGATTTGTGCCGGTACGCAAGCCACGCAAGCTGCCGGCATCGACCGCGCGCGTCACCTACGATCTGGAGTATGGCAGCGACTCGCTGGAGATTCACCTCGACGCGATCGCACCGGGAGAGCGTGTGGTGATTGTCGATGATCTGCTGGCCACTGGCGGCACCATGGAGGCCACGGTGAAGCTGGTACGCCAGCTAGGCGGCCAGATCGCAGGACTGGGCTTTGCCGTCGAACTGGACTTCCTGAAAGGCCGCGACCGCTTCCCGGACTTTGACGTCTTCAGCCTGCTGCACTATGACGAATAACTCCGCGGACGAATAACTCCGCCGAAGCATAACTCCACAGGCGCGCGGCTCTTCCTGGCGAAGAGCCGCGCCGACGCCCGAAGAAATCAAGCGGCGCGCGCACCACGCAGAAAATGGAAGATTAGAGACACGACGGCAAGAATGAGCAGTATGTGAATCAGGAATCCCGCAGTGTGAAACATCAGAAATCCGCCTATCCATAGCAACAACAAAAGAATTCCGAGTCCAAGAAACATATACGTTTCTCCCTTCTTAAAAAACTAAATCTCGTTCAAGGCGAGCACCGGATTCAGGGGGCAGGCTTCCATTTACCCTGCCCATTGCGGTCCTATGCTGCCCGATTGTTCGCTTCCACGTTGATCCTGATGGCGACCTGGCCGAACCGTGCATCGGCCGCCTTTTCCTCCTGGAGCGTCTCCTCCAGAAGCTCGACGGCATTCTCGTCGCCGAGCAGTTCTGCATGGGTGCGAACTGTTCCGTAACCCGATATCTCGTAGTGCTCCACGCGCTGCGCGGCGGAGATAAGCCCTGCATCCATCACGTCCGGCTCGGCATCCTCGTCCATCCACTCGTCGGCTTCCTTCAGGAGTCCCTTCATCCCCTCGCACGTCCTGCCCTTCGGAGTTGCGCCAACGATGGCAAAGATCTGTTCAAGCCGCTGAACCTGCTCTTCGGTTTCATGCAGATGGCTTTGAAATGCTTCTTTCAGATGTACATTGTTTGCCGCGCGCACCATCCTTGGCAGCGCCTTGAGGCTCTGCGTCTCTGCGGAGTACAGATCCCTGAGCTCCTCGACATACAACTCTTTTAAAGTATCGATCTTCATCGCGCTCCCTCCATCCCCACGCATTGACTAGACTCCCGCGATCGATAGCAGCGCAGTCTTTGAGAAGTTCAGAGCCCGGAGACGCCGTGGGCGCCTCTCCCTGCTGTTGCAGCAGGTAAGAGCGTGTAAGGTGGGAATCTGTTGCCCGTATGACGGAAGAAAGACAGGCGTAAGGAGAGAACCGAGCGATCAGCTCGCAAGCTCGGTGATGCGAAGTGTTTCCTGGTGTTTGAGATACCCCTTGCGGCGAAACCAGTCTTCCATTGCGGAGTTCAGGCGGTCCAGCGGAACATGGTAGCCCGCTTCCAGCAGCCCATCCCCGGCGGGCAGGGTGTCGTCGAAGATGGCATCGTTGGTGAAGTTGCGCATCGCGAAGTTGTCAATCCATTGAATCGGACAAAGGGAGAGAGCACCGGTACCATCGACCTTCTCCACTCGAAGGCGGCGCGCAAACATCGCTTCTCCCATCCGCTGGCTTGCGCGTTAGCTGAGGACCGGGAGGGTCGGCAGCCAGTGCGTCTGCTGCAGTTCCGCCAGCACGGCGTCCAGATGCTCCAGCACTTCCTCCACGCTCATCGTGTACATCTCGCGTGTGCTATCGAAGCCCTGTTCAACCACGGCTTTCAAATAGCGGCCGGCAATCTGCGCAGCCAGGCCATCGGTGATCACCTTGCCGGTGCGCCTTTTCTGCTCTACCCAGGCTTGATTCGGCATGGCGATCCACATAGGCCTACCGTTCACGTCAAAGCGGATATCGACAGCGTCGGCATGGCGGGTCGCAATCGCCACAACCGTGCCCTTCCAGGTGCAATGAAGGTCTTCGCCAGTCCAACGGTCGGTTACGTGAAAGTCTTCGTACATGACATCTCTAGCCTAACGGTCCGAACCCCGTACCGCAAGCCCGGATGCTGAAATCCCCGGGTGCGCCTTCCCATATTCCGGGGAAAGTGCCTGCTGTCATCCTGATCGAAACGAAGGATCTGCTCGAATGATTCCGGGAATTCGTCAGGAAATATCTTGCCGCCAAGACAAATGAGAGGCAGCTTTCTGCGTCCAAGGTTAAGAGTCAGCCATGGCTCAAGTAAATCGGCCGCGTAGTGTTCCATAAGGAGGTCCAAGTGCCGACACCCCCCCGATCCCTCCAGAAATTTGAGACCAGATTACGCCAGCAAGCGGAAACCCTGGAGAACGCCGCTCTCCTGCTGCTGGCGCAAGGCCGCGAAGTTCAACCCCTGATAACTCCGGACATGGCCGACCAGGCTGTTCTTTCCTATGAGAAAGAGATGTTGTTCAGCCAGGGCACTCAGGGACGCTCCCACCTGATGCTTGTCCAAAAGGCGCTGGACCGAATTGCCAATGGAACCTTCGGCGATTGCGTGAACTGCGGCAAGGCTATTGGGCAGAAGCGCCTGGAGGCGTTGCCCTGGACGCCGCGGTGCATCGACTGCCAGGAGCGGATCGAACGCGGGGAACTGGACGCGGCGGCCTAGGTTTACTGGAGGCTTGTCCATGATTCCGCCCTGGGGCTGACTCGCCACACGCGGTTTGACCAGCGAAACCGCGCGCTGCTACACTTTTGCTATCTCTACGCAGACCCAGTACAGCTGTGCTCGACTGCGAGCTCCCGCCCATAAGGAATCTGAAGGAAATCCGTGGATACACAGACACGTCACGCACTGAAGCAGGACAGTTTTGTACAGGCCACCACCAGCGGCATCGGCTGGGCACAGGTCCATCGCAACCAGATCCTGAGGATCGCCCTGCCCACGGTAGTGGCGCTGATCGTCATCGTCGCCGGAATCGCTGTCTACAACCAGCGCTCGGAGGCAGCGGATATCGCTCTGGGCAAAGGGCTGACAACCTATAGCGCGCCCCTGCGCCAGGCAGGTATGCCGGAAGCCATGGCTGCCAGCTCGTTCGCTACCGCGGCGGATCGCGCGAAGGCTGCGAACAAGCAGTTTGTAGAGGCGGCAGACCGCTACGGCTGGCTCGCGGCGGGCAAGAATGCCCTCTACTTCGCCGGGGTTACCTATATCGAGATGGGCCAGACGGCAGATGCGGAAAAGGCCCTGAAGAAGACCGCCGACTCCAGCGATAGCAACCTGGCCTCTCTTGGCAAGCTGGCGCTGGCTGGCCTGTACCGGCAGACGAACCGGGATTCCGAAGCGATCAGCCTGTACAAGGAGCTCATCGCCAAGCCCACCGTAGCCGTTCCGGCAGCAACCGCCCAGTTGCAACTGGCGAGCCTGTACGAGACCACGCAACCGGAAGAAGCCAAGAAGATCTACGCCGAACTGAAGGATAAGGATAAGACCGGAGCCGCCGGACAGATCGCGGCAGCGAAGTTGAACGGACCTGCTCCGGCCGCGCGCTAGTTGGCAAGAGCTCTGAGGCAGCCCGTACCGGCGACCGCTGGTGCGGGCTTTTCTTACAGCAGAGGCCTGAACGCTCTTGGATATTTCGAGCGTTTTGGCCAACTTCAACGTCTTAAAAGGTAGCCGGATCTATGAGCATATCGGAGGCACAAGCCGCGAGTTGGGTAGGCACATCGGCCCTCCCCGCTGCGTCATCGGCGGCAGCAGACACCTCGACGATGATTAGTGCGCTGGTTGAGGAATACTCCGCCTCGCTCTATCGCGTCGCCTACTCCGTCAGCCGCAATGCAGCCGAGGCAGAAGATGCGGTCCAGGAGACCTTTCTGCGGGTACTGCGCCATCAGGAGCAGTTGGGCGAGATTCGTGACCTCCGCGTCTGGCTGGTTCGCATCACCTGGAATGTCGTGCTGGACCGGAAGCGCCGCACCAAGACCCGGCCCGAAACTGAGGATATTGCCGATCTCGCGCATATGCTGCCCGCTGACGGTCTGAAGGCGGATGAACGCGTCATCGCTGCGCAACAGCATGCTCATGTGCTGGCGTTGATTGAGCGGCTGCCCCGGAAAGAGCGCGAGGTGCTGCTGCTTTCAGCCTTCGAGGAACTATCGACTCCGCAGATCGCTGCGGTGGTGGGAACAACGGACTCCTCGGTTCGCTCCCGGCTGTTCCGCGCACGCCGCCTGCTGGCGGGATGGATGGAGAAGAATCGCACATGACGGATCCCGGCACAGGACGCAATCCGAACCCGCAGGAGCGCGGGGAACGAGCGTCTGTGTCCAAAACGGATATCAACAGCACCCTCCATCTCCTGCGCCAGGTACACGTGCCATCCGGACTGGAAGACCGCATCGAAGCCCGCTTGAACGCTGCGAAATCTCCTTACAGCTCAGCGAACATCCACTGGCCCTGGAACCGGATCGCCGCTTCGTTGCTGGTGGTTGGCCTTGCCGGGCTCGGTGTGGCAACCCACCGCTCCGGCGGAACTCCTGCAGCAACGCCCATACCCGTAGCACCCATTCCGTTGGCAGCTCATCATGCTGCCTCGTCCGGAATGGAGCCAGCCAACGCGATTCGCGTTCCCACGCGAGCAATTGGCCCCGTAAGGCTCAATGAGGGGCGCTCCGCTCGTCCCACAGGCATTGGGCGCCACACCATAGAGCGGCATGTCATCCTGCCCCACGGTGTCGCCGTGCCGCACCATCCCGCAGCCACTGACCCGAGCAGAGGAAGTGCGGGTCTCGCCCTGCAAGACTCCACAATCCCCTAGGCCTTCCCTACCTCAAGCTCGTGCCCGCAGGTTGCCGTAGATCAGGCGGACTACGCCGCCGCCCGGCTTGCGATGGCATGAAACAACATGCTGATCAGAGCCAAGGCAATGGCGCCAATCAGCGCCGGCAGAAAGCCGTGGATCGCAAAACCTGGTGTGAGCTTGCTGGCGAGGAGGAGGATGACCGCGTTGATAATCACCGAGAAGACGCCCAGCGTCAAAATATTGATCGGCAAGGTAATGAGTTTGAGCAGCAGCCCGATTGTGGCATTCAATAGGCCGATGATAACTACGGCCAGCAGGGCGTATCCAAAGCTCCTGACTTCAAAGCCAGGTACGAAGCGACTGACGATCAGCAACGCTATGGCACTCAGCAGCCAATGCAAAAGCAGCATCATGGAAACCTCCAGTATCCCTTCAGATATTGAGCGGCCTCTCCAGCCAATTAGTACCGGAGAGAAACCGGCAACCGGATCAGGCTTAATAGCCTAACCTAACCCGGGCAAACCTGCTGAAGATCCACACGTTTCCCCCAGGAACCGCTGTTTTCGTTGTTCCTCCAAACATAAATCGGCCACCACATAAATCTGTGGTGGCCGATTCGCTGCGAGTCTAATCGAGCTGCTATTGGGCCGGTGGCGCTGGCGGTGGTGTGCCGGGCGCCATCCCGCCTTCGTGATGCTGCTTCATTCGCTTTTCCATCATCTCGTGCTGGTGGTCCCTCATCTCCGCGAACTTCTTTTTCTGCTCGTCGTTCAGAACGGCTTCGATCTTGGAGTGAGTGTCCTCCTGGATCCTCTTCATCTTCGCCATCCTATCCTGCCGCGTCAGAGTGCTATCGGCATGCAGAGCTTCCATCTGCTGATTGCGGCTTTCGAGAATAGGCTTGATCTGGGTCTGCTGATCGGCGCTGAGATTCAATTTCTGGGTCATATGCGCGAGCTGTTTCGCAGGATCGGGAGGCTGCATCTGGTGGTGCGTGCCTGCCATAGGAGGTGGCGCCGCCTCCTGAGAAGCAGGTGCGTTGCTTTGTGCCAGAACGGCACTGGTCGAGGCCCCAAGAACGAGCAGGCTGGCCAGCGCGAAGCTAGTAGCGGATCTACGCATAAGGAATTCCTCCAACAGACGTATAGACGTGCTCCCCGGCAGGAAGTTCCGTCAGCCGGACAGATCTTCCAGACTCGCTTGGCTCTTATCGAATGGGAGGCATCTCGACCGGAGAGGAGCGGATCCCGCAGGGGAGAAGACCAATGGACCGGTCTTGCGGGTGGGGCAGGTAGGCGTATGCGAAAATCGCGCGGAACTCGCGATCTTCCGGATGGTTACACAACGCACAGCCGGGCTTGAATTCCAACGCAGGATTGTCGTGCGGCCCCTGCTCCCATTCCACCTGGGAGTGTGGCGGCACCCGGAGAAGCTGGCTCGCATCGATTCGCCTGGTGGCCCGGTATGCGAACATCCTGCCGTTGGGCGACATAGCATCGACCAGGGAACCGCCACCGCCCGCCGAGGCACGCCAGTACCAATGCTCACCGTCCCGAGTGAACCAGTGTGCACTGGTCGGCACCGGGCGCGCCAGCGTTATCGCATGATCAGTACCGTTCCAGAGACGAAAATGATAGCTGGGACCCGCACCCGGATGCGCCTCTGCTAGATAGCTGGCGGAAAGAGCAATATGGGAGCAGGGCGGAACCTGAGATTCCGCACGAATAGAGCTTGCCCCGCCGCCATGGGTGACAGAGAAGAAGAGAAGCAGCAGCGCAAATGCAGAAATTTTCCGGGGTAGACGATAGGAAATCACAAGCCTCAGCCTACCTGAAAACATGAAAATCCTGAATGGCTCCTTTGAGGAATTTCACCGTGAGATAGTACCAGGGACTTTAGGAAGCCGTGGGCAGAGTGTTTTGCGAGCGCAATAGAAAAGGCCATCCAGGTTGACTGGATGGCCTTTTAGATTAATGCCGGCGATCACCTAATCTCCCACACACTTACGCGTGCAGTACCATCGGCCCAACGAGGCTTAACTTCCGTGTTCGGGATGGGAACGGGTGTGACCCTCGCGGTATGGTCACCGGCAAACTTGAGAAGGGTGCTTGTACCCACAGGTACGCACCGTTCAACTCGATCTTTCACAACGAAACCGATTGGGCATGTTTCTCTTACTCATTACGCGGCTGTGTCTAGTTGAATGCTCTAGCGCGGCTTTTACTGCGCAGAGTTAATTCTATGGACAAGCCGAACGGGCGATTAGTACTGGTAAGCTACATGCATTACTGCACTTCAACCTCCAGCCTATCAACCAGGTGGTCTTCCTGGACCCTTCTTGACCCTTTTGGGTTGGGAGATCTCATCTTGGGGCGTGCTTCCCGCTTATATGCATTCAGCGGTTATCACAACCGAACTTCGCTACCCAGCCGTGCCCTTGGCAGGACAACTGGAACACAAGAGGTTCGTCCATCCCGGTCCTCTCGTACTAAGGACAGCCCCCCGCAAATCTCCTACGCCCACAGCAGATAGGGACCGAACTGTCTCGCGACGTTCTGAACCCAGCTCACGTACCGCTTTAATAGGCGAACAGCCTAACCCTTGGAACCTTCTACAGCTCCAGGATGCGATGAGCCGACATCGAGGTGCCAAACCGAAGCGTCGATATGAACTCTTGGCTTCGATCAGCCTGTTATCCCCGGCGTACCTTTTATCCGTTGAGCGATGGCCCTTCCATACAGAACCACCGGATCACTAAGGCCTGCTTTCGCATCTGCTCGACTTGTAGGTCTCACAGTTAACCACACTTATGCCTTTGCACTCGACGGCTGATTTCCAAACAGCCTGAGTGTAGCTTCGCGCGCCTCCGTTACAATTTAGGAGGCGACCGCCCCAGTCAAACTACCCGTCTTACTATGTCCCTCTCCCGGATCACGGGAGGAGGTTAGAATCACAGCACTCGCAGGGTGGTATCTCACCGTTGGCTCCACCAAGTCCGAGAACCTGGTATCAAAGCCTCCCACCTATCCTGCGCAGCAAGAACCATAATTCATAGTAAAAGTGTAGTAAAGGTGCACGGGGTCTTTCCGTCTAGCTGCGGGTAACCGGCATCTTCACCGGTACTACAAGTTCGCCGAGCAACTCGTTAAGACAGTCGTACGATCGTTACGCCATTCGTGCAGGTCGGAACTTACCCGACAAGGAATTTCGCTACCTTAGGACCGTTATAGTTACGGCCGCCGTTCACCGGGGCTTCAATTCAAAGCTTCGCCTTGCGGCTAACCTCTCCTTTTAACCTTCCGGCACCGGGCAGGCGTCAGCCCCTATACGTCGTTTTCGACTTAGCAGAGACCTGTGTTTTTGTTAAACAGTCGCCGTACGCGTTTCACTGCGGCCCCCTCGAGCTTGCACTCTACCGGGGCGCTCCTTCTCCCGAAGTTACGGAGCTAATTTGCCGAGTTCCTTAACAAGCTTTCACTCGAGCGCCTTTGGATATTCTCCTCGTCTACCTGTGTCGGTTTGTGGTACGGTTCCCATCCCCTCTCCTTAGAGGATTTTCTCGGCAGCGTGAACTCAGCAGCTTTCAGGCATACGCCCTACTGTTTTACGCCTCACTGTTAAGCCTGTCCGGATTTGCCTAGACAGACCAGCTTACGCGTATCAACCCTCATAGCCATAGGAGGGCCTGCTTATCCTTCTGCGTCTCCCCATCGTCAAACGATGGAATGGGAGCTCCGGAATATTAACCGGATGTCCATCGGCTACGCCTTTCGGCCTCACCTTAGGGACCGCCTAACCCTGAGCGGATTAACCTTCCTCAGGAAACCTTAGACTTTCGGCGTGAATGGTTCTCACATTCATTATCGCTACTTATGCCGGCAGGGTCTCTTCGCAACGCTCCACCAGTCTTCTCAGTCTGGCTTCATCGCTGTTGAGAATGCTCTCCTACCACGCACACCCGAAGGTGTGCATCCGCTGCTTCGGTATACAGTTTTAGCCCCGTTGTATTGTCGGCACCGGACCGCTTGACCAGTGAGCTATTACGCTTTCTTTAAAGGATGGCTGCTTCTAAGCCAACCTCCTGGCTGTCTGGGCGTTCCGACTTCCTTTCCCACTTAACTGTAATTTCGGGACCTTAGCAGGCGGTCTGGGCTGTTTCCCTCTCGACTATGAAGCTTAGCCCCCACAGTCTGACTGCCGTACTGGTTGTCACTGGCATTCGAAGTTTGGTTGGATTCAGTAAGCCGGAAAGCCCCCTAGTCCATCCAGATCTCTACCACCAATGCAAATCATACGACGCTAGCCCTAAAGCTATTTCGGAGAGAACGAGCTATCACGGAATTTGATTAGCCTTTCACCCCTACCCTCAGCTCATCCGAGCTTTTTTCAACAAACACCGGTTCGGTCCTCCAGTGGGTGTTACCCCACCTTCAACCTGGCCAAGGGTAGATCATCCCGCTTCGCGTCTATTCCTGCCAACTCAATCGCCCTATTCAGACTCGCTTTCGCTACGGCTCGCTCACGCTTAACCTTGCTGACAAGAATAACTAGCCGGCTCATTATGCAATAGGCACGCGGTCAGGCATTCCCTTGCGGGCATAGCCCTCCCACTGCTTGTAGGCACACGGTTTCAGGTACTTTGTACTCCCCTCACAGGGGTGCTTTTCACCTTTCCCTCACGGTACTGGTTCACTATCGGTCAGAAACGAGTATTTAGCCTTACGGGATGGTCCCCGTGGATTCAAGCAGGGTTTCACGTGCCCCGCCTTACTCAGGTATCCGCTTCGAGTCTGGATCATTTTCGTCTACGCGTCTGTCACGCTCTATGGATCCCCTTTCCAGAGGATTCGACTAACGACCAGATTGGTAACTCTACTGTTGCGGACCCTACAACCCCCGATACACCGAAATGCAACGGGTTTGGGCTATTCCGAGTTCGCTCGCCACTACTATCGGAATCGAGGTTTCTTTCTTTTCCTTCAGGTACTGAGATGGTTCACTTCCCTGAGTTCGCTCGTACCCGCCTATGTATTCAGCGGGCCGTACTATGGGTTTACCATAGTGGGTTTCCCCATTCGGAAATCTCCGGATCAACGCCTGTGTGCGGCTCCCCGAAGCTTATCGCAGCTTGCCACGTCCTTCTTCGCCTGTTTCTGCCAAGGCATCCACCGTGCGCCCTTAGTAGCTTGACCATAGAATTAACTCTTCGCAGGGAAGACCTCTAACTTGCAGAAGGCCTCCTGATTTGAGTCAACCTAATTTAAATCGCCGCTTGTGGAATCGTACTGGTCGAAACCAGTAGTCATCGCACTATCCTAAAGACACTCAACTAAACAACCTCTCGAGTCCCGCGATACGATCGCAGCCTCGAGGCATTGCTCAGCCTTGTAATGTATTTACCCAATCGATTTCGTTGTCAAACATCCAAGCGTCAGCATCGCTGACGACCACCCTGAGGTGGATTGAACCAGCAGAACAACCGTCCGAAGACGAACTGTTCCGCCCTGCTCAAAGTTCGAAGCCCCATCTTGCGACAGGCTTCCAACTTCAAGCAGATTCGAGAAGACCAAGGTTGGTGGAGCTGACCGGGATCGAACCGGTGACCCCCTGCTTGCAAAGCAGGTGCTCTCCCAGCTGAGCTACAGCCCCGTTCCTGAAGTGAACAGAAGTTGTGGTGGGCCTGGGTAGATTCGAACTACCGACCTCACCCTTATCAGGGGTGCGCTCTAACCAACTGAGCTACAGGCCCGGCATCGCTCGCACTCCTGCCCAGTAGCCCGCATCCCGCTACAACTGAGATACGCTACGCTGAGCCCGACTGCTCTCGTCTTGCTTACTCGAAAGTTTTCGAGGACCAGGTTGAACATGCAGAGCAGCTACGCCGCTCTTGACTATCGGTTTTGAAATCGGAAAAGCAGAGATGGCCTGATTCAAGCTCTCTCGAGTTCGGCTTGCGCCTTGCCCGAGAGGTACATGGCAACGTCCCGCTTACGCCACCCGAAGGCAGTCTGCTATCGCAGAAGTAAGTGAGTGCCATGACGTTCTCTCTTAGAAAGGAGGTGATCCAGCCGCAGGTTCTCCTACGGCTACCTTGTTACGACTTCACCCCAATCATGAATTACACCTTGGACGGCTGCCTCCTTGCGGTTAGCTCACCGGCTTCTAGTGCAACCCACTTTCGTGATGTGACGGGCGGTGTGTACAAGGCCCGGGAACGTATTCACCGCGGCGTTCTGATCCGCGATTACTAGCGATTCCAGCTTCATGTAGTCGAGTTGCAGACTACAATCCGAACTGAGGTCGGCTTTTTCCGATTAGCTCCCCCTCACGGGTTTGCGACGGTTTGTACCGACCATTGTAGCACGTGTGTAGCCCTGGACATAAAGGCCATGAGGACTTGACGTCATCCCCGCCTTCCTCCCCGTTATCCGAGGCGGTCTCGCCAGAGTGCCCAACTGAATGATGGCAACTGGTGATAAGGGTTGCGCTCGTTGCGGGACTTAACCCAACATCTCACGACACGAGCTGACGACAGCCATGCAGCACCTATATAGCAGCCCCTTGCGGGGAAGGAATATTTCTACTCCGGTCCACTACATTTCGAGCCCAGGTAAGGTTCTTCGCGTTGCGTCGAATTAAACCACATGCTCCACCGCTTGTGCGGGCCCCCGTCAATTCCTTTGAGTTTCAGCCTTGCGACCGTACTCCCCAGGCGGATCGCTTAACGCGTTAGCTTCGGCACGGCGGGATTGGGTACCCGCCACACCAAGCGATCATCGTTTAGGGCTAGGACTACCAGGGTATCTAATCCTGTTTGCTCCCCTAGCTTTCGTGCCTCAGCGTCAGTTATGGTCCAGTGAGCCGCTTTCGCCACAGGTGTTCCTCCCGATATCTACGCATTTCACCGCTACACCGGGAATTCCACTCACCTCTCCCATACTCAAGCCCGGCAGTTTCTCGTGCAGACTTCGAGTTGAGCCCGAAGATTTCACACAAGACTTACCAAACCGCCTACGCACCCTTTACGCCCAATAATTCCGAACAACGCTCGCCCCCCTCGTATTACCGCGGCTGCTGGCACGAAGTTAGCCGGGGCTTCTTCTTCCGGTACCGTCATAATCGTCCCGATCGAAAGGAGTTTACGTCCCAAGGGACTTCATCCTCCACGCGGCGTTGCTGCGTCAGGGTTTCCCCCATTGCGCAAAATTCCCCACTGCTGCCTCCCGTAGGAGTCTGGACCGTGTTTCAGTTCCAGTGTGTCCGTGCGCCCTCTCAGGCCGGATACAGATCACTGCCTTGGTGGGCCATTACCCCGCCAACTAGCTAATCTGCCGCGACCCCCTCCTAAAGCGAATTGCTCCTTTGACCCGTAGGTATTATGCGGTATTAGCTAAGGTTTCCCTCAGTTATCCCCCACTCCAGGGTAGGTTAGTCACGTGTTACTCACCCGTGCGCCACTTTACTCATGGATTGCTCCACTTTCTCGTTCGACTTGCATGTGTTAGGCACGCCGCCAGCGTTGATTCTGAGCCAGGATCAAACTCTCGTTTGAAACTGTTCGTCTTCTCCCTCGACGGAGGTCGAGAAGAGAAGAACCGCCTCGCAGAGCTCGAAAGTCTGCGAGACTTTAATACTGTGAGAATGATCAAACCAAAACTTCTCGTATTCTCACGACTGGCATGTTCAACCTGATTGTCAAAGATCCACGCCGGTGACCGCCTGAGCGGGCCGCTTGGATCGGGAACGCAGCCGATTGGCTACGCGTCCTCGAACTTGTTGCGCTGCATTTGCTCGCCGCTTTACGCCGCGAAGCATTTTTACGCGAACTTTCCAAGAGTATCGAAGATGATCGCTCTTGTCAAGCTAATTTCTAAACTTTCTTGGCGTTCGCCACAGTCCGTGGCGCGCTCGGCTTAGACTCGCCAAGCAGTTGACGTCAGACATTGCTCAAGCACTTTCTGTAACAACTCGAAAGCCTGGCACAGCAGCAGAGCTGCTAGTCTCATCAACGACTCGGTTCGCTTGGCCTTCCTTCACGGAAGGCTGATGCAGCACTAAAATTTGAAAGATCACTCGCGGAGCATACGCTCTCGCGCGGGCAACTAAGCCCTTGAGGAGTCTTACTCCTCAGTCCTGCAATGGATTGTTCGCTCTGGAAGGAAAACCTTCTGGGGCTGAAAAGCCCGTCGAACATACCTGCGTCGCTCAATCTCTATTTCGGTGCGACCTTCAACGGCCAGCACGCGACGCACATGAATCCCACTGCTCTAACGCTTCACAACAGTAACATGCGGCTCTCAATCTTGCAAACCGCTTGTCATCACAACTGCTCCGTTCGACTCCTCACTACCGAGCCGCTCGTCATCGCCGCGACAAGATGAATACTATCAACCAGGAGATGCGTCCGCAAGTATGAATAGCTGTTGAAAAACAGTCAATCCTGTTGAAAAGCTGCGAAGCCTGCGCCAGGCTTAGCGTTCAGGCCTCGCCTATAGTTACAAATACCTTGTGTTTTCGATCTACGGGCCTTCACCAGGCGGTCATTTAGCCTTGAAACTACGAAGAATGTGCTCATAAGTTGGGCGAAGAACCTGTGCATCTTCTCCTGGAGCGATAAATACCAGGGCCGTCAATACTCCACTCGAGTGCTGAATAGCCACCAGCCAATCATGCTCCGGCAGAGCCTGCCCATTGCGCACCAGCGCTGACTGTCCGGTAAGCTCCACGCTCTTTGCCGGACGCTTGTTGACCAGCACATCCTCCACATTGCCGCTCTGCGTCAATCCGGAGTTCTGCTGGATCATCTGCTGCACGAGCTGCGTAAAGGCACTTGCGAAGCTAGTTCCCTGCTGGATGGCGTACGACTCCACCACAACGCCGTAAACGACGCTCTGGTCCGTTGCTCCTCCGGCTGGCGCGATGGTGGCATTGGTGCCCGTGCCGGTCGCCGCCTGCCAATTGTCGGGATAGTCCAGCGTGTAATCGCGCGTATCGAGCGGCTTCCATCTCCCACTCGGAGTAAACTTCACCGATTGATTGGTCGATTGATTGGTCGATGCACTTGATCCGTTCCCGCCTGCTGCAGCAGAACCGCCGGAGACCTGGCTCGGTGCCTGATTCGGTGTCTTCGTCTTCCACGCCCCGCTCTTGATCTCCTCCGGCGTGTAGGCATGCATCGCGCTCACCTGATCATGAATGCGTTTGAATTCAGGGCTCGTCTTCACGTAGTTCGCTTTGGCCGGCAGGGTATCGATCTCGTCCTGAACATAGCCCACGCGATTGCCGGGATTCGGGTGATCGCTCAGCATTTGCGCTCCTCCGGCGCCATACTTTGCCTCGATGACCTCAAAGAACTGTGGCATGGCGCGGGGGTCGTAATCTGTGTCGTAGAGAATATCGGTCCCCATAAGATCGGCTTGCTTCTCCGCCTCGCGCGACATTCGCAGATAGCCAAGCCCCGCGACGGCCCCGATGCCTGTCTGCGCCAGCGAACCCGCGCTGCCCGGAAGAAATATGCCGGCAGCGACCTGCCCCAGCCCGTACCACATTCCCTGCTGCTGCTGCTTGGTCGCGTTGCAGGTTGCATGGCGCTGCACTACGTGCGAGATCTCGTGCGCCATCACGCCCGCCAGTTGCGCCTCGGTGGTCGCCGCCTGGATCGTCGCCAGATTTACGAAGATGGGTCCGCCGGGCAGGGCAAACGCGTTGATGTCGCTCTCGTTCACTACATGAAATTCGAACGGCCACCGGTAACCCGGCGCGTGAGCCACCAGTTTCGCGCCCAGTTGCTGAACGTACTCCGTAACCGGGCTCGAATTAGGCAGCACCGGCATGGTCTTGTACACCTCAGCCTTCGCCTTCTGCCCTTCGGTTATCTCCTGCTGGGGCGAAAATGCATTCTTGCAAGGCTGCGGAGTAAAGCGCGCCATCGCTGGCTTTCCACCCAGTCCATTCGCCAGCCCAATCCCCAGAACCACCAGCAAAACAAGAACCTTCCGCATCTTCCCTTTCTCCATGACCCGCTCCCTCGTTCCTACCTCATCCCCGCAGCTCAAACTCAGCTTCCACCGGGATGCGCAATCACTCCCAGATCCATCAATCCATTCACAAAAAACTGCACGGCAAGCGCAACCAGCAGCAAGCCCATAATGCGCACCAGAATTCGAATGCCGGTTTCTCCAAGGAGCCTGCGCACCCGATCTGCCCCGGACAGCACCCCATAGCTCGCCGCCGCGGTCACCGCAATCGACAGCAGAATCGCGGCCATCTGCCAGTTCGGCCACTTGCTGGGAGCCTGCCCCACCAGCACCATCACGCTGGAAATGGATCCCGGCCCGGCCAGCATCGGAATGCCTAGCGGTACGATGCCGGCATCCTCCTTGGCAGTCGCCTCCTCCGCTTCGCTGGACGACTCCTGGGTGGGCGAGCGTTTCGCCTCCAGCATGTCCACGCCAATCAAGAGCAGAATCAGCCCGCCCGCAATCTCAAACGCCGGCAACGTGATGCCAAACAGCACAAAAATCAGTTTTCCTGCGAGGGCAAATGAGGTCAGAACGACAAAGCACGTCACCGCCGCGCGATAGGCCATGCGTCTCCGGCGGTGCGGATCGGCGCCAGCGGTAATCGCCAAAAAGGTAGGAATAGCGGCGAACGGATCAACCAGGAAAAAAACGGAACTGAGCGCCAGCAGGGAAAAACGCACATACGGCGAGCTCAATTGGTGCATACCAAGTTCCATCGGACCGAGCATACGTATTGACCTTACCCTAAGGGTGCCCCCGCAAGCCACCATTCCCATCTGCAGAAGGGATTCCTTTTCGACACACCGGATAACTACCGCGCGCCTCGCCTCAATTTCAAGCCGCATCCAGAGAAATGAGCCCCGAAAATGTACAACATGGCTGGCCGTCCCCCGGCCCCCAAGGATGGCGGATGACATTCCCTTATCCTGCGCTGTAAGCTGATTCTGTCCCCCTTTTGAAAGGAGTCTCGCGTCGATGCCCATTCAGACCACCGCCAGTATTTGGCATAATGGCAACCTCATCCCATGGGAGAAGGCCACACTGCACGTTATGAGTCACGTGGTCCACTATGGCTCTGCAGTCTTCGAGGGTATCCGCTGCTATGCCCAGCCGCAGGGAGCAGCCATCTTCCGCCTGCCGGAGCACATGCAGCGCCTGCTCGACTCGGCAAAGATCTACCGCATGCCCCTGCCCTATTCGCTCGATCAACTCTGCAGCGCCACCGTCGATCTTTTGGAGAGCAATAACGTCGCACCCTGCTATATCCGCCCGATCGCGCTGCGCGGGTATGGCGAAATGGGCGTCGACCCCAAGGGCTGCCCCGTTGACGTCTACATCGCGAACTTCCCCTGGGGGAAATACGTTGCCGGAGATCACGGCGCCGACGTCTGCGTTTCCTCATGGAACCGCATTGCGCCCAATACGATTCCGGCCCTGGCGAAGGCGGGCGGAAACTATCTCAACTCGCAGCTCATCCACATGGAAGCCGTTGCCAATGGCTACCAGGAAGGGATTGCACTCGACGTCAACGGGTATGTGTCCGAAGGCTCCGGCGAGAACCTCTTCATCGTTCGCAACGGCGTGCTCTTTACTTCGCCGCTCGCGAACTCGCTGCTCTCCGGCATCACGCGCGACTCAGTCCTGACGCTGGCACGGCACTTTGGCATCCCGGTTGTCGAGCAGTCCATCCCTCGCGAGATGCTCTACATCGCCGACGAAGTGTTCTTCAGCGGAACCGCAGCCGAGGTAACACCGATTCGCTCCGTGGACCGCATCGAAGTTGGCGACGGCAAGATGGGCCCGATCACACAGCAGCTCTCCGAAGAGTTCTTTGGAGTGGCCAACGGGTTGCGCCCCGACCGCTTCGGATGGCTCACGCCGGTCAAGGTCAGCACCGACCAGCAGGTCTCTGTTTAACTCCAGCAGCATTCCTCCGCACGCACAAAGGGGCAGCCACCGGCTGCCCCTTTGTGCATGGATTGCACTATTTCCAACCCTTCCCTACGCCTGCTCAGAATGACCCGTCGCACCCGGAGAGTTAAGGTCGAGAGGTCCCGCTTCCGCCCGGGCCAGGTCACGCTGCGACTTCCAGCCGGGCAGGTTCTGGCTTCCGGTAATCAAGCGCGCTCCATGCGCAAACGTGAAATACGTATAGGCCCATTCGAGCAGCACCATGATCCGGTTCCGGAATCCGATGAGGAAGTAAATGTGAACCGTCAGCCACGTAAGCCATGCGGAGAAGCCCGACAGATGGCCCTTGAAAGGCCACTTCACATTGGCGATAGCAGCCATCCTTCCAATCGTCGCCATATCGCCCTTGTCGAAATAGCGGAAGGACGTGCGCGCCTTGCCTTCAAGATCCTGCCCTATCATCTTCGCTACGTGGTCTCCCATCTGCATCGCAGGCTGTGCCACGCCCGGCACTTGTTTCCCCTCCTGCTCAAAATGCGCCAGGTCGCCACAGACGAAGATCTCCGGATGCCCCTGCGGGTTCAAATACGAATCGACAAGGACGCATCCGCGCCGGTCCGTCGGCACGCCCAGCAGCTTGCCCAGCGGAGAAGCCTGCACGCCAGCAGCCCACAGAATCACCACCGCATCGATGCGCTCGTCTCCGACCATCACATATCCCGGCTGCACATCCGATACCTGCGCGCTGGTGCGCACCTCCACACCCAGATCCTGTAATTGCTTCACTGCACTTTGCGAGAGATCCTCCGGGTAGTTCCCCAGCACCCGCGGCGAGCCCTCCAGAATAATTACCCGCGCCTTTGCCGGATCGATGTGCCGGAAGTCATATCGCATATAGAGGCGTGCAATGTCGGAGATCGCGCCCGCCAACTCCACTCCCGTGGGACCGCCGCCGACGACCACAAAGTTCAATGGCGGGTGCGATCCGGTTTCGAGCATCTGCCGTTCCGCCAACTCGAAGGCCAGCAGCACGCGGCGGCGAATCTCCGTGGCATCCTCGATGGTCTTCAATCCCGGAGCACTCGTCTCCCAATCATCCCGGCCAAAGTACGAGTGAGTGGCGCCCGTGGCCACCATCAGGTAGTCATACTCGAGTACAGCGCCGCTCTCCATCGATACCCTGCGACGCTCCAGATCGAAGCCGATTGCCTCGTCCATCAGCACTTCAACATTCTGCTTCCCTCGCATCATTCCGCGAATCGGCTGGGCTATATTCGCGGGAGACAACACCGCGAGCGCCACCTGGTAGAGCAGAGGTTGAAAGGTGTGATGATTCCGGCGATCGACCAGAGTGATGTCCACCGGAAGATGGGCAAGCCCATTGGCAGCATGAATGCCGGCGAACCCTCCTCCCACGATCAGCACGCGAGGACGTGCAGACTTCGGGCGGCGATCCGTCGTCGCCGGCCCGCTCCTATTCGTTGAAAGCGCCTGTACCATCGATCTCCTCCAGCCCCGCTTTCTGCAAGGTCAATGACTAAAAGATGCTGGAAACAGGGAGACCGACGCTATTCTGACGCTCGTTCTTCATTTTTTGAGGCTCGCCCTTATTTTTTTAAGGACACCTTTCTCCGCTTACGGGTGCCTCTCAATCTCAAAATTGATCTCCGCCAGCAGCCCCGTGACGGCCGTAACCCTGAGCCGCGTGGCCACTCCATCCTGCGAAAGCGGAGTAAAGGTCACCAGCCCATCGCCACCGGAAACCGCTGAGGTCATCTGCCTATTCAGCACTGGAGCCATCCGGCAGCGATCATGCGGACCGCATGCTGGAGACCAGCGCGAGAGCGTCTGATAGAGGCTCACCACCGCGCCCGCCATAGGATGCCCCGCCGCATCCACCGCACGCAGCACAATCGGCGCGGGCGTATCTTCCACTCGCATCGTCTGCCCCGCGCCGCTCACCGCCAACAGCCCCGCATATTCCGGGTACACGCTGGATACCGTAAACGAGCCGCAGGACGCGCCGCCGTTGATGCAGGCTTGAATCTGGACGTTGGTCGCCGTGCCCAGTGGCCCCGCGGTCACGTGCGCCGAGGTCATGCCGTTGCTGCCCGTCACGCTGGAAGAGGTCTGCGCAGTGGCTCCCGCGCCGCTGCTCCATGAAACCGCCTGACCCGCCATCGGCACTCCGGCGTTGAGCACCAGCGCACGAGGCTGCCAGACAAACGTTGCGCCCCGGGCCAGATAGAGCTGGCTGTCCAGCGCGGCAACGGAGGGTGGCACTCCCCCAGTAAACTCAATGCGCACACTCGCGCCATTGCTGAGCGATGCCGTCACGCTGGAGGCACTCGTCGAGGTTGCCGTAATGTCCAGCCGCACCAACCCATCGCCACCCGCAATCACCGTACAGACCGGCTGGCCGCAGCCCAGCGTCGCCTGTCCAAACGCCATCGCATAGGTCACTGTCAGCCCCGGCACGGGATTCATGTTGGTGTCCATCGCCCGCACGACAAATGGCAGCGGCACATCCAGCGGTACGGTATACATCGGAGCCGTGACCAGGTTCAATGCGTCGCTGCCGGAGGCGTCGTAACTCAGACCGTCGCCAATCCTGGCAAAGCCCGCCGTCGCCGGATCGTACACCTCCACCAACACAGTGCCGGACACTCCCGCCGCCGCAGGAGGAGCAATCGCCGTAAGCTCCGTCGGAGAGACGCTCGTGATCGTGGCCGGAACACCTGCGATCCGCACAATATTCCCTTCGCGGAAACCCAGTCCGCGAATCGTGATGCTCCCTCCGCTGCGGCTGATCCGGCCAGGCGTTACCGTATCCGCATAGAGCACGCGGCCGCGATACAGATAGTCGGGTCTGCCATCTCCTCGTTCGTCCGCGATACCCAGCCGCAGGTCTCCATCACCCATCGTCGTCACGCCCACATAGCTGACTCCCGAATAGCCTCCCAGCGCCTGCACGGAATTGACCACCGAAGGAGAACCGGGGCTGTCGATCGCATTCCACACCCCCAGCACCAGGCGCGCCTTTTGTTGCGAGGATTGTCCCCGCTCATTGAGCGCCTGCGCCTCGACAGTGAAGTAGCGATTCCCCTTCACCGCCAGGCCAAACCATCCGCTGTGACCATAGCCCGTAAGCCGTCCCACCCACTCCCCGCTGCCGGGCAAAACTGCCGGAGCAGTCTCGCTCCCGTCCTTTCCACTGTGGGATTCCTGCGGAGCATCGGGAATCAGGATGTCCTGCTGCCGAGTCGCTCCCGCTCCCAGACTGCGAATCAACACCGCCGGCATCGTCCCCGCAGGGAGAGGCGCTCCCAGAGTCTGCGCACCCACCGATGTCGCGCGTTCATACAACGCGTTGATCGGTTCGAAGGTGAGCAGGTAATCCGCCTGGCTCTGCCCGGGAGGCAGCGGCATGGCGCTCAGATCGAAGAAGCCCTCCAGCGCCGCATCATCGCTGCCAAATCGGTCGAAGCGGTTGCCCTGTAGATCGACCCAGCCGGTAACCGGATTTCCCTGGTTTCCCTGGAAATACTCGCCTGTCACCGCCGAAACCGGATAGCGCGTATCCGGCAGATGGGTATCGGGGTTCAGCGGATACGCAACGACATTCACCCCCTGCATACCCTGTCCCGTCGGGAAGCGTATAGTCCCCTGGATCGAGACGGTAGTCGCCGCTGTCAGTTGCTTGGCCGGATTGCTCGAAAGATAGTTCGAAAGATTGTCGGGCGTCACTGGATAGATCCGGCTGATCGCGGCAATATCATCCGGCCGCAGGGCCATCCCGCGGAAGACACAAGGCACCTGCATGGGATCGCAGGGCGGCTCAATGGGATGCATCAATGGCCATCCCGCCAGGGATGCGGAAAAGTTGGTGGGATTGCCATACGGCACATCGTCATTCGCCTGCGACCAATCCAGCCCCAGAACTCGCCCAAAGCCGCGCACTACCGCCTGCGGCATGGTCTCCATCTGTGCCGCAGTGTGAGCGCAGCGCCCGTTCAACAGCAGGAACGCATGTTGAAACGTGCCATCGGTCGCGATCGCATCCACCTGCACCGTGACGCTGTTCATGGTGCAGGCCAGTGGATCGCTTGCCCCCGGACCGAGCAGTGCATCCAGCACCGTCCCATCCACGTCAAGGATCACCGCTAGCGGCTTGTCAAGAGCGGTGGGCAGAATGTCTGCCGGAGCTTGCGTCCAGCCGGAAGGCACAGGCCCCGGCGTCGAGGAGACGTTGGCGCTGCTCACATCCTCATCGAGCGACCCTGCCTCCGTTATACTCACCGCAGCCGTGACGACACTGTTCCACTGCGCGGCTGCCTGATTGACCAGGGCCTCCGCCGCGGCATGATCGACATCCGAGCTCAGCGGCCCCTGATCGAGGTAATAAGGCAGGCTGCCATTCTTCCAATGCAGTGGACGGCCCTTTGCTGCCGGGTCAAAATAGCTCTTCCCCGCAACCCAGCGCGGCCCTCCCGCCAATGCCGTGGCGGAATACCCCAGCAAAATCGTCAGTAACATCCATCGAGTGGCCTGCCTGCAAAGCCTGACCCCAAAGCTGTTAAGCCTTGCCTCGAAAACCGAATTGCGCATGGATCCTCCGCGAGGGCTCCGGCCTCTTGCCAAAGCTCCCCATGCGCGCGGTGGCTGCGTTTTTTGCAGATCCCCCTGAAAAGGACAAAGGAGCAGGACCACCACGCGCGCTCCTCTCCATTCCGCCATGGAAAGAAAACGCGCGTGTGCCATTCTGCGACACAAAACAGCGGAGCAATTCGAAATGGGAGTCAGGGTTTCAAAATTGCCAAAAAGGAACTCACTACGTCCTGCTTAAATCTCGGGGTAAAAATCGAAGAAGGCTTCAATGCTTTGCCGCAGTTGGGCCTCGATCTGCTCGCGCGAGCCTTCGAGGATGTGCATCGTGACCCGCGCCTCATTCCCGTTCTTCAACTTCACCGGCGCGTCACCCACCTCGGTGATCTCCTCTGCCGGAAGAAGCCGCATGCCATAAACCAATGTCAGATTTGCCATGCCGCTCATCTTATCCGCGAGCCACCGCGAACGAAAGACCATGCCTGGGAATCAGCCATCGAGCAGAGCCGCGACCGGCGATTCGCAACGTTTCCCGCCCTCAAGCATCTTCCAATCAGCAATCTTTTCGCGGAGGGCCCTGCAAAGGCGCGTGCCGTTCTGCCTCGCAGGCCAGTACAATCAAAGGAACTTCTATGTCCGAAACGATTCGTAATACTGTCATTCTCGGCTCCGGTTGTGCGGGACTCACGGCAGCCATTTATACCGCCCGCGCAAACCTGAAACCTCTCGTTCTGGAAGGCCATGAGCCCGGCGGTCAGCTCTCCATCACCACGCTGGTGGAGAATTTTCCCGGATGGCCCGAGGGAATCCAGGGCCCTCAGCTCATCGAAAACATGAAGCAGCAGGCCGCCCGCTTTGGTGCCGAGTTCAAGATGGCCCATCTCGTCTCGGTCGATCTCTCACGCCGCCCCTTCCATCTCAATCTGGGCAGCGAAGTAGTGCGAGCGCACACTCTGATCATCGCCAGTGGAGCCTCTGCCCGCTGGCTCGGCCTCCCATCGGAGCAGGCCCTGATCGGCCACGGCGTCAGCTCCTGCGCTACCTGCGATGGCTTCTTTTTCAATGGGAAAGAGATTGCCGTCATCGGCGGTGGAGACTCGGCAATGGAGGAAGCGCTCTTCCTGACGCGGTTTGCCTCAAAGGTCACGCTCATCCATCGCCGCGACCAGTTCCGCGCCTCCAAGATCATGTTGGAGCGCGCGATGGCGCATCCTACGATTGACTTCCTCACCAACACTGCGGTGCTGGAGGTCCTGGGCGTGGAGGAGAAGGAAGTGAGCGGATTGCGCCTCAGTAACACCGTCACCAAAGAGGAGAGCATCCTCCCTCTGAGCGGCGTCTTTCTCGGCATCGGACACAATCCCAACGCCGCAATGTTTGAAGGCCAGATCGACCTCGACTCCGACGGCTACATCGTCACCCACGATAACGTCTTCACTCGCGTCCCCGGCGTATTCGCCTGTGGCGACGTGCAGGACCGGCGTTACCGGCAGGCCATCACCGCCGCTGGCTCCGGCTGCATGGCTGCGCTCGAGGTGGAAAAATACCTCGAAGAACACGATCGCTAAAGTCTTCTCCGCTCCTGCCAATGCGGCAAAAGCAGGGCAACTCCCTCCTGGAGCATAGGTAACTACCCAGCAACTCCAGAAGGGAAATTGCCCTGCAAAGCGACAGGAATCCGCCGACGCGCATGGACCGAGACGCACAGGCGCAATTCCGCAAATTCGCAAACAGCGGTTTGCTTCAAAAAATGAGAAGAAAGTTTTGGAAAAATCGCGAGCTGATCCGCTCGCACCTGCATCGAGGGGCAGAAACCCCGCAGGGCCGAAGAAACTACAGAAGATGCTGCCGCTT
This sequence comes from Acidisarcina sp., assembly GCA_035539175.1. Lineage (NCBI taxonomy): Bacteria > Pseudomonadati > Acidobacteriota > Terriglobia > Terriglobales > Acidobacteriaceae > Acidisarcina > Acidisarcina sp. The sequence continues at coordinate 40,085 of DATLIY010000003.1, read as the reverse complement.
GCTCGTCGTACCAGTTAACTGCACATTTGTTGCAAAAAGGTTTGCAACCTCACCATCCCGCCATGCCCTGCGTTCCACCGTATTCAGCACTTCCTTTACGGCCGGCGCATTGGGGCTGTGGATCGCATCCCACACGCCGTAAGCATAGGCCTGGCGCTGGTTTCGCACCATCAGCGCGATCACCAGCCCCACCGCGGCTGCGATCCACAGCCATGCTGGGACTTGATCCATCGTCCAAAATAGGCTATCCATACTGCAATTCCTTTCACATCCTGCATCACATCTTGCGAATGAACGACCGTTGTAACCTCGCGTTCAACTTCTACACACCTATATCGACCGTTATTCCAACAGAATCACAAAAATGCATGGATTATCGGAAGCCCATGAAATTGCAATTTCCGGGCCACGTCCAGCGTCCTCCATTTATCCTGAGAGTCTGGATCCAGAGTACGTGAAATGCACGGGAATCACGCCAATTCAGCAAATGGGAATCGGTCATGCTACCCTTCCTCAAAAAATCCGCTCTACAAAGGCCCTGAAATAGCCGGAATGCCAACTCCCCTGGAAATCGTTACGCAAGAGATTACGCCGAACCTGCCTGCACGGATAGGGATACTCTGCAGGAGCGTTCCACCATCTGAACAAAAGGTTGGCCTGCCGTGAATCACGAAGAAACCCTGACCTTCTCCCAAAGGCTCACGCGCATCGAGGAGCAGATCGATGCCGCCTGCCGCCGTGCAGGCAGGAGCCGCAACGAGGTTCAGTTGATGGCGGTCTCCAAGACGCATCCCGCCGAAGCGGTGCAGGAGGCGATTGCCGCCGGTATCACGCACTTTGGCGAAAACCGCGTGCAGGAGTTTGCCCAGAAGTCGCTGGCACTCGCCCAACTGGGGCTGGCCAGAACTCCCGGCAAGCCCGCGCCAGGCTCCTCCGTCTTTCACCTGATCGGCCATCTGCAGTCAAACAAATCCACCCGCGCGGTCGAGCTCTTTGACGCAGTGGATTCACTCGATTCCCTGCGCCTGGCCGAGAGATTGAACGAAGCCGCGCAGGCACGCGGCCGCACGCTGCCCGTGCTGCTGGAAATCAAGCTGAGCCCCGAGGAGGCCAAGACCGGTCTCGACCCGCAATCCCGCGAGTTGATGGAGTTGCTCGAGCGCATTCCCTCTTTGCCCGCACTCGACCTGCGCGGCCTGATGACCGTGCCTCCCTACAGCGAAGATCCCGAGGATGCGCGGCCCTACTTCCGCCAGCTTCGGGAACTGCGCGAGCACCTGGCACAGGCGCACCCCGCCCTCAGCTTCGACCAGCTCTCCATGGGCATGTCGGGGGATTTTGCGGTCGCCATTGAGGAGGGCTCGACCATGGTGCGCATCGGCACGGCGCTCTTCGGGCATCGGGAATACCCAGACCGCGAGTACGTCAGATGACGCCCGTCCGGGATTCACCGCAGGGAGCAACCGTCGCCGTGAAAGTTCATCCTCGCGCCAGGAAGACCGCCATCACCGGCATCTTTGGCGAAGGCGCGAGCGCCGCGCTCAAAGTCGCGCTCTCCGCGCCTCCACTCGAAGGACGCGCGAATGAAGCCCTCATCGAGTTTTTCGCGGAGCTATGCCAGGTTCCTCGCTCCGCCGTCTCCATCGTCTCCGGCGCGCAGTCCCGGAACAAAGTCCTTCGCGTCGCAGGCCGCAGCGCGGAGCAGATCCGCCAGTACCTGCCTGCGAATCTCTAGCCCGATCCGCACTGCATTCGTGCCTTGCAATCGAGAGACTGCCTGACGGAAGACACATCCTGACGCGCCTTTCCGGTACACTTCCCCATAGTCCATCCAGCAGCATCCAGCCTAATGAAGGGAAGCGCATGAACCTGTATGCCGCCGTCCTCGGCGCAATCGTTCTCACCCTGCTCACTGTCTCGCTGGTGCAGTTGCGCCACGTCAAGACCAAAGCGGATTACCTCGTCGCCGGGCGATCCCTGCCGGCATTTGTGCTGGTCTTCACGCTGCTCTCTTCCTGGATCGGCTCCGGCTCCCTGCTTGGCGGTGCGGAGAACGCCTACCGCCACGGCTTTGCGGCGCTATGGCAGGCGGGCGGAGGATGGGCCGGTCTGCTGCTGATCTACTTCATCGCCCCCCGCGCCAGAAAGTTCGCGCAGTTCACCATCCCCGATTTGCTGGAGGCCCGTTATAACCAGGCCGCGCGCGTGCTCGGAGTCATCGCGGTCCTCTTCGCCTACACCGCCATCACCAGCTACCAGCTCACCGGCGGCGGAGACATCCTGCACCTCGTCTTCCCCACCATCATCTCCGCTGATCTCGGCAAATACATCATCGCCGTCTTTGTCATCGTCTTTACCGCAATCGCGGGGATGGCCTCCGTTGCCTACATGGACGTAGTGATCGGCATGCTCGCCACCATCACGATGTGCGTGGCGCTGCCGGTACTGCTCCGCTCCGCGGGTGGATGGAGCCACGTGACCCACGCGCTGCCTGCGACGCACTTCCAGGTGCTTGGCGACTTCAGCCTGCTGCAGGCGCTCGAGCTCTTCCTGCCGACATGCCTGCTCATGCTTGGCAACCAGTCCATGTACCAGAAGTTTTTTTCCGCGAAGTCGGAGAAGGATGCGCGCAACGCCGTCGCAGGCTGGATCCTCGGCACCATTGTTCTGGAGACAGTGATCGTTGCCCTCGCCGTCGTCGGCTCTGTGCGCTTCCCGGCGGGAGAAGTATCGAAGCACCCACGCGAAATCATCGCCTACACGGCGCTGAACGGACTCCCGCCATTCCTCGGAGCCTTGCTGATGGGAGCGGTCTTTGCCAAGATCATCTCCACTGCCAACAACTATCTCTTCTCCCCGGCAACCAACCTGGTCAACGATGTCTTCGTCCGTTACCTTGCGCCCGAGGCGTCAAACAAACGTGTTCTCATCGTCTCCCGCCTGATGGTCGCCCTGCTTGGCGTCTGGGCTCTCTATCAGGCGCTGCACACTGATTCGGTGCTCAAGAAAACCCTCTACGCCTACACCATCTACTCGGCGGCACTTACGCCGGTGATCCTGGCGGCCTTCTATTCGCGCCGTGCCAATGGCGCAGGAGCAGTCAGCGCAATTGGTGCCGGCACATTCGTGACTTTCTTTTGGGATGTGCCGTTGGTTCAGCACCACCTGCCTTCGGTTCTCGCGCAACGCGACGCCATCTTCCCCGCCCTGGTCGCTTCTCTGCTGTGCCTTGTGGTCGTCAGCCTCGCCACCAAACCACCGAAGCCGGAGCAAGTCGCCCTCTTCTTCCCGGAGTAGAGTTATTTTTGAAGTTAGTAGAGTTATTTTGTAGACCGTCCGCAGATGCCGATTGCCGCTCTCACCATCGAGCTTCACATTGAGCACGCACAGTCGCTGAAGGACCGGCGGCAGGTAGTGCGGTCGCTCAAAGATAAGCTGAAGGCGGGCTTTAACATCTCCGTCGCAGAGTTGGACGAGGCCATCACCTGGCAATCTGCCACCCTCGGAGTTTGTGCCATCTCCGGTTCCCGCGACTACCTGACCGGACTGATGCAGCAGGTGGAGAACGCCGCCGTCCGCATCGCAAACGATCTGGGCGCTGAAATCAGGGACTCCTACTGGCATTTTGTTGACGAGTAGCGGATTGGTCTTTCAGGAAAACTCTCTTCCATCTTGCAATGCGTTCGCGCATTGCCCTCCAGAGCGCGCCTCTGGTATTCTAAGGGGTTTTCCTAAGGAATTTCACAATGCCAGAACCACGCGCGCGCCAATATCATCGGGACCGCGTTGCGGAAGCACTCCGCGAAGAAATCAGCGCCGTCATCGAGGGCGAACTCTCCGACCCGAGAATCAGCTTCTGTTACGTCAGCGAAGTCCTGCTGAATCCGGGAGGCAAATCTGCACGCGTTTATGTGGCGGTCGATGGCGGTATGAAGGAAGAGACCGAAACCATCGAAGCGCTGATGAATGCGCGCGGACACATCCGTCACCGTCTGCTCGAGCTGATGGGGGTACGCCACATACCGGATCTCAGCTTTCACATTGACCGCTCGGAAAAAATGAAGAACCGGATCGACCAGCTCCTGGGCCGCGAGAAAAAGAAGAAGACAAAATCAGAGCCGGCACAGGACTCCACCACCCCACTCAGAACGGAGCTATAAACGGCACTCAATCCCAAAGCAATGGAGCACTACCAGCCAATACGCGCAATCCTGGAGATCATCGAGCAGGGTCATCGCTTTCTCGTCACCTCCCATGCCCGGCCGGACGGCGACGCCATGGGTTCCATGCTGGCCTGTGGAGCGATCCTGCGCCAGCTTGGCAAGCATGCGGATGTCGTCTCCAGCGACCGTCCGCCTCTGCTTTACAGCGGACTTCCAGGCGCTGACGAGATGCGTTGCGCCAGCCGCATCGAAGGAGACTACGATGCCGTGATCGTCCTCGAATGCGACGGGCTGGAGCGCACCGGCCTTCAGGGGCTGGAGGGCTTGCGCATCATCAATATGGATCACCATGCCAGCGGCCGCGCTTATGGCGATGTGAACTGGATAAACCGCGAAGCCTGCGCCGTAGCGGAGATGGTCTACGAGTTGGCGCTTGCCGCCGGAGCCGTTATCACTCCGGACATTGCGACGTGTATCTACACCGCGGTTCTGACAGATACGGGAAGCTTCTGCTACGGCAACACGGACGAGCACACCTTTGAGCTGGCTCGGGAACTGGTCCTGTGCGGAGCCGATCCCAAGCAGGCCGCGCAGCAGATCTACTTCAGCAATCCCACCTCAAAGATGCTCCTGCTGGGCGCCGCCCTCTCCAATATCAAGCGCGAAGGACGCATCGCCTGGATGTGGGTCACGCATAACGACATGGTCCGCGCATGCGCGGCCGAAGAAGACTGCGAAGGAATTGTGAACTACGCCATCAGTATCGCCGGAGTCGACGTTGCCGCCTTCCTGCGCGAGCTTCCGGACCGCGGAGTACGCGTCAGCATGCGCAGCAAGGGCGATATGGACGCGGCGGAGATTGCCCAGCATTTTGGCGGAGGCGGGCACAAGAACGCCAGCGGCTGCACGCTGCCCGGCCCACTCCCCGCAGCGGCAGAGAGCATTGTGAAGCTGATGCGGAGCAAAGCCAACGCGACCGTCCATGATGTAGCCTGAGGCTTGTGGTCCCGAGAGTTATGGCTTGAACGTGGTTTCCATTTCATTCCAATGTCGCTTCAATCTGATAGCCTTGTCCCGTCGGCTCTCTGAAGGACTAGAGGCCGGCAAATGCGTATTTTCGAGATAGCATCGAACGTGGGATTTCCTCTCAACCTCAAGGCGCTGCAGGACCGCGACACCGGAGTGCCCGCACGCCTCCCCGAGCTGTCAACCGTCCTCGAGGCGTTAACTCTCTTTGTATTCGCTGCATTTTTCCTGTTTTACGGCATGGTGCCGATCTTCGGTGGCGATGGGATCGGCCTAGTCGGCGCGGACGAACCCCGTTACGCGCAGATCGCCCATGAGATGCTCACCAAGCTTGACCACGGGCATGGAGTTGCGGGGAAGCTGGAAGCCTGCATCACCCCAATCCTCTACGGCAAACCCTGGCTGGAGAAGCCCGCACTGTATTACTGGCGCGCGATGTTTGCCTTCCGCGAGTTTGGAGTCCATGACTGGTCGGCCCGTATCCCCTCGGCGAGCTTCGCCTTTGTTCTCATCACGCTGACCTATCTGCACATCCGGCGCTTCCGCCCGGGAGGCCAACTCGACGCAGCCTTGATCACGGCGTGCTGCGCCGGCATCATCGGTTTCGCCCGTGGCGCCTCCACGGATATGCAGCTCGCGGCCCCCTTCTGCATCGGCATGCTTGGCTGGTATGCCTGGTATGAGACCGACAGCAAGTTCTGGCTCTTCGATATCTACTTCTTCGTAGGCGCCGCAACGCTGGCCAAAGGGCCAGTGGCTCCCTTCATGGCGCTGATGATTCTGCTGGCCTTCGCCGCCCTGCGCAGGGAGTGGTCCCTGCTCCGCCGAACCATCTGGATTCCCGGAATCATCCTTTACCTCGCCATGGTGCTGCCCTGGTTCATCGCTGTCCAGCACCGCAACCCCAACTTCCTGCGTATCTTCTTCCTGGAACATAATCTGGAGCGCTTTGCTACCGGCAGGTATCAGCACGATCAGCCATTCTGGTTCTACATCCCGATCACGCTGCTGGCGCTTACTCCCTGGGCTGTGATTTCCATGGCTGCGCTGGTGGATGCCATTCGCGAATCTGTAGCGGAGTGGAAGGCGCGCCATTGCAAAGATCGCTACGTCGGTCATCCACGGGCCGGGGATGCCTTTCCGGAGTTTCTCGTCCTCTGGGCACTCATCCCGATCGTCTTTTTCTCCATGTCCCGTGCCAAGCTTCCGGGCTACATCCTTCCCGCGCTGCCACCGATTACGATTCTTACCGGCGACTACCTGAATCGCATCCGAAACCGCGGATTGCGCCCGTCTCTCCTGACGGCACACGCCGTGGTCACCGGCATTATGACGGCGCTTGTTCTGCTGCTGCCCTGGCAAATCTCACATTCGGGAGTGATGCCACCGGCCCGCGCAATCCTCGCCGCCGTGGCAACCGGCGCGGGATCGGCTGTGCTGATCCTGGCAGTGGTCGCACGCTTTGGAATCCGGCGCCTGCGTATCGCCACCATGGTTCCGATGGTCGTTATGCTGCTCTTCCTGTTTGGCATTGGGCCAGTCTTCGGCATCGGCAACTTCCCCCTCACCAAGAGGAATATCCACGCCATCGATGACAGCTACTCCGCCCGCCATCTCTCGCGGCTCCTGGAGCAGGTTGCTCCTTCCACAGAAACCGTGGCCGTCTACAGGGTGCGCCGCGATGTGGAGTATGGCGTCGCCTTCTATCGCAATCACGAGGTTGCGAACTATGAGGGGCCGGCGGGCGTGCCTGCTGAAGAGCACATCCTGATCGTAAGAGAGGCCTATGCGGCGGAGATCCTTCCTTACCTGGGAGGCCGCAGCTATACCCCCCTCTTCACCTATCCAGCGCAGAATCTGGTTGTTTACAAGATCGCCGCGAAACCTTAGGCGATCCTCGCTCCGCAATCGGCAGGTACTCCGGAGAGTTCCCCGATATACTTCCCGGGCCAGAGATGCCTCTGCCATGAGAAGATTCGGAAGCATACGTATCTTCCACGAAGATTCCGTCGTGGCCACAGGCACAAATGACATCGGCAATCCAGCTTGAAATCCTCGACCTGAGACACTTCTCGGCGAACACCTTACGCCCGGTGCTCGAAGAAGAGACCGCCCTATGGGGCGAGCGCCTCGACTGGGATTACCGTGCTTCGGCCAGGCTGCTGCTGCAATATCTCGACTCCCACGTTCTCCCCGGATTTGTCGCGGTGGAAAATGGCCGCGTCACAGGCTACGTGTTCTGTGTCTATGAAGCGAACAAGGCAGTGATCGGTGATGTCTTCGCGATGTCATTGGAATCGGGATCTGCGACAAAGGTTGAGATTCGACTCCTGGAACATATCATCGAGCTATTGCAGAGTTCGCCTGGCGTGTGCCGCATCGAATCGCAACTGCTCCTTCATGAGCACGGACTCCACCGGCAGATCTTCGAACAGAATGGGTTCACCGTCTTCCCTCGTCTCTTCATGGAGCAGGACCTTCACAGCCGATCCGTCACCCAGCTTCCCAAAGGATTCACCCTCCACGGCGGGCTGCCTGACGATCTCGAGATTCGATCCTGGACAGACGCCGACTTTGCCAGTGCTGGACGGCTCATCGTGGAGGCGTATGAAGGCCACTTGGATAGCCGCATCAACGATCAGTACTGTACGGTCGCGGGAGCCCTGCGCTTTCTGCATAACATCGTGCGCTTTCCCGGTTGCGGCATCTTCGATCCCACGGCTTCAAGAGTCATTGCCAGCAGGACGCGCAACGAACTCGTTGCCTTACTGCTCTGCTCCCGCGTTCGCAGCGACGTAGGACACGTAACGCAGGTCTGCGTTGCGAAGGAATATCGGAATCGCGGTCTGGCCAGCTTTCTGCTGGCATCCTGCGCCGCAGATCTGCGCGGCCGCGGCTTCCAGGCACTTACGCTCACGGTGACGGAAGCCAACGCGAACGCCGTCGCACTCTACCGCCAGCGCGGCTATGTCAGCAAACACAGATTCAGCGCGATGGTCTGGCTAAACGGCCAATAACTGGCTGCGTGGATCGAAGCAGCGGCTCCTGGCGGAGGCTGAACGTGCTATCGCCGGATGAAGTACATCAGCCAGCTTGCGGCCACCACCGCAGCCACAAACATGGCGAAGCAGTATAGCCCGTAGCGGACCATTGCCCTGGTTGTGGAGCGCTGCGTGATGCCAAAAACCACGGACGCAAACGACGCGAAGAGCAGCACAGCCGTGAAATGCGAAGGAGCAAAGGTCATGCCTTCCTCCCCACGCGGATGTTGTGCGCATCCACAGCCGCAATCACGTTCAGCAGGCCGGCAACTACGGTGAATTTCGTCCCGTAGTCCGCGGTCGCCACCTGCACCGCGCCATGGCCCAGGTCAAAGACCCGGCCGAGGATATAGAGTAGCCCGCCGCCCAGATCGCCCGCAAAGCCCAGCATGTCCAGAACGTCGCCCGCATTGGGCGCATAGAGCTTGCCCTGCATCAGCAGCCCCAGCACAAACATGCTGGTAATGGAAATGAAGAGGAGTGCGCCGCGGCCCCAGCGCTTTTGCAGCGCGTGTCCAGCCCCCGGCACCAGCCAGCCGGCAATTAATGGAAGATAGGCGAAGCCGGATTCCGTTCCCGCTTCCCCACGTCCTGCAACTTGAGCCTTTGCAACCATCACATTTGAATATACAGCACCGCGCCGCGCTTCATTGCCTGCGAGCCCTGTAACGGACACAGCAGCCCAAGGTAACCAACTCCGGGCCAAGCGGCTCCGGCGGAACACTCTCAGCTATCTTCTGCTTCAGGCGCTGCTGGAGCTAAATTCTCACCAGCTCAGTTTGCACGCGCCCCGTAGTCTCGGCCCTGCCTGGCCAGGTCATCATGTTCAGCTCGCTGCGCACGCCAAACTCCGGCAGATAGACTCCCGGCTCAACAGAAAAGCAGGTATGCGGCAGAATCAGGCGCTCATCGTGGGTCTCCAGATTATCCAGATGCGCCCCGTTGCCATGCAATTCGGTGGCAATATTGTGTCCGGTGCGATGCGTGAAATAGCGGTCAAATCCGGCTTTTCTGATGACGTCCCGCGCGGCATCGTCGGCCTGCCAGCCCGCAAGGGGCCTGCCAGCCGCAAACGCCCGCTTTACCAGGTCCACCGTCGCATCCCGGGCCTCGCGCACCGTTTGGAAGACCTGTTGCTCCCGCTCGCTCGGTTCGCGGCCCACAACGCCAGTCCATGTGATGTCATACCAGCACGAGTCGGGAACGGTGCGACGCGCCCAGATATCCACCAGCAGAAAATCGCCTTCGCGAATCTGGCGCGATGTCTCCGCTGTCGGATCGTAGTGGGAATCGGAGGAGTTCTCATTCACCGAGACATTCGGCCCGTTCTCCCACTCCAGGCCTGCTCTGCCCATGGCCTCCCGCAGCCACACGGCCAAGTCATATTCGGTCATCGATTGGGGCGAGCCTCCGCTGGCCGGGCGAAGCCGCCGTCCTATCTCGCGAAAGCCCTCGGCGAGAATCTCATCGAGCGCTCGTTGCGCCTCGTAGTGGGTTGCGATCTGCGCCTCGCTCAAAACTGCCTCAAACTGGCTGACGAGGTCCGCCGAGCTCACAATAATCTTGCGAAACTCCCGCAGCAGCTCAATCGTGCCCGCATCCACCATCGAGATATACATGATCGCGTTGCGTGGGGAATATTGCATCGCAAGACGGTCGTAGCCAGCCAGCATGATCTGTAACCCATCCTCAAGCTCCCGCCACGACGAGTACAGGCCCTTTTCCCCCGGCAGCGTATCCAGGCGGCCCCGCTCCACGCGATGCACCAGTTTGCGCGGCTCGCCTTCCGCGGGCACAAGGTAGTACCAGCGCCGCGTGACATGCATGCTCTCGCTCAACCCCAGAATCCGGTAGGCGATCGGATCACGGTGATGATGATCGTAAAAGAGCCAGCCATCCAGATGCTGCTCACGGAGTGCGGATTGAATCGCTTCGAGGTTCATTCTTTTGTGATTGTAGAGGAGTCGCGTTTGGAACAGCGCCATGCGGGATCGAAGCGTACCGCCAGGGGGCACGCCGCCAGAACCCGCACTTTGCTGCTTCCGGGAAAAACTAGCTGCTCCTGCCGGTAATGTAGGCTTCAAGATGGCGGATGGTTTCCTGTTGTGCCTGTAGCATCCAGTTCACCAGGTCACCGATGGAGACGACGCCGATGACGCGCTCCCCTTCCAGCACCGGAAGGTGGCGGATCCGGTTCTCCGTGATGATGCGCATGCAGTCGACCACGGTATGTTTGGGGGTCACGAAGATAACTGGGCTGCTCATGATCTCGTGGACTTCCGTGTCCTTCGAGCTTCTGCCCCGGATGACTACTTTGCGGGCATAGTCCCTTTCCGACAGGATACCGACGAGTTTGTCGCCTTCCATAACCAGCAGGGCACCCACGCCCTTCTCGGCCATGGCTACCACGGCGTCGTATACAGAGCTGGAAGGCGGCACGGACCAGACCTGCCCCTTCTGCTTCATGATTGGACCGATTGCGTCAGAGAACTCCATAGGCCGTCACCTCGGAATTCGGATAATATCCGCACGATCAACAGATGGTCAACATGCCCCGACGGCTGCGAAATGAGCCGCCGGGGCAAATCCGATCCATCGGCTTAGTGCGCCTGAGCGTCTGCCCTGGATTTCAGGAAAACATCCACGTTGCCCTTATCGACAAGGCTCGTGCCGGTATCCACGAAGGTTGGAACCGGGGAGAACGAATCGACAGAGTAGACCGTGGTCAGGGACTTCAGGGGATAGTGGTGGAGGTCATCGAGTTGCTTCAGCCCATAGAACGCCATGGTGAATGGCTTCTGCGCAATCGTTGCATCGATTACGCCGCTATTTACCAGGTTCAGCGTCTCCTCATCCACATCCATTGCCACCAGCACCCGATCCTTCGCATTGGCACGCTTCAACGCTTCGGCTACATCCTTACCCGCGGAGGCCTCGAGACAAACCAGCGCGTCAATCTTTCCCGCTCCCGTACGCGCCAGATACTCGGTCGTCTTGTCGAGTGCCGTACCGGAGTCGCCCTTGATATTGAAGGTTTCAATCACGTTGATTCCCGGATGCGTAGCAAACACGTCCTGGTAGCCCTTCAGGCGTTCATCGAGGTTGGGCTGGCCTGGCATGGTGAAGAAAACGACGTTGCCCTTCCCGCTGAGCTTTTGCACGATCCGCGCTCCACCCAGGCGGCCTGCCTGCAGATTGTTCGTTCCGATAAAGAACAGCCGATGGCTATTCGCTGCATCGGAGTCGATGGTAATCACCGGGATGCCTGCCTGTAGCGCCGCATCAATCTCAGGCGCCATCAGTCCGGCATCCGCGACCGACACCATGATGCCCGCAGGCTTCCGGGCCACAACCGCGCGGAACTCCTTCACCTCTGCCTGTGGATCAAAGGTGTCTGGCCCGCGCATCTCCGCCGTCACCCCATACTGGGCCGCCGCCTTGTCCAGACCAGCCGCAGCCGTCTGCCAATAGGGCAATTTCGTATTCACCGCAACCAGGTAGTAGCTCTCCGACTTGCTATGGCGCTCACACCCGGCAAGCATGGTTGCCAAAGTGATTGCAAAGATCCCAATCAAAAAACGCGATGCCAAGTTCCGCATAGTACACCTCACATAAGAAAAATCCTGCGCGGAACTTATTGGATTACAAGGCGAAATGGACCGCGCTAGGAAAGATGGATTTTACGCCCCTGCCGGAGAAATTACATCCGAGGCTAAAAACACAGTAAAAAGACGGGTGGAAAAGCATCGCGTATCTCCTTCACGGCAGCGCGCGCTGCGGTGATATGGAGCAGAAAATTGTCTGAACTGCGCCAAGAAGTTTGGGCGTGCGGAATAGCTCCGCACGCCCATTCTGCCTTTATTTTGCCGCTTCTCTTAAGCGGTCAGAACCGCCGCGATTCGCTCCGTCACGAAGGCTTCAATCGTATCGCCAACCTTCAGATCATTGAAGTTGGCAATGCCGATACCACACTCCATGCCGTTCGTCACTTCCTTCGCATCATCCTTGAAGCGCTTGAGCGAGGAGAGCTTGCCCTTGTAGACCTGCTCGCCATCGCGCAGGATGCGAATCTCCGCATCGCGCTTGATGACGCCATCCGTCACGCGGCAACCGGCAATCGTGCCCACCTTGGGGATCTTGAAGATATTGAGCACTTCCGCACGGCCCGAGTAGTTTTCCTTGATCGTCGGTTCCAGCAGTCCGAGCATCGCCTTCTTCATCTCGTCCTGCAGTTCGTAGATGATCGAGTGCAGACGGATCTCCACACCTTCCTGCTCGGCAAGCTCGGAGGCTTCCCGGCCTGGACGGACTCCGAAGCCGATCACGATAGCATTCGAAGCCGAAGCCAGAAGAATATCGCTCTCCGTGATCGCACCGACTCCGGTGTGGATCACCTTGATGCGAACCTTCTCGGTGGACATCTTCTGCAGCGAGTCGGCAAGCACTTCTACCGAACCGGTGACATCGCCCTTCAGGATGAGAGGCAGTTCCTTGACTCCCGCCTGCTTGATCTGCTCGGCAAGCCCCTCCAACGAAACCCGCGACGACTTGGCAAGCTGCGACTCGCGCTCCTTCATCTTGCGATACTGCGCGATACCCTTTGCCTTGTCGCGATCGGCAACAACCAGGAAGGTGTCGCCGGCATCCGGCATGCCCTCCAAGCCCAGCACCTCGACCGGAGTCGATGGCCCGGCCTCTTCTACGGCGCGCCCGCGATCGTCAAACATCGCACGCACCTTGCCGAATGTGTTGCCCATGATAAAGCTGTCGCCGGACTTCAGCGTGCCATTTTGCACCAGCACCGAGGCGACAACGCCGCGCCCGCGGTCCAGCTTGGCTTCGATGACGGTTCCCACAGCCTTGCGACTTGGAGTGGCCTTGAGCGCCTTCATATCCGCGACGAGGCAGATCATCTCCAAAAGCAGGTCCAGATTGATCCGCTTCTTCGCCGACACGTCCACAAATACCGTGTCGCCGCCCCAGGCCTCGGGTACCAGTCCGCGGTCGCCCAACTGCTGCTTCACGCGATCCGGATTCGCCTCCGGCTTATCGATCTTGTTTACGGCCACGATAATCGGCACATTCGCCGCCTTCGCGTGATCCACGGCTTCCAGCGTCTGCGGCATCACGCCGTCATCCGCCGCTACCACGATCACCACCAGGTCCGTGACCTTGGCGCCGCGTGCACGCATCCGAGTAAAGGCTTCGTGACCCGGCGTATCCAGAAAGACGATCTCTCTTCCGTGTGCCGGAGATCCTTCCTTGCTGAAGCGAACCTTGTACGCACCAATGTGCTGCGTAATGCCGCCCGCCTCACCGGCCGCTACATCCGTCTCGCGGATCGCGTCCAGCAACGAGGTCTTGCCGTGATCGACGTGGCCCATCACCGTGACTACAGGAGGACGAGGCACTTCCTGCTCATCGGGGTTCTCTGTCTCCAGAATCTCCTCGATCGCCTCGTTCGCCATCTCTTCTTCAAAGCTGATGACCTGTGCTTCGGCGCCGAACTGCCGCGCAATGTCCTTCACCAGTTCCGCATCGAGAGACTGGTTGACCGTGACGAAGACGCCGCGCATCAGCAACGATGCGATCAGATCCTTGCCACGCACATCCAGCTTCTCCGCAAGCTCCTTCACGCTGACGCCTTCCGTCACCGTGATGGTGCGCGTAATCGGCACCGGCTCCTGCGAATATCCGCCCATACGCGGCGGCGGAACAAAGCCCTTCATCGGGCCTTCTTTGCTCTTTTCGTAGCGCTTGTTGCCGCCACCGGGACGACGATTGGGGCCTGTCGGCCTCTGCGGCCGCGGCGCCTCTCCCGGAGGAGGCATCATCCCACCGGCTCCCGCGCCGGGGCGGGGACCAAAGCCGGGACGAGCACCAAAGCCCGGGCGACCACCCATTCCGGGGCGTGCGCCTGGAGGCCCGCCTGTCGGCGAGCTACGCGTAGGATGCATCGGACGACGGCCGGGGGCTCCACCGGGACCGCCCTGGTAACCAGGGCCACCTGTTGGACGCTGCCCGAACCCAGGGGCTCCACCGGGACGACCGCGATCAAAGATCGGACGGCCGCGCTGAATGCCACCCGGACCTGCAGCCTGCGGCGGATGAGCCGAGGGCGGCGGAGGTGGTGGCGGAGGCGGAGCCGTATAGACCGGACGTGGCCCTGTCTGCGGCATAATCACGCGACGTACGGGCGCTGCCGGAGCTGCCGGCTTGACTGGAGCAGCCTCGACCGGAGCTGGAGTTTCTTTTGCTGCGACCGCAGAAGTCTCAACCGGCGCGGGAGTCTTCGCAGTCTCGGCAGGGTGAGAAACGGCCTCCGCCGCAGGGGTGGCGGCTACAACAGGCTCAGCCTTGGCGGGCGGCGCAACCGCGGCAGGAGCAGCAGCCTCAACCACTGGGGGCGCTGGCGCCGCTACCGGCGACGGAGCCGCAGGAGTCGCAGGTTTTACCGCTACAGGCGCCGCAGGCACGGAGGAAGCGATCGCTGGCTTCCCTTCCGCTGCTGCCACCTTTCCGGCGGGAGGCGCGGCGACAACCGGGCCCATTGGGGGCTTGGCGGCAATCGCGGGAGCTGGGACGATGATGCGAGGTTCCTGCCGCGGCTGAGGAACGATCCTGCGCGGAGCAGGCCTGGATGCCTCGGGAGCAGGGGCAACCGGGGCCGGAGGCGCTGGCGGTCTGGGCGGTGCAGGCGTGGCCGCAACTACTGGAGTGCTGGGTGGCGGCACGGGAACTGGTGGACGACGATGCTCACGCTCGGCGGCAGCTTCTTCGTTGCGGCTCTGGATCGCCTTGAGCACATCGCCTGGCTTGGAAACACGCGACCAGTCAATCTTTGGCTTCGGCTCAGCCTCGGCGCGATGCTGGCCGGTGGGCACACTGCGCCCTCCGCGCTGGAAGTGGACGCGTACGCGCTCCGCCTCGTCCGCCTCAAGTGAGCTGGAGTGGGTCTTCTTTTCCGTAACGCCTACTTCCGTCAAAACATCCAGAATCGACCTACTCTTCACTTCCAGTTCTCTGGCTAAATCATTGATTCGAACTTTACTCATCCGCCCCTTTTGGGCACCTTCCCCATAGCTCTAGATGGTCATAACACCCTCTCGATGGTGGGTCTCGGTGCAATTCCTATTATCCTCTGAAATCGCGCAATATGCGCTGATGAAGATCGCGAACGCCATTTCAGGCGCCACCCTCTTCATCCCTGTTTGCCTTTGGATCCAAGGCATGCTTCTCTGCCGGGAGCTCCCTGGATGCCGAAACCTTCCGCGCAGGCAGCTCGCCTGCTGCCACATCTTCTTCCTTCAGTTCCCCTGGTATCTCAGCCGCCTCTGCCAGATCCTCTGGATCGGCAGCTACAAAATTGCTGATGATTTCGCCACCCGGATCGGCTGGAACGACACCCTCATCCCCGGCTTCCGCGCCAGACTCGGTCATCTCTTCGACCATAGCCGCGGCTACACCGTCGTCAATCGGGCCGGTGCTTTCCGCGGACGGCGCAACATCGTCATCCTGGCTTAACCCGGCGATGGTCTCGGACTCAATTGCGGCTCCCGCAACTTCAGCCTGCGCAGGCCGCTCTTCGCCTTCCTCGTATTCGCCGAAGTAGTGGCGCACCGCAACGCTGATCTTCTCCAGCGTCTTTTCGCCTATTCCGGGAACCTCTTCGAGCTCCTCAGGAGTCATATCCGCCAGCGCTTCGACGGTAGTAATTCCGTGTGCCACCAGCTTCTGAATAATTGCATCGCCCAGCTCGCTGACCTGCTCGATCGGAGTAGAAGGCCCGCCAGACATGGCCTGCATCTGTTGCTCGACCTCCTGCCGCTTCTCCTCTTCGCTCTTGATATCGATCTTCCAGCCCAGCAGCTTGGCCGCGAGACGCACATTCTGGCCCTTCTTGCCGATGGCCAGGGACAACTGCGTGTCGTCGACGATCACTTCAATCTGCTTCTCGCCCAGATCCGCAATGCTGACGCGGCTTACCTTGGCTGGCTGCAGAGCCTTCTCCGCGAAGGTCGTAATCTCCTCGCTGTACTCAATGATATCGATCTTCTCTCCGCGCAATTCGCGGATGATCGACTGCACACGCATGCCTTTCATGCCGACGCATGCGCCCACCGGGTCCACATCCTTGTCGCGCGACATGACTGCGATCTTGGTGCGCTCGCCAGCCTCGCGCGCAATGGCACGAATGACCACCGTGCCGTCGTAGATCTCCGGCACTTCACTCTGAAAGAGATTCTTGACCAGCTCCGGCGCTGCGCGGGAGACGATCACCTGGGGTCCCTTCGCGGCACGATCCACGCGCAGCAGCACCACGCGCACGCGCTCGCCAACCGCGAACTGCTCCAGCCGGGATTGCTCGCGGCGGGGCATTCTCGCCTCGGTCTTGCCGAGATCGAAGATGATGTCCTGCGGCTCAACGCGCTTCACCGTCGCAGTAAAGACCTCATTCAGCCGGTCGTTATATTCCAGGAAGACGGTATCGCGCTCGGCTTCGCGCACCTTCTGGAAGATGACCTGCTTGGCCATCTGAGCAGCGATGCGGCCCAGCACGTCCGTCGGCTTGTAGTAGCGGATTTCGCCGCCGACCTCGACCTCGGGCGCCAGGCTGCGCGCCTCTTCCAGCGCGATCTGATTCACGGGATCTTCGATCTGTTCCGGGGCTTCCACCACTGTCTTGTAAACGTAAGCCCGAATCTCGCCCGAATCCTTGTCCAACTCGGCCCGCATATTCTCCTGCGTCTTGTAGTACTTGCGAGTGGCCAGCGCAATTGCGTCTTCCACCGCTGTCACTACGATCTGCGGGTCAATGCCCTTCTCGTGACTCAATGCTTCAATGCTTTGATACAGCGCACTTGCCATAGTCTTCTCTCTGTCGCCCTGAACTCATATCCGGGTCTTGCTGCCCGGCACCTTGCGCCCCGGCTTCGGGCTTCTCAATGGAGAGCCGATGCCGAAGTCTGAACATGTCCGCAATCCCTGACCGGTTGCGTCCCGCTTTGTCGCCGTCCTGCCTGTCTAGTGAATGCCTAAATCTCGGGAACCAGATTGGCCTTCTCAACATTAGCCAAGGGGATCTCGACCGGCTCGGTGGCCGCCGCCTTCTTTCGCTTCCCCTTCAAAGGGGCAGGGTCCAGCCGTATCGAATCTGCGCCCACATCTGTGAGCCTGCCTTGCCAATGCCGGTTGCCTGCCACGGGCTCGAATGTCTGCAGCTTGACTACGCTTCCACGAAACCGCTCATAATCCGCGCGCCCATAGAGCCTGCGGTCCAGCCCCGGAGAAGAGACTTCCAGCGTGTAGCCGCTGCCTGGCCCCAACTCCTCGACATCCAGAACCGTTCCGAAATCCTGGCTGTAGTTCTGGCAATCTTCGTGGGTGACCCAGGCAAGCTGGTCGACATTGACTTCGCCAGCCGCAAACTTTCCCGGCAAATCCGTTTCCGTAGCCGCCGCTACATGCTTGGCGCGCTCTTCCGCATTCTTCTCGATAAAGACGCGCAGCACCCGTTGCTTACTGCCGCCGAGATACTCGACCTCCACGACCTCAAGGCCGTGCGAGGCCGCCACGCGGTCCGCTAATGCGCGAATTGTCGCAAGATCCAGTGCCATAGGTTGCACGCAGACACTGCCAGAAATCGCTGGCTGCGGCGGCTTTTACCGCAAAAGAAAAGTGGGCTCTCGCCCACTCATTTCTCCCGGCCACTGGTACGCCGCCAGGGACAAACTTGTCTGCTTCTGTAGAATACGTTGTTTCTCCAAGGAATTCAATCTCCCCTCACAGGCCACCGTCTTCGCCGGTCAGCACCAGCTCCCCCGTGCCCACATGCAGCAGCAGTTGATATTGCCCCTTGCCCTCTGCGACCATCGTGCGGCCCAGCATACCGTTCTGCTTGCCATGGAAGATGCCGTCGCTCAACTCACCCAGGCGCACCTCAGCCCTCACATGCTGATACGCCGCAGGATCCGCCACCCGCAGCGTAAGGACACCCGATCCCACGCGTAAGTCCTTGTTGCCCTTCACTCCGCCGACGGTCAGTCTCCCGGCATGCATCTTCGCCACAAGGGATGTCGCGGCTGGCACATAGATCGTCACCAGGCCAGCAGAGCGTCCCATGGGGAGCTGCAGATCGATCGTCGCATGGCTCCCGTTGACCTCCATGCGCTTCACCCACCGCTTTTGCGCCTCCGCCGGCCCAAGCTGGCGGGTCGTCACGGCAACTTCAAGCCGGACTTGGGATGGTTGCAGATTCCGCACGATTCGCACATCTCCCGCATTGACCGTGAAATCCAACGCCCCACCCGGGGCAAAATCTTTTGCGACGACAAACCGGTGAGGCTCACTGGCGCGCTGTCCCTGCATCGCTACGGCGTAGAAGCCGACGACGCAGAAGCACACTGCCAAGGTCAATCCCATTAGGTTCAACCCACGATGCCTCATGCCCAGGGTCCGGAAAACATAGCTTTCTGCAAGGGTTCGTCCATTTTCTTTTGGTCCGGTGCAACGGTTTTGGTGCGCTGGCGTTTGCCCTTGGGGATTGGCCCCTCTACAATGACAAAATGCCGGTTCAGTTTTATTCTCTCGCCCCACTGGGCTGGGGTGTCGTTAAAAAATCAAATGATTGAATTCCCTGTACCAGAAGCTCTCACCTTCGACGATGTTCTCCTCGTCCCCGCTTATAGCGACGTTGTGCCTGCTCAGGTGGACACGCAGACACAACTGACACGCGAAATCTCCCTGAATACCCCCTTGCTGAGCGCGGCCATGGACACGGTGACGGAATCCCGCCTTGCCATCGCCATGGCGCAACAGGGAGGGCTGGGAGTCGTCCACCGCAACATGACCATAGAGCAGCAGGCCGGGGAGATCGACAAGGTCAAGCGCTCCGAGAGCGGGATGATCGTCGATCCGGTGACCATCGCCCCTGAGCAACCCATCTCCGATGCCCTGGAAGTCATGCGGCGATTCAAGATCTCCGGTGTGCCGGTCACCAAGAATAAAAAGCTGGTCGGCATCCTTACCAACCGCGATCTGCGCTTTGAAACCCGCACCGACATTCCCATCGACGAAGTGATGACCAAGGAAAACCTCATCACTGTCCCCATCGGCACAACACTGGAAGATGCCGGGCTGATCCTGCACAAGCATCGCGTCGAAAAGCTGCTGGTCGTCAACGACCAGTACGAGCTCAAGGGACTGATTACCGTTAAGGATATTCAGAAGAAACTGAAGTATCCCAATGCCGCAAAAGATGAGCAGGGACGCCTGCGCGTTGGCGGCGCCCTGGGCGCAACCGGCGACTATCTGGAGCGCGCCGCGGAGCTCATCCGGTATCGCGTTGATGTCCTGGCCATTGATTCCGCCCACGGACACTCCTCTCGCGTGCTGGAAGCGGTTCGCACGGTGAAGAGGCGCTTCCCTCATGTCGCGCTCATCGCAGGCAACGTTGCCACGTATGAAGGGGCTCTGGCCTTAATTGATGCGGGTGCCGATGCAATCAAGGTCGGGATCGGTCCCGGCTCGATCTGCACCACGCGCATGGTCACCGGCGCCGGTATGCCGCAGATCACCGCCATCAGCGAGTGTTATCGCGCCTGCAAGCCACTCGGTGTCCCGGTCATCGCCGACGGTGGAATCAAGTACTCCGGCGACGTCACCAAGGCCATCGCCGCTGGAGCCAGCGTCATCATGATTGGTTCGCTGTTTGCCGGTGTCGACGAGAGCCCGGGCGAAACCATCCTCTACCAGGGACGTTCGTTCAAGGCCTATCGCGGCATGGGATCGCTGACCGCGATGGCGCAGGGTTCCGGCGAACGCTACTTCCAGGGCAAGGAAGACTTCGAGGACGCCGCCTCCCAGCGCCTTAGCGAAGGCGTTGTTAATCGTGAACGCAACACCCAGAACCGCCTGGCAAAGTATGTGCCGGAAGGCATCGAGGGCCGCGTACCATATCGCGGACCGCTGGAAAACATGGTCTACCAGCTCGTTGGCGGCCTTCGTTCCGGCATGGGCTATCTGGGATGCGGCACCATCAAGGACCTGCACGAGAAAGCTCGCTTTGTGCGCATCTCCAACGCTGGTCTGCGTGAGAGCCACGTCCACGATGTCATCATCACGCGGGAAGCTCCGAATTATCATGTCGAGTAGCCAATCGCGCGCAAATCGTCTGTTATCCGCCTGGATACCGGCGATTTGCGCCATCGCGGTGATCTGCTGGGAGTCAACCAGCCAGTTCTCCGCGACGAATACCAGTACCCCGCTGCGCCACCTGTGGGAGTTTCTGCTGGGTCCGGTAAGCAACCTGGCATGGGGAACGATTCATCACCACATCCGCAAGACAGGCCACCTGTTGGGGTATGGACTGTTGAGCGGATTCCTCTTTCGTGCATGGTTCCTGACGATTGACTTTAAGACAGCGCGAAGAATGCTGGCCTGGAAGGTCAGCGCCGCTCTGGCACTGGCCTGCACCTTCCTCATCGCCAGCGGGGATGAGATTCACCAGAAATTCCTTCCCTCCCGCTCCAGCTCCCCCAGGGATGTGGCCATCGATATGGCCGGAGCCCTCGCTATGCAACTGCTCACGGCGACGATCCTGCTACTCCCATCGCAGGCGCGACGTATTTTCGACACCGAAACTTAAGCCTGTCTTCCTGAACTCTCGCCGTCAGCCTGCGCAGGCGCTGCACCTGCGCCAGGAAGGTGCTCCCCTCCTAGAAAAATTAATAGGCTACCGTGAAGCGCTGGCCAACGTGCTTCGGATTCTCCAGTTCATCCACCAGCGCGACCGCGTAATCTTCGGCAGAGATGCGGCTCTCGCCTTTGCTATCCGTCAATAATTGATCTTTACCGATGCGAAATTTCCCTGTGCGCGTGCCCGGCTGAATCAGCGCAGCGGGGCTGAGCGAAGTCCAGTCCAGGCCAGACTCGCCCAGAACCTTCAGGACGTCACGATGCGCCAGAGCAACTCCTTTCCAGCCTGCGGGAAAGTCGGGCGTATCGACGAGCTGGACTCCAGGGACGACTTCGAGACTGCCTGCCCCGCCCACCGCGATCAGCCGCTTCACCCCAGCCTTCTTCAAACCGGCAATCAGGGATCGGTAATCCTGGGAGAGAACGTCTTGCGATGCGTTCAGCCCCGGAGAAATAGCGCTGATCGCAGCATCGCTCTCTTCGGCGGTCATGGCAACGCTCTCCGGATCTCTGACATCGCCCTGCTCCGCCTCAACACCCGGCATGGTAGGCACCTTGCTGATATTTCTGGCCACGGCCGTGACTCTATGACCGCGCGAAACCAGTTCCCGCAAAATCCGGCTGCCAATCATTCCTGTCGCTCCATATAGAACAACGTTCATAGAAACCTCCGAACCTTGGTGTTACTGTTTGCGGCCGTTTTCTCACGGCCATGCTTGCCCATTTAGGGGTATCACAGCATGCGGAAAACGCTCCAGCCCTGAATGTACAAATAGCGCACAAAAAACGCCGCATCTCAATTGAGATGCGGCGTTCGTTAAAGGCTGAGAGCTTGGCGCGCCTTAGGCTTTACCTTCACTGCCTTCGGCGGGAGGCTCGTTCTCACGCATTGCCTCTTCCATCTCCGCGCGGCGCTTGGTGCGGAGCTCCGCACGCTTCTGCCGCTTCTCGTCCAGAAGCTGCTCGGCGCCGAGCAATTCGATGTAGGCCTTCTCCGCTCCGTCGCCACGCTGGAAGCCGGTACGCACAATGCGCAGATAGCCTCCGTTGCGATCGCCGTAACGAGGCGCCACCGTTTCGAACAGACGAGTAACCGCTTCGCCCGTCATCAGGTAGGAGAGTGCCTGGCGGCGGGAATGGAGGTCACCCTTCTTGCCGAGAGTGATCAGTTTTTCAACATGGGGACGGGCTGCCTTCGCCTTGGTAAGCGTCGTCTCCACCCGGTCCTCGAGGAGAATGGACGTCACCAGGTTGCGCAGCAGCGCGCGGCGATGGCTGGTATTGCGTCCGAGTTTGTATCCTGCATTGCGATGGCGCATGGTCGAATCTCTCTATCTTGAGTTCTCAGTCATCCGTACTCAGTTGCCGGAGCCCGCATCATCTTTCGCGAGCGAAGCACCGGCCCCCGATTGCCAGGAACTCACTGCATTCTTAGAAGTTCTCTGGCTCGGTCTGCAGCGGAACATCCGCATCCAGACCCTCTTCATCTTCTTCATCGTCGAAGCGGTTGTAGCTTGCCGCCAGCGTCGCTGCCGGCAGTACGCTCGTCGGTCCGGGGACCGCGTTACCGCTCTCGTCAATCTTCATGCCAAGCGACAAGCCCATCTGCGCAAGGATCTCCTTGATTTCATTCAAGGACTTGCGCCCGAAGTTCTTGGTCTTCAGCATCTCGGCTTCGGTCTTCTGAACCAGTTCGCCGATCGTCTGGATGTTGGCGTTCTTCAGGCAATTGTAGCTGCGAACCGAGAGCTCCAGCTCTTCCACAGAGCGATTCAGATTCTCGTTGCGCAACTGCAGGCGGCCTTCGTCCGTCGCACCCGCCTCTTCTATCTCTTCCTCGAAGTTGATGAAGATACTCATATGGTCCTTCAACAGCTTCGCGGCCAAACCGACTGCATCGGCGGGGAGTACCGATCCATTGGTCCAGACTTCCAGCGTCAGCTTGTCAAAGTCGGTGATCTGACCCAGACGGGCTGCATCCACTGCGTAATTCACCTTGCGAACAGGCGAGTGAACCGAGTCGACCGGGATGAAACCAATCCCCAGATCCGAATCGAAGTTCTTGTCGGCGGAGATATAGCCACGGCCGCGCTTCAAGCGCATCTCCATGTCCAGCTTGCCGCCCTCGCTTACTGTCGCGATGTAGATATCCTTGTCCAGAATCTCAACATCACCATCGGCTTCGATCATGCCCGAAGTAATGACACCCGGCTGATCCGCGCGAAGATAGAGCGCCTTGGGACCCTCGCCGTTCAACTTGAACGGAATCTGCTTCAGGTTGAGGATGATGTCCGTCGCGTCCTCGACTACGCCGGTGATCGATTGGAACTCGTGCAGCACGCCCTCGATCTTCACCGCGGTTACAGCCGCGCCTTCAATCGACGACAACAGCGTGCGCCGCAGTGCGTTCCCAATGGTGGTACCGAAGCCGCGCTCAAAAGGTTGAGCGCTGAACTTCCCATACTTCTCAGTCAGCGTCTCGGCTTCTACTGCAAGACGCTTCGGTTTTTGAAATCCTCTCCAAAGCATATCGGTGTCTCTCTCCTGCACGGCAAGCGTCGCGAAGCATTCTGCAACGGCCGCGCCTGTTCTCCCTCGTGAATTTTGAAGTGCTCCGCGAAGATCCGCGGTCCTGCTCCGGACAGCTTGCGCTGTCCGGCATTCCTGCGGGCGGCACAAACCGCCCTCGTGCTTACTTGCTGTAAAGTTCGACGATCAGCTGCTCATTGACCGGCAGGTTGATATCTTCCCGCTTCGGCAGCGCAATAATCTTGCCAACCAGGTTCGCCGCATCCATGGTGATCCACTGCGGTGGCACCTGATGGCTAGCAAACTCCCGGGAATTCTCGAGCAGCGTCAGCTTCTTGCTGTTCTCGCGCACGCGGATCTCATCCCCCACCTTGACCTGGAAAGAAGGAATGTTCACCTTGCGCCCATTCACTTCCACGTGGCCATGGCGAACGATCTGGCGAGCCTGGCGGCGCGAAGTGGCAAGCCCCATGCGGAACGCGACGTTGTCCAGACGGCGCTCCAATTGCTGCAGGAGCAATTCGCCAGTTACGCCGGGCGAGGTGGAAGCCTTCTCGTAATACGCGCGGAACTGGCCTTCCAGCGCAAAGTAGATACGCTTTGCCTTCTGCTTCTCGCGCAGCTGCAAGCCGTAACCGACAATCTTCGCCTTACGGTCCTTGCCGTGCTGGCCGGGAGCGAAATTCCGCTTCTCGATCGCGCATTTATCCGAGAAACACCTGGTGCCCTTCAAAAAGAGCTTTGTGCCTTCGCGACGGCAAAGGCGGCATACTGGTCCGGTATAACGTGCCAATTTCTTTCTCCTGTTTCAGAGGACGATCGGTTTACGGAGTGGCACTCCTTCAATCCCGATCCTCGCTGTTGATCTTTGAGCCTTGCGCCCTCAGCACTGCTGAAGGCGCAGACTCCTGAATTACTCCCGCCCCGCCTGCTTAGACGCGGCGACGCTTTGGCGGACGGCAGCCGTTGTGCGGAATCGGCGTAACGTCGCGGATGGAGCGAACGTCAAGACCCGCCGCTGCCAATGCGCGGATGGCCGACTCACGACCCGATCCCGGACCGCTGACGCGAACATCTACCGAGCGAAGACCATGATCCCGCGCCTGGTTCGCCGCGTTCACCGCTGCCTGCTGCGCCGCGAACGGAGTGCCCTTACGCGACCCGCGGAAACCGAGCGAACCCGAACTCTTCCACGACAGCGTGTTGCCCTGGCCATCCGTGATAGTGACGATCGTATTGTTGAACGTGGCCTGAACATAGACCAATCCATAGGGCACGTTCTTGCGCTCGCGCTTCTTGAACTTCTTGTTCTTGCCGGGCTTGCCGGCTGCACTCTTCTCTGGCTTCGCCATTAGGTTTTCGCCGTCGCTTTCTTACGGTTCGTGACCGTACCCTTGCGCGGACCCTTGCGGGTGCGGGCATTGGTGTGTGTACGCTGACCGCGCGTCGGCAAGTTGCGACGATGGCGGAGCCCACGATAGGACTGAATATCGATGAGGCGCTTGATGTGCATGGAGATATCCTTGCGGAGATCGCCCTCTACGCCGCCCTCTTCTTCAATCGCCGTACGGATGCGGTTGACCTCGTCTTCGCCGAGATCCTGGATCTTCTTGACCGGGTCCACATTGGCCGCTGCCAGAATGCGCAGCGCACGCGGGTTGCCGATCCCGAAGATGTAGGTAAGCGCGATCCGAGCCTGCTTGTTGCGGGGCAGATCGACGCCAGCAATACGTGCCATGCTGATTCCTTCTGTTTACCGCAATCCATTGCCTGGTTGCGGCGGTTGGTGGCGCGCCGGACTTCCGGTTTGCCTGTGGAAACGAGCCTCGGGGTTCATCGCAAGCCTTCTTTCGGCTAACTAGCCCCTGCCTTTTGGGCGATCGGCGCGTCTTTCAATACACGCGAGCGTCCTGGCTTTAGCCCTGACGCTGCTTGTGCTTCGCGTTCTCGCAGATCACCCGCACCACACCCCGGCGATGGATGACCTTGCACTTGTCACAAATCTTCTTAACCGATGCCCGAACCTTCATTTACAACTCCTGACTCATTAACCGGCGATCAGACCGCTGGAATCGGATGCTGGCATCGATCCCAAAGCCCGATAACCGGACTCCTCATTTGTATCGATAGACGATTCGCCCACGCGTCAAATCGTATGGGCTCAGCTCCACCGCAACCCGGTCGCCCGGAAGAATACGAATAAAATTCTTCCGCATACGGCCCGACACATGCGCCAGAACCTGGTGCTTGTTCTCCAGCTCAACCTTGAACATGGCATTGGGCAGCGTCTCAACGACCACTGCCATTACCTCAATCGCGTCTTCCTTCGACAATCCGTGTCCTGATTCTGCCTGTGACCTTCGGTCCCAGACTCGGTTCCGTAATCTTTTACGACGTCAGCACTACCGCGCCCTTGGCCGTCACCGCGACCGTGTGCTCGAAATGAGCGCTCATACTTCCATCCTGCGTAACCGCTGTCCACCCGTCCTCCAGAACCTGGACGCCAGGCTTCCCTGCATTCACCATCGGCTCGATCGCAATCACCATGCCCTCGCGGAGCTTCAATCCCATCCCGCGGCGGCCATAGTTGGGAACCTGCGGATCTTCATGCATCCGCGTGCCAATGCCGTGCCCTACAAAATCGCGTACCACGCTGAACCCATCCGACTCGACGACTTCCTGCACCGCCGCGCCGACATCCCCCAAGGTTCCCCCGACCTTAACCGCCCGAATTCCGCTTTCCAGGGAAGCTTTCGTCACTTCCAGAAGCCGAAGCGTCTCAGGAGCGACCTTTTCCCCTACCGGGACCGTAATCGCCGAGTCGCCATAAAATCCGTCAATCACCAGGCCAAAATCCAGGGAGACGATGTCCCCCTCTTTCAGAACCTTCTTCGCCGAGGGAATCCCGTGGACTACCTCGTCATTCACCGATGCGCAAACAGAGCCCGGATACCCGTGATATCCCTTGAATGCGGGGACAGCACCTAACTCCAACGTCTTCCGTTCCGCCTCGACATCCAGATCCAGTGTCGTTACGCCAGGCTTCACCAGAGTTGCGAGATGCTGCAGAACCTGCCTGGTCGCCGCTCCCGCACGCCGCATCTTTTCAATCTCCTGCAGCGTCTTAATCATGATAGCCATCTGCGCATCAACTCCTTAACCGCTCTACGGCGGCCAATATCCCGGCGGCTACGTTCTCCACCGACTGTTCGCCCTCTACCTCTGCAAAACGTCCAAGAGCGCGGTAATGTTCAATCACTGGAGCGGTCTGCGCCTCGTACGTCCGCATCCGCTCTTCAAAGACCTTTTCGGTATCATCCGCGCGCTGCACAAGCGGCGCACCATCCAAATCGCACACCATATCCGACTTCGGCGGCTGGAAATAGATGTTATAGATACGGTGGCAGGTGGGACAGCTGCGCCGGCCAGTGATACGACGCAATAATTGAGTATAACCTACCCGAATGCTCACAGCAACGACCGGAAGTGGGCTGCTTGTCTCAGCCAGATGCTGGTCTAACCACTTGGCCTGCCCCAAAGTCCGGGGAAAACCATCAAGAACATACCCTTCACTGGTGTCCGGCTCGGCCAGTCGTGCCGCCACCATCCGATTGACCATGTCGTCGGAGACCAGGTCCCCACGCTCCATGATCTCCTTAGCAAGCTTGCCTATCTCGGTGCCACGCGCCACGTTCGAGCGAAGGATGTCGCCGGTAGAGATCTGAGGAATTCTCCAGACCTTCTTTAACTCCTGCGCCTGCGTCCCCTTGCCTACCCCCGGAGCCCCGAGCAAGAGGATCGGACCCGGTGTGACTCTCTGCGCAGCAGCCCTTGCCGCATCTTCTTCCGATATAGGCGAGCTCACTACCAGTTCCGCCTTCCCCTTATGCGGCCGCTCTTCGGAGAAAATCCTTCATAGTGGCGCATGATGAGCTGGGATTCTACCTGGTTGATCGTGTCCATGGCCACGCCGACTACAATCAGCAGCGAAGTTCCGCCGAAGTAGAAGTTAACGCCCAGCCCGTGGGTCACCCAGATGGGCAGTCTCTCAAAAAATGGGCCGACCAGCCATAAGTTGTTCAAGTGAATTCCGCTGATCAGGATTTGCGGAACCAGTGAAATCACGATCAGGTACAACGCGCCTACCAGGGTAATGCGCGTAAGGATGTCGTTGATATAGTCGGAGGTCCGCTTTCCAGGGCGAATACCCGGGATGAAGCCACCATACTTCCGCATGTTGTCGGCGATGTCATCCGGACGGAAGACAATCGAGATGTAGAAGTACGCGAAGAAGATAATCGCGACCATGTACAGCAGTTCGTACCACGGCTCTCCCGGACGCATGCCCTCAAAGACCCGCGAAAGAAAATTACTGTTGTGGACCCAGCTTACGTTGGCAAACAACAAGGGAGCGGAAAGAATGGAGCTGGCGAAAATCACCGGCATAACGCCGCCGGAGTTCACCTTCAGCGGAAGGTGGGTCGACTGACCGCCCATCATTCTGCGTCCAACGATGCGCTTGGCGTATTGAACCGGGATACGCCGCTCACTGCGCTCGACAAAGACGATAAACGCGACGATGGCGATCATGGCCGCCACCAGCAAAATCAGCGCCGGGACCGTCAACGCTCCCCATGCCTGGGTGCGCGCCTTATTAATCAGGTCAGCAATCCCCTGCGGGATCCCCACTACAATGCCGGCAAAGATCAGCAGGCTCATACCGTTGCCGATGCCGCGATCGGTGATCTGCTCGCCCAGCCACATGATGAATGCCGTACCCGTCGTAAGCGTAAGCACAGTCATGAGAATGAAGCCGATTCCGGGGTTCAGCACATAGGAGACTCCGCCCGCTCCGCTGTTCAGCGTGAGGGCGATGGCACCGGACTGAATCGCAGCCAGGATGACCGTTACGTACCGCGTCCACTGGGTGATCTTGCGACGCCCCAGCTCCCCTTCCTTTTGCAGCCGCGCCAGTGGTTCATAGACCACCGTGAGCAGTTGGAAAATGATGGAAGCAGTAATGTACGGCATGATGCCGAGGGCAAAGACTGTCAGTTTCCGAAGGTTACCGCCACTGAACAGATCGACCAGACCAAGGGCGCTGCCGCTCTGTTGATCGAAAAACTGGGCGAGCAGCTTGGTGTTGACACCCGGGGTGGGGATGTGGGCGCCCAGCCGATAGACGGCAAGCAGGCCAAGCGTAAACAGAACGCGTTTGCGCAGGTCGGGAATGCGGAAGATATTGGCGAGCTTCTCAAACATTTCTAAAACTTCCGATCAGGCGCCTATACCGGCGCCCTTCCATCTTACAGATTCGCCGCGTTTACGCGATCAGAATTGCCTTGCCGCCAGCCTTCTCGATCTTCTCCTGGGCAGCCTTGGAAAACTTGTGAGCATATACGGTAACCGCTGTCGTGAGCTCGCCGTTGGCCAGCACCTTGAGCAGTCCGTCGCGCTTCTTCAGGAAACCCAGCGCGACCAGCTTCTCCACCGTCAATTCCGGCTCGCCAATCTCTGCAATACGATCAAGGTTCAGCACGGTATATTCCGTGCGGAAGATGTTGGTGAATCCGCGTTTTGGCAGACGGCGGTGCAGCGGCATCTGGCCGCCCTCAAAACCGCGCATCAGGCTAGATCCCGAACGGGAGCCCTGCCCCTTATGACCCCGGGTAGAGGTCTTGCCCATGCCGGAGCCCATACCGCGGCCCACACGCTTGCGCCCGATATTTGCCTTCTTCGGCGCTCTTAAATTCGATAGATTCTTTGCCATCTTCCCCTCGCTCAACGCCAGCGGTTCCCCGACTGACTCGCGTTCTGCTACGCACCTTGTTCCGGCGCGGTTTCTATGGTTACGGCTTCGGACCGCTCGTGGCTGGCCCGCTCCAATCTCTACTGAACGATACGCACAAGGTGAGGGATTGCCTTCACCATGCCGCGGATCGATGGCGTATCTTCACGCTCTACGATCTGGTTCAGGCGGGTAAAGCCCAGGCCCTTTACGACCTTACGGTGCTTCTCCGGCGTCGAGTTCTGAGACCGGAAATACTCGATACGAATCATCGCTTTTGTCTGGTTCTCTGCCATTGTTATAGCTCCTGCACGCTCTTGCCGCGCATTGCTGCCACTTCCTGGCGGTCGCGGAGTTGCACCAGCGCATCAAAAGTTGCCTTGATGACGTTGTGCGGGTTGGCCGTTCCCAGGCTCTTGGTAAGGACGTTCTGGATACCCGCCGAGGTCATGACTGCGCGGACAGCTCCGCCGGCAATCACGCCCGTACCTTCCGGCGCCGGCTTCAGCAGAACATGGCCAGATCCATAGCGGCCCAGTACCTGGTGAGGAATTGTGGTCTCTGTCAGGTTGATGCGGACCAGATTCTTTTTGGCCGACTCGATTCCCTTGCGGATTGCCTGGGGAACTTCCTTAGCCTTGCCCGAACCATAGCCCACCACTCCGGCAGATGCGTCGCCCACTACCACCAGCGCCGCGAAAGACATGTTCTTGCCGCCCTTCACTACCTTGGTGACGCGGTTGATCGCCACAACCTGATCCTTCAGGTTGTACTGACCAGCATCGAGTTTCTTCTTCAGCATTCCCATTCGCTTCCTGATCCTTCTGCACGGCACCAGCTAGCCGCGCCTCTCCCGGAACTCAAATCTTAGAACTCAAGCCCTGCTTCACGCGCGGCATCTGCGAGCGCCTTGATACGGCCGTGATACAGATATCCGCCGCGATCAAAAACCACCTTCTTGATGCCCTTCTCCTGCGCCCGCTCGGCGATCAGCTTGCCAATTTCCTTCGCGGCCGCTACATTGCCACCCGTCTTCAGCTTGGCAGCCAGCGTTGAGGCTGAAGCCAGCGTTGCCCCCTGCGAGTCATCAATGATCTGGGCATAGATGTGGTTCAGCGAACGATAGACGTTCAGACGCGGGCGCTCAGTCGTGCCTTCCATCCTCTCGCGAATGCGAGCATGAACACGCTGGCGGATTACATTTCTCTGTCTCTGCGGAATCATATTCTTTCCTATCAGCGGAGCCGCACTGCGGTCTCCGTTCGGTTTCTTAAATCGTTCTCAGCGGTGACCGGTTCCTGCGAGCCACTCACCGCTGATTCCTATTTCCTGTTACTTGGCGCCCGTCTTGCCGACCTTCTTCTTCAGCTTCTCGTTGGTGTAACGCACGCCCTTGTTCTTGTAAGGATCCGGCTTGCGCAACGAGCGCATATCCGCCGCAACCTGTCCCACCTTCTGGCGGTCGATCCCGCTCACCGTGAGGTGAGTCTGCTTGGGGTCGATGGTTACTTCAATGCCGGTCGGCAGGGGAAATTCAATGGGGTGCGAGTAGCCCAGGGTAAATACCACGGTTCCCTTACCCTTCAGCTCGGCACGATAGCCGATACCGACGATATCAAGTTCCTTGGTCCAGCCCTTGGTGACACCTTCTACCGCATTGAACACCAGCGCGCGAGTCAGACCATGCAACGCCGCCTGCGAATCGTTCTCGCGAACCGCGTGCAGAGCACCATCGATCGTTTCCAGCGTGATACCCTTCGGCACCAGGGCTTCCAGCTTGCCCTTCGGACCCTCGACGAGAACAGTATTTCCCTGGAGCGTATACTTCACTCCCTTAGGTAACACAATCGGCTTCTTGCCAATACGCGACATATTCCAACCCTTTTGTGCTTGCGAGTCCCGCCTCCCCTGTCTCTCAGGAGCGACGTTCCACTGCAGCCTGCGCAATTTCTGCGCCAACTCGTAAACTTTTGCCCGCGCTCCAGAGCTAGCCTCGAAGGCTATGCCCATCGCGCGGAGCGATTACCAGACTTCGCAGAGAATCTCGCCGCCCACACCTTCGCGACGTGCCTGGCGTCCCGTCATTACGCCACGGGGAGTCGTCAGGATCGCGATGCCCAGGCCACCCTGCACGCGCTTGATTTCATCGCGTCCAACGTAAACCCGGCAACCAGGCCGGGAGATACGCGCCAGATCCCGGATCGCCGCTTCGTTATTGGCACCGTACTTCAGATAGACGCGCAGTACGGTGCGGCCATCTTCCTCGGCGGCCTTGTAGTTGGCGATGTAACCCTCTTCCTTCAGAATGCGGGCAATCTCCGTCTTCAGCTTGGAGGCTGGGACGTCCAGCTTCTGGTGACGCGCACGGATCGCATTGCGAAGACGCGCCAGGAAATCTGCTACAGGATCGGTAAGACTCATTCTATCTCCTTCATCCCCCGTTCGCTCTGCATCTCAGAGAACCTGCGGGAATGTTTGTGTGCTCAACTTGCGTTCAGCACGGATCCTAAATTTCGATACGCACTGCTCGATCCACTCTATCGGCAGGCGACAGCACCATGCGAGTGCTACCAGCTGGACTTGACCACGCCAGGAATCTCGCCCCGCAATGCAAGCGACCGGAAGCACAGGCGGCATACGCCGAACTTGCGCAGGTAAGCGCGCGGACGTCCGCACAGCTTGCAGCGATTGTGCTTGCGGCACTTGAACTTCGGCTTACGCGCGTCTTTCACTCTCTTTGCAGTAGTTGCCATTTCCCCTCTATTCCTCGATCCCTTACGCCGTCTGGCGGAAAGGCATGCCAAACGCCTTCAGCAGCGCGCGCGCTTCGTTGTCATCTTTGGCCGTCGTCACGATGGTGACGTTCATGCCCTTCAACTTCTCCACCTTCGAGTAGTCGATCTCGGCAAAAATAAGCTGATCGCGCATGCCAAGCGTGTAGTTGCCGCGCCCATCGAAACTCTTGGTCGAGACACCACGGAAGTCGCGAACACGCGGAAGCGCAACGGAGATCAACCTGTCCAGGAACTCGTACATCGTATCCTGACGCAGGGTAACCATCGCGCCGATCGGCATCCCCTCGCGAACCTTGAAGGCAGCGATAGATTTCTTGGCGCGCGTCGTCACCGGCTTCTGTCCAGCAATCGTCGCCAGATCCGCAACCAGAGGATCCATCAGCTTCACATTCTGCGTGGCCTCGCCGAGGCCCATGTTCAGGACAATCTTTTCGATCCGCGGCACTGCCATCGGATTCGAGAGCCCCAACTCTTTCTGCAGAGCTGGCTTGATTTCCTGGTGAAACTTCTCTCGTAACCTTGCTTTTCCTGCCATCGTATTCTCTCTTCTCTCACGGTCCCGGATTGGGCTGCTTCCCCGTCTACCGTTGCGTGATGCTTTGCGTCTTCACTGCTACTTTTTCTTGCCCGCCAGCGTCTGCCCGCACTTCTTGCAGACTCGCACCTTGGTATCGCCTTCAAACTTGTGGCCTACCCGTGTGGGGCCGCAGTTGGAGCAGACGAGCATCACATTGGAGATGTGCAGCGGAGCTTCCTGCTCCGCGATCCCACCCTTGATGTTCTTCTGCGGATTTGGC
Source organism: Acidisarcina sp. (assembly GCA_035539175.1). Classification (NCBI taxonomy): domain Bacteria; kingdom Pseudomonadati; phylum Acidobacteriota; class Terriglobia; order Terriglobales; family Acidobacteriaceae; genus Acidisarcina; species Acidisarcina sp. Next base: position 7,250 of record DATLIY010000003.1, on the reverse strand, counting down.
CGGACATTCTTCTTGACCATGCGCACGTGCTCGACCAGCACGCGGTTTGCCTCCGGCAGCACGCGCAGAACGCGGCCCCGCTTGCCCTTGTCGCTTCCAGTGACGACCTCGACGGTGTCATTGCGCTGTATGTTCAAACTCGCCATATGATTCCCTTAACTCCTGCTTCCGGGCCTACAGAACTTCCGGCGCAAGTGAAACGATCTTCAGAAATTTCTTTTCGCGCAGCTCGCGGGCCACTGGACCGAAGACGCGCGTCCCGACCGGCTCGCCGGCATCATTGATGAGAACCGCCGCATTGCTATCGAAGCGGATGTAAGTCCCATCCCGCCGGCGATACTCTTTGCGCGTCCGCACCACAACTGCCTTGACAACCTTGCCCTTCTTCACCTGGCCATCCGGCGAAGCTTCCTTGACCGCGGCGGTGATCACATCGCCCAGGCCCGCCTTTTTACCGCTCGATCCGCCCAGAGGCAGAATCATCTGCAGCTTGCGGGCGCCGCTGTTATCGGCCACTTCGAGCATGGATCTCATTTGCACTGCCATAGCTGATTCTCCTTAGCTGTCCGGCCTCGTATGCCGGACCCCACATGCCACCGATTAGACCGTTGGAACTGTCTCTTCCAGCTGCGCCAGAGAAGAACGGCGGACAATCTCTTCCAACTGCCAGCGCTTCAGCTTGCTCAGCGGACGGGTCTCGCGAATGCGAACCACATCGCCAACCCGCGCGGAGTTCTGCTCATCATGCGCGTAGAACTTCTTGTTCGTCTTCATCACGCGCTTGTACTTGGGATGAGCCTTGCGCATCTCGACCTCGACCACGATGGTCTTCTGCATCTTGGTCGAAACCACATTGCCGACCTTCTCATTGCGGCGTGACTGCGAATCGCCTGTCTGGGCGCTTGTTACCGTGGCTTCGCTCATTGTTTAGCGAGCCTCCTTCTTGGTCTTCTTCGTGGTCTTCTTCTGCGCCTTTGCGGGCAGGGAGGCCGTCGTTTTCGGGCTCGCGCCATGCAAGCCCAGTTCGCGCTCGCGCGCAATCGTCTTCAGGCGAGCGATGTCCGTCCTCAACTCGCGCAGCTTCTTGACGCCCTCGGTCTGTCCCAGTTTTGCCTGGAAGCGGAGGCGGAAAATCTGCTCAGCGGCCTGACGCTCCTGCTGCTGGATCTCCCCGTCACTCAGATTTTTGATCTTCTCGATTTCCATTCCCTTATCTCTCCAGCAGTCAGGACGTTCGTAGCCTGGGCCCGGCCTGGTGCTTCTATCCGCTTACTTGGCTGCGACCGTTACCTTGGCATCATGCCGCTGCACAAAACGCGTCTTCAAAGGCAGCTTGTGCGAGGCCAGGCGCATGGCTTCCTGCGCCATCTCCACGGAAACCCCTTCCATCTCAAACAGCACCTTGCCCGGACGGACGACCGCAACCCAGTGATCCGGAGCGCCCTTGCCCTTACCCATACGGGTTTCGGCGGGCTTCTTGGTGACCGGCTTATCCGGGAACAGGCGCAGCCAGATCTTGCCGCCGCGCTTGATGAAGCGCGTCATGGCAACACGGCTGGCCTCGATCTGCCGGTCTGTGATGTATCCGCACTCCATGACCTTCAGGCCGAAGTCACCGAACGACAACTCAGCCCCGCGCCACGCTTTCCCCTTCATGCGTCCGCGCTGCTGCTTGCGAAACTTGACCTTCTTTGGCATCAACATAGCGAAATCCTCGTTCGCTGGCGGCTTTTAGGCCGCCAGCATAATTCTCATTCCTGCCCAGTTCCCCACCCTGTCTTCTTCAAGTTCCAGGCCGGGCGAGCAGCTAAAACGCGGTAGTACCTACCTGCTGTGGCTGGCGACGCTTTTGCTCATAGATATCGCCCTTGTAGATCCAGCACTTCACGCCGATGATGCCGTAGGTGGTATGCGCTTCGGAAAATCCGTAATCGATGTCCGCACGCAGCGTGTGCAGCGGCAGGCGACCCTGGAGATACCATTCCGAGCGGGCGATTTCATTGCCGTTCAGACGTCCGGACACGCGAACCTTGATCCCCTTGCAGCCAAAGCGCAGCGCAGAGTCTACCGACTTGCGCATAGCGCGGCGGAAGCCAACGCGCTTCTCCAGTTGCAGGGCAATGTTCTCGCTTACCAGCTGCGCATCCAGCTCCGGCTTGTTCACTTCCAGAATGTCAATGAACACATCGCGGTTTGTACGCTTCTGCAGCTCGCCCTTCAGCTTCTCGATCTCGGCACCCTTTCTGCCGATCACGATACCGGGACGCGCTGTGCGAATGATCAGACGCAGCTTGTTTCCGGGGCGCTCCACTTCCACCGAACTGACGCCGGCAGCCTTGAGCTTTTCTTTCAGCTCGCGCTTCAGGTGCACGTCCTCGACGAGCAGCTTGTCGTAGTCGCGCTCCACAAACCAGCGCGACCTCCACGGCTTGTTGACGCCGAGCCGAAATCCGTAAGGATGGACTTTCTGTCCCATAAGCTTCCTCTACTTCGCAGCTTTCTTAGTTTTGGCTGCGCTCTTCGATGCTGTCTTCTTGGCTGCGGCCTTCTTCGCCGGAGCCTTCTTTGCCGCGGCTTTCTTCGTCGCTGCCTTAGTCTTGCCAGTCTTGTTGGTGGTCTCCGCAGCAGGCTCGGCGGTTTCCACCAGCCCACCCTGCTTGCGCTCTGCCACCGAAATCTCAATGTGCGAAAGACGCCGCTGATAACGGAACGCGCGGCCCATCGGAGCAGGGCGGATCCGCTTCATGCGAGGTCCGTCGTTGGCCACGGCCGTTTTCACATAGAGGTTGTCGACATCCACATCCAGGCCTTGTTCCTGGCTGAGGTAGTTGGCGTTCTGCAGCGCCGAGCGCAGAACCTTCTCCACCAGCGGAGCGACGCCCTTCTTGGTGAATGCCACCGTCTGCAGTGCCTCTTCCACCCTGCGGCCCTTGATCAGCTCCAGCACCAGGCGTGCCTTCTGCGGCGATACCCGCTGGAAGCGCGCTATAGCCCGGAATTCTCTAGTGTCCAATTGCATTGGCTTGCCTTCCCAAATCCTTCTCTAAAACTCTTCGCTCAAATTCGGCCGGAAAATTAGCGCGGCTTCGCCGTTGTTTCAGCCGCCTTCGCCGAGTGACCCTTGAAGGTGCGCGTCGGAGCGAACTCGCCCAGCTTGTGCCCAACCATGTTCTCCGTCACGTACACCGGAACAAACTTCCTGCCGTTGTGCACCGCAATCGTGTGACCCACCATGTCCGGGTGGATGGTCGAGCGCCGCGACCAGGTACGAAACACCTTTTTCTCGTTAGCCTGGTTCATCACTTCGATCTTGACCATCAAGTGCCCGTCGATGAAGGGACCCTTTTTTGTAGAACGTGCCATAACTCGATAGCTCCTGGCTTCCAGCTTCTAGCTTTCAGCTCTTCCTCTGGCGCAACCCGCGCCGTATCCCTGAACCTTACTTCTTAGCGCGGCTGACGATGAAGGTATCCGTGCGCTTGTTGTTGCGCGTCTTGTAACCCCTCGTCGGCTGTCCCCATGGGGTAACCGGATGACGACCACCTGAGGTCTTGCCCTCGCCACCACCGTGCGGGTGATCGACCGGATTCATCGTGACGCCGCGGTTGGTGGGACGGATTCCCTTCCACCGATTGCGGCCGGCCTTGCCGATCGACACATTCTCATGGTCGGTATTCCCTACCTGACCCACCGTCGCCATGCACTCCACCAGCACCTTGCGGGTCTCACCGGAAGGCAGCTTCAGCAGCGCATAATCGCCTTCCTTGGCGACCAACTGCGCCGATCCGCCTGCAGAGCGCACCATCTGCGCGCCCTTGCCGGGACGCAACTCCACGTTGTGTACCGTGGTGCCGGCGGGGATGTTCTTCAGCGGCAGCGCGTTGCCGACCAGGATGTCGGACTCCGGCCCGCTCACCACCGTCATGCCAACCTTGAGGCCGACCGGCTGGATGATGTAGCGCTTTTCGCCATCGGCATAGCTGATAAGCGCAATGCGCGAGGAGCGGTTGGGGTCGTACTCAATCGTCGCTACCCGGCCCGGAATTCCGAACTTGTCGCGCTTGAAATCGATCAGGCGGAGCTTCTGCTTGTGCCCGCCGCCGTGATGGCGAATCGTAAGGTCGCCGGAATTGCGCCGTCCACCGGTGCGCTGCTTGACCACGAGCAGCGGCTTGTGCGGCCGGTCCGTCGTCAGGTCATCATTGACCAGCGAGGTCTTGAAGCGCAGCGTTGGTGTGATCGGTCGGTATGTCTTGATCGGCATCGTCTTCTTCTCAGCTTTCAGCTTCTAGCTTCTAGCTCTTAGCTTTTCCTGTTTCGCGCCGCGCTCGAAATCTGCGGTACGGAACTTGATTTTCGTTCTGCAACCGGAAACGGAAACCCGCTTACAGGTTGTTGACGTAATCCGGCATCTTCTCGCCGGACTTCAGGCGCACATACGCCTTCTTCCAGTCCGGGCGATAGCCGGAGAACTTGCCACGCCGGCGTTCTTTTCCCGCGAAGTTCGCGGTGCGCACACCGGAAACCTTCACCTTGAAGAGCGCTTCTACCGCCTGCTTCACTTCCGTCTTGGTCGCGTTGGCAGCCACTTCGAAGACCAGAGTTCCTTCGGTCTCCTTGACGCCCAATCCCTTTTCAGTGATGAGCGGCTTGCGAATTACCGTATACAGGGTTGGCATTTAGGCCACCTCCGCCTGAGCTGCCGCGAGCTTCCGCTTCGAAACAGTCTTCTTCAGAACTTCCTGCAGCTGCTCGATTGCGGTCCGCGAGAAGATCGCGCGCTCGTTACGCAGCAGGTCGTAGGGATGGACTTCGTTGCCCAGCATCAGCTCGACTCCGGCCAGATTCCGCGCCCCGAGGATCACCGAGCGGCCAAGTGTCTGGCCGTTCTCTACCAGCAGAACGGTACGCTTCGCGTCCAGCTTGTTCAGAGCCTCGCGGTACAGCTTTGCTTTGGGCTCCTTCAGCTCGAGGCTCTCCACAATCGTGAGCTTGCCGTCGGCCAGCTTTGCCGCCAATGCCGAGCGCAGCGCACCCAACAGCTTCTTGCGCGGAAAGGCATATTCGTACGAACGCGGCTGAGGTCCATGAACCGTTCCACCATGCCTCCACAGCGGAGAACGAACCGAACCGATACGCGCGCGGCCTGTTCCCTTCTGCTTCCAGAGCTTCTTGCCGGAGCCGGCAACCAGCTTTCGATTCTTGGTCGCCGCCGTACCCTGGCGCAATGCGGCGCGATAGTGCTTGACCGCTTCCCAGAGCAGAGCCTCGTTTACCTGGCTCGGCGCAAAGACTTCATCGGCCAGCTCTATCGAGCCAACCTTCTGTCCGCCGAGATCGAGTACGTCAATGTTTGCCATCGTCTTCTCTTTCAAGCCGGGCCGCGCTTACCACCCGCGTTTGCCCAGGCTCAATTCCATGCCGTCAAGCGGCAGATGCTACTTCTTCTTGCTGGAAGCCTTCTTCGAAGCCTTCAGAGGATCAACCGTTCCCGAACCGCCGAAGCCGCGACGCTCACGCGGCGGAGCCTTTGACTTCGAGATCAGTACGTATCCGTCGCGCGGACCCGGGACCGCACCTTCCACCATCAACAGATTCTCTTCGAGATCGATCCCGCGAATCCGGAGATTGCGAACCGTGACCCTATCCACCCCGTAGTGGCCCGGCATACGCTGCCCCGGAAAGACTCGCGACGGAAAGGACGAGGCGCCAATGGAGCCCTGCACCTGGAACATATGACCGTGAGCCTTGGGACCGCCGCCGAATCCGTGACGACGAACGACGCCCGAAAAACCGCGCCCCTTGCTTGTCCCGATTACGTCCACATACTTCTCATCCGAGAAGATGTCGACCAAAACCTTATCGCCCGCCTGAATTGCCTTTGCAGCCGCCTCACCATCCTGCGCGGGAGCGGAGGCCTCAAATGCGACTTCGCGTACCAGCTTGACCGGAGGCACATTGCTCTTTGCAAAGTGGCCAGCCATCGGCTTGTTCACCTTCGAGCTCTTCACGAACTCGACCAGGCCGATCTGCGCCGCATCATAGCCATCCCTGGCTAAGGTCTTCAGTTGCGTGATCACGCACGGACCCGCCTGCAGTACGGTGATCGGGTGAACCTCACCCTTCTCATCGAATACCTGGGTCATGCCGATCTTCTTACCTAGAATTCCTGTAACTGCCATCGTCTCTCCTCCTCATCATGCGCCGGATGACTTTTAAGAATCGCTTCGATCCTTCCACATCCGCTGCGCACTGCCGGGGTACTCAGGTTAGGGCAGCAGCCTTTCAGCTATCTGCCGGGAACAACAAAGCTATTTCTCGAAAGCCTTGATCTCAACATCCACGCCGGCCGGAAGATCCAGCTTCATCAGCGCATCCACCGTCTGCTGCGTCGGCTCGAGAATATCGATGAGGCGCTTATGCGTGCGGATCTCAAACGCTTCCCGCGACTTCTTATCCACGTGCGGGGAACGCAGCACGCAATACTTATTCTTCACTGTCGGCAACGGAATAGGTCCTGCGACCTGAGCACCCGTGCGCTTCGCCGTGTCGACGATTTCGCCGGTAGAGGTATCGAGCACTCGATAGTCGTAAGCCTTGAGCCGGATTCGAATTCTTTGTCCTACCATCGTTGTGTTCTTTCATTCCAGGGGAGCCCTTTCAGGCTCTCCTGGATGGATATTTGTATTTCCGTTTACTTAATAATCTCGGCGATGGTACCGGCGCCGACCGTGCGCCCGCCTTCGCGGATAGCAAAGCGCAGACCCTTCTCCATGGCCACCGGGGTATGCAGCTCAATCTCCAACTGCACATTGTCGCCCGGCATCACCATCTCCGTGCCTTCCGGAAGCTTCGCCGTGCCCGTCACATCCGTCGTGCGGAAGTAGAACTGAGGACGATAGCCATTAAAGAATGGAGTATGACGTCCACCCTCTTCCTTCGACAGCACGTACACTTCGCCCTTGAACTTGGTGTGTGGCGTAATCGAACCCGGCTTGGCCAGAACCATGCCGCGCTCCACGTCTTCCTTCGCAATACCGCGCAGCAGAAGTCCCGCGTTGTCGCCCGCCATGCCCTCGTCCAGCTGCTTCTTGAACATCTCCACGCCGGTCACTACCGTCTTGCGCGTCTCGCGGAAGCCCACAATCTCCGCTTCCTCGCCCACCTTCACCTTGCCACGCTCGATGCGGCCCGTCACCACCGTGCCACGACCCGAGATCGAGAAAATATCCTCAATCGGCATCAGGAAC
>DATLIY010000002.1 GCA_035539175.1 Acidisarcina sp. | reverse complement strand
TTATGGGCTAACTTTTTCCGGCATTACGGGTTTTTACCTATTAGCAAAAGAACCAACGGCCTGAGACAATAAAAGCAGTTGATTTGGAGCCCGCTTTGTCATCCCGTACGCACGCGCCCACCGATGTAGCTGCCGCAGGCCAGGGGGCGAGTTCCCGCAACTTTTCGCTGAAGCTGGATTTGACGATTCCGGCGCGGGTTTCTGCGATCTCCCCGCTCGTCGAGTCTGTTATGACAGCCGTCCGGCGGCACGCAAAATCCAAGGAAATGGCCATCGAGACTGCCCTGCGCGAGGCTCTGGCAAACGCCATCAAGCATGGCTGCTCGGGCGACCCCAAGTTGTATGTACAGTGTTCGGTGATCTTTGAAGACGACCGCAGCGTGCTTATCGTTGTCCGCGATCCCGGCCCGGGATTTGACGCCAATCTCATCCCCGATCCCACCGAAGGCCAGCACCTTTATGAGAATCATGGGCGCGGCATCTACCTCATCAATCACCTGATGGATGAAGTCCACTTCAAGCGCAGGGGCGCGGAAATTCATATGCGCAGCCGCGTCTAGCTTCGGCCAGCGCTTCCCACAGGTGGCCCACATCCGCCTTCTTTTTGCGAATGTGGGGTGCAGCCAGCCGGAGAACTCTATAACTCTCCTAGTCGTTGCGTTTTTCGTGGTAGCGAGATACTTGGCGATATATTGCTAGTTAAGGTGGTGCGATCGTACCGTCTGGCATTAGGTCAGGATCAAAATACAACTGCTTCAGGCCTCCGGACCCCATTACAAAGTAAGATCGACCGCATCTTGGACGACCCGCCTCACCGTTCAGACAGCCTTCGACAATCAGCAACCTGCTCTGTGCATTGTGAGTGAGAAAGTTCTCGCGGCATGACCAGCCGCCTTGAGGGTCAAAGTCATCTCGGGACGGATAGTGGAACGACACGTCTTGAATGGGCGGATCGTACACTCGGCCGGTCACAGCATCGATGACGACGAACTCCATGCAACCGCTTCCGCAGCCCCATCTCCCGATTATGAAATGTCCGGCAAAATCAACCGGATTCTTTGCGGCTTTGCGGATTACGGTTCTGAAGTCGTGCTCTAGTTTTGTCCTGATTATTGGCGCATGCGGTTTTCCGGTGTAGACCTGCTTTGCCGGAAAGTGGGCGAAGGATGGAGCACCCGCTGCGTTGCAATCTCCATGAAGTGCGTGCGGCGCAATGAGCAGCAAAATTGCGAGCGCGCAATTTCTAAGCGCATGCATGACAATAGCTTATACGGGGAGGCGGCTCTTCGTTAAGCGATTCTTGGCGAAAACAGGCGAAGGCCCTCACTATCCCAGCTCTCTCGTCACCCCTAGCGATTCCCGCTCTTGAACTCCCGCGCCACCTGCGGAAACGACTTATTCGCCACCGGAGCTGGTGTGAACGTCAGCATCAGCATCGCCAGCGCCAGCAAAGCCATCTTCTTTCGTCCACTGCCTATCGAGGGCCAGCGCGGCACGCTCGGCTGCTGCAATCCACTCAAGGCC
>DATLIY010000001.1 GCA_035539175.1 Acidisarcina sp. | reverse complement strand
CCGATCAACCGCATCGAAGACCTCCTGCCCTGGAACATCCAAATCGATACGGTCAACGCCTAGTTGTGTCCACACGTCGCGACTTGTGGACACGATAGTCAAAAATCTAACTGTCAAGACGGCTCAGACCAAACGCTTACGTAAGTGGGATCAGAACTTCACCAGCAAAGATAGGTTCTCCCTTCGCTATGGCTACTGGGAGCGTATCGAGTTGAGAAGCCTGAACGGCATGCCTGGTGCAACGAATCAGGGTGCAGAACCCCATGGAGAGCGAAGCCACACCTTTGCTACGGAGTGGGTGCATACCTTTTCTCCCACCTTATTGCTCGATTTCCGCGCATCCGTTACCGCGAGAAATGATTATTGGTTCGATGGACCGACTGGCTTTAATCAAACCTCGCTTGGTTGGACCGGGGCGCAGGTTTCGCAGTTTGGCGTAACCAGCAATCACTTCCCCAAGCTGGACATCAGTGAGTTTTCCAGCCTGGGCAACAGCGGTGGTTCCAGCACCGTTGGCAACTCTATGAACCTCTTCCCCAGCGTTACCTGGATCAAGGGTAGACACACATTACATGCTGGCCTTGATATGAGGCTTCTGCAGTCAGCCAATGTCGATGTCTATGGTGGTCCATATTTCTGGACAGACCGGCAGTGGACTCAGTCCAACTATATTGGCTGGCTCTGGACGCAGGATAGCGGAAACTCAATTGCTTCGATGCTGCTGGGTACTGCTACCTCGGGTAACGAGACAATTCAGCCCCAAGCCTTCTGGTCGCAGCACTACTACGCTCCTTTCGTCCAGGATGACTGGAAGGTAACACCGAGGCTCACGCTGAACCTTGGCATTCGTTACGACCTGAACGGACCTCAACTGGAGCGCCACAACCGGTCGGACTATGCGTTCGATATGAACGCTACAAATCCGGTAAATTCGCTCGTGAACTCTGCAGCGCTTCCGGGCGGAGTGGTGAAGGGCGGGGTTACCTTCATGGGTGTGAATGGCAATCCCCGCTCGCTCTATCCTGTGGTCAAGACCAACATTCAGCCTCGCGTTGGGTTTGCCTATGCTATCGACGACAAGACCGTCTTTCGTGGCGGTTTTGGAGAGATGTTTAGGAATCCCACCCCGGGAGGAAACCAGTTAGGCTGGTATGCGCAAACGAACTATGACGCCACACTTGATGGAGGGAAGCACCCATACCAGAGCCTATCTAACCCGTTCCCGACAGTTGTGCAGCCCAAGGGTTCGTCGCAGGGTATGCTCACCGGTCTGGGACAGGGGCCGTGGTTCATCAATCCGCATTACAAAGCACCTGCCTTTTGGAGCTATTCTCTAGGATTCCAGCGGCAGTTTCTCAGCCACGATACTGTTGAAGTCAGCTACGTCGGAAGTAAGACGTACAACGATGACAGCAACGACAACATCAATCACCAATCTTTAGAGTATTACAAGAAGTGCAATGTTCAGATGGGTGGCGATCCGAGCATATGCGACAACGATTACCCGACCAATCCCTTCTACCACGTAGCGGGATTTGAGGGAACAAGCTACTACACAGCAAAAACCATTCAGGGTGGAAACTTAATCCGGCCGTACGCCGCGTTTGGCGACATTCTTGAGTGGCAGTTGAATGATGGTACGTCGTGGTTCAATTCGTTGCAGGTTACGGCTATGCACAAGTGGAGCGACTCGCTGACTTTGCATGGCACATGGACCTGGTCGAAGGCGATGCAAGCGGGTGGGTTTGCTGATAAGGTATATCGCATCCCTTACAGAGCCATTAGCGGCAACGACAGAACGCATCGTATTACGATCTCCGGGGTGTATCTGCTGCCAGTCGGTCGCGGACGCAAGTTCCTCGGCAGCTCGAATCGCCTGGTAGACACGGCTATCGGCGGATGGGAACTGGGCAGTCTCTATGTCTATGAGACTGGCTGGCCTTGGAGGGTGCCGGGCAATCCTTCTGAGCAGTACATCCACAATGCATGGGTACCACGAAAGGTAGATCCTTCGACAGGATATATTCGTGGCGTGGAGCCTTGCGTTGCGAAGTATGCCCGAGACAAGTCAGGTAGCTGGTCGATTCAACCCATGTCTTATTCAAAGGGCTGCGGTCACTATGACTTCATGCAGGTTCCGGAGTACGGTGCCCACACAAATACGGTCGATACCGGAATCCGTGTGCCGAACAATCACCAGTTCGACGCGAACCTCTCCAAGAACTTCGCAATCGTCGAGAATATAAAGCTTCAGTTCAGGCTGGAAGCTTTCAATGTTCTCAATCATCCGCTATGGCAGGAAAACTACACCGGAAGCGCCAATGATCCTAACTTCGGAACCATCCAGAGGGGATCGTGGGGACAGAGCAATCTGCCTCGTCAGATGCAGTTGGCCCTGAAGCTGATGTGGTAGTTTCCAGCAACTCAAGACGCTGATTCTGCGCCAAATGACAACTCCTCCTTCGCGTTCCCATTTGGGCGTGAAGGAGGAGTTGTTTTAGGGCTGAAGCGCAAAACAGCGGAGCTTCCATCAGGAAAGGGCACGGAGGAGAGCGGAGCAGGGACCACAGCATGAATTAGGATGGACATAAGGAGAAATGGAATACTTGGCAAATTTTGAGCGGCATGTTTTCGTCTGTACAAATCATCGCGAGCCGGGGAGCGCACGACCGTCCTGCACAGTGAACGGCAAGAGCGAACTGCACCTGCTTTTCAAGCAAAAGATCGACGCAATCGGGCTGAAAGGACGGGTCCGGGCCAATAAATCCGGCTGTCTCGACCAGTGCGAGCATGGACCAACGGTGGTTGTGTATCCGGAGCAGGTCTGGTACGGCTTTGTGAAGCCGGAGGATGTGGACGAGATTGTGAGGGAACACCTGGTAGGCGGGCGCGTGGTCGAGCGACTGCGCTTGCCGGAGAGCTGCATCAATACCGCCCAATGTCCTCATCGGCCGGGGCCGCAGAAAGGCCGCTAGCACGGGTGGCCTAAAGCACCGAAGATACGAGTCGTGTGTGCTATATTTTCAAGAAGATCAATGATTTTCTCAAGAGAATACGTCGGTTATCTGGCTCGGCAAACGGTGAAACATCTTGTCGATGCCAAGATGATCCGAAGCGATAAGCTTGCCGCGGTCGAGGAGCACGTCCTGAACGGTCTGCTGGAGGAACTGACTCTGGAAGATCGGATTAACGAGGAAGTGCGTGTGATCCTGGATGCGTACCAGGACGAGATGAACCGGACCGGCGCAAGTTATGCCGAAATGTTCAAGAAGGTCAAGCTGGAGCTGGCCAAGAAATACAAGGCGGTCCTGTGAGAATCTCCCGCGATAAGCTGAACAAGATGGCCCACGTTGTGGCCGATACCCTGGCGGAAACCGACGAGTGCGACTTTCTTGAGGATCGCAACACGATCCGGCAGGAGGCTCGCAAGATTCTAGAGAACCTGCTGACGGAGGAGACGAAGATTGATCTTGCAGCTCGGCAAAAGATCGCCTCTCAGCGCAGGATCATTCCTGAAGGCAGCCAGGAGTGGGACATTCTGTACCGCAAGTACTACAACGACGAAGTGAAGAAGCTGGGGATTTAAGAATTGCGGAGTGGAGAGAGAACGTCAGAGGCTGCGATTCTCAATCCGAGTAACTGACCTCGATTCTCATTTCCCGGTAACCTTGATATACTCGAAAAGTTGGCGCTGTACGCTGACAAACGCTGTCCCCACCACGGCACGGCGGCATGGTGTAATTGGTTAACACGCTGCCCTCTCAAGGCAGAGAGTTCGGGTTCGATCCCCGATGCCGCTACCAAATCCCTCCAAATATAGATCCTTCGCTGCGCTCAGGATGACAATCCTTGGTGCTCAGGATGACTGCGCTCAGGATGGCAACCGGCTCAGGATGACTACCCATGACGATCAACGTGCAAAGGCCGTGGAATGTGGCTTTCGATGCAACCCGATGGTTGCCTGCCACGGCGTATGGATCTGTCTGGGATGACTTTGGTCTGGGCAGGGAGCGCCCAGACCTTTGCGATTCAGGCGCGGCCGGCGAATTCCCGGGTTTCTGTGGAGACCTTGATTCTTTCTCCCTCTTTGATGAAGGGAGGAACGCGGATTTCGATGCCGGTTTCGAGCTTGGCGGGTTTGGTCACATTGCCGCTTGCGGTGTCGCCGCGTGTGCCGGGTTCCGTGTAGGTGACGGTCAACTCCACCTGAGGCGGCAGTTGTAATCCGATGGGGTTGCCGTTGTACTTATGCAGTTCGATGACGGCTCCCTCCACGAGGAAGTCCATCGCGTCGCCGAGCATCTCTTCAGAGAGGGTGAGCGTCTCAAAGGTTTCCTGGTCCAGGAAGTGGGAACCGGATCCGTCGCGGTACAAGTAGGATGCGGGGACCATCTGCAGGTCCGGCTCCTTGAACTTGTCGCTGGCCTTGAAGGTCTTATCGAAGACCGCATTGGTAAGGAGGTTGCGCATCTTCAGGCGAACCAGCGTCTGGGCGCCCCGTGCCGTGGGGGTGGAAACGTCTGACTCCAGACACAGGAAGGGGGTATTTTCGATTTCGAAAAACATCTTGCGTTTTACAGCGATGGCGTCGATCAGTGCGGCCATGATTTCCTCAAAACAAAGGTTGGAGCAGGCGATTCCAATGACGTCCGGCCCGGTTTTTTCATTGCATCAATGCCCTTAGAATAACAGGTGAGCATGGCCAGTCCGGCCACGCCACACAGCGCAACACCTTAGCTGACGTGGCGGCTGAGGTGCCAGCTGACGTGCCTTGCGAACGATGGCGTCAGGAGATCCGGAAGTTCAACTCGCCAGCACGGGTGCAGCACGTACGAGTTCTTTGTAGAGATCGGTTGAGAGCCCGCGCAGGAAGCTCGCGGTCATATGGTTGCTGTCTCGATAAAGGATGCTTTGACCCTGCATGATGTCACAGTAAACATCACCGCATATCTGGTTCGACAGATCAACGAAGGCAACATTGGGTATACCCTGTGCGCCGCTTACCTGGGCACGATAGACATCATCCTGCAAGGCTGTGCTTCTGAGTAAAGCTGGGCATTGCTGCACACTGTTCCAGTCCGCGCGCAAGAGGCATTGTGCCACGTCATAGCCAGGCAACGGCGTATCCCTCAAAAAGACAAGCGGAAATTCCACTGCACGCAGACTGGTGAATGTTTGGCGGGCGCCAGCGCTCCACTCCTTGGGGGACTGTGCCACATCGGGTCGACCCACCTCTTTATAGTTGCTCGCATTCGAAAGGATGACGGCAGTCGGATGTAATTTCTGGATGCGAGCTATCGCCAACTCGCGCCAGGTACGGCAGGTACGATCTTCAACGCTTGCCTGTTGTATCGAGACAGAGATCGCCAACGCGGGGCAGGAAGACTTAACCATCAGAATCACTCTCCATTTTTTCTGATTCGCGATTTCCTGAAATGCAGGCATCCACTGCTCGATGTGTGAATCGCCAAAAAGAACTACGGTTTTGGAGGGGTGGCTGCTTCCGAAATCGCATTCGTGGGGCGCCGATTCTCCATAGCCAATCAGGCATCCGGTCATCGCATCTTCCGGAATGTCGGAGATTACCTTTTCATATTTCGCGTAACTCGGCGACTGTTTGGCCCAGGATCTCCATACTGAAGTTGTTCCCACTCCTATCAGCATGATCATCACCGCGGCTCCGATGCAGAGCTGCGCATGTCTCTGCAGATAGGTATTAAATCGGATGGGGTTCTCGATCAATCGATGGGTCAGCTCTGCCAGTATCAGAGAGACCAGGACGCAAAGCAGCCTGAGCCGCAGAGAGAATGGCTGCGCCAGAACTGCGACCAGGGCAAGCAGAGGCCAGTGCCAGAGATAAAGCACATAGGATCGCTGACCAAGATACTGCAAGGGGCTGGTACCGAGGACGCTGCTCACGCTGGCGCGACCTCCTCCCAGACCTGCGATTAATATCGCCGTGCTACCGAGAACCGGAAGCAGGACCTTCGTCCCCGGAAAACCTACAGGGCTCAGTACGAAGCCCGAGAAGAGAACCATCGCCAGGCCGCCCCACCCCAGGACACGCATTAACTGGGGACGGCTCCGAATTCTTTCCATCGGAATCTGGCTCGCCAGACCGCCGATTGCAAATTCCCAGGCTCGGAGTGGCATGAGAAAGAACGCCAAGGGCCGGTTCGTTTGGCTTAGCCACACCGAGGCCGCGAATGAGAGCACCCCGATGACCGCCATCACCACACAGGCAACTTTCCGCGAAGGCCGTAGCCGGAAGGCGAGCAGGATCAGAATTGGCCAGGCGAAATAGAACTGCTCCTCCACGGCAAGGGACCACGTATGAAGAAGCGGATTTCCGGCGGTATCCCCTGCAAAGTAGTCGTTGCTTAAATGGACAAAATATACATTGCTCAGATACGCGAAGGTCGCAAGGGCGGATCGCGACAGTATCCACTGCTCGAATGGTGGCAGGATGAAGCATACGGCGAGCATCGTAGCGGCGAGCATCACTACCGACGCAGGCAATAAGCGGCGGATTCGCCGGGCATAGAACTGAACCAGATGGATGGTTCTGCTGCGAACGACTTCATCGATCAAGAGGCCAGTGATCAGGTATCCCGAGAGCACAAAGAATACGTCGACCCCTATAAAACCGCCTTTGCATGCAAGAACTTTTGCGTGATAGGCAATGACCAGCAGAACTGCGACAGCCCGCAAGCCTTCAATATCCGGTCGAAATGCAGACTTCTTATTTTCCATAGCTCCTTCCGCGCGGCACGTCGTGCTCGGATCTGCCGTCATCGGTTGTACTTGTCAGGCTACGAAAGGACTTGCATTCGCTCGCACTGGTGCACTAAAGCATCGCTCTGAGCTACACCACTGGCCCTGATCATTCTTCCTGTCAGCCCGTAAGGCGGAGCTCTACGGGTGGATGTGGGATTCGCCCGGCCACCATGGCTGGCGGTTTAAATCTGATGGATCATTACTTCAAGGCAGTGGGTGTGCATCTTGCTGTTGAGATGCAGATTTTAGTGGTGGCAGGCTCTCTCTGCATGCCGCCATCCTGTAGATCATGATTCTCACAATTCTGTTCCTGCCAGTCAAGGAATGCGTGATGCCGGGTGAGCCCACACTTCGAGGAACGCCAACTCAGAAAAGGGAAGTTGGGGAGGATCGCGGATCTGTGATGCCTCTCGTCACGGCAGCGGCAGCGGAATTTGAAGACGTGACAGCGGAATATTTGAGAAGATAAGATATGCCTACCATTTCAAGCAAAACCATCAACTTTAAAGCTGACTGGCCCACGCTGGGCTTGCCAGCGCACGTGATCGAGGTTCTGAGCGCGGCGCCGGAACTGTTCGTGCCGAATACTCGGGAGGATCTGCTCGATTGGGCATTGGGCCGCGAGACCGGAACGACCGATTGGAACATCGGCAATCGCGAGGACATGGGGGAGTTTGAGGCTGCCTTCGACGTTCCTGGCGTAGGGCCCGTGGTTGAGGCAGTGGTAACCAAGGCCCGCAATGGCCTGGCAGTGAACTTTCCAGATCCGCGCATGCGTCGTCGCGATCCGGATGCCATGGTCATCGGCGACACGCTGCCCACGGATAAGCCGACCTACCAGCAGAGGTTTGGAGAGCCATTTGACCTGACACGCCAGAAGACCCTTGGCTGGCTGAAGACGCAGGAACTGATTGTGACTCCGTTTTACGCCGGACCGGACGATCTGCGGTACGGCTCCCTGCTGATTATTCCCCGTCAGGCGGGCTTCTTTGCCGGTGCATTGGCGGATCTGCAGGGCATGATTCCGGGGAACGAGGTGCCGGCGGATTTTCGACTGAACGGCGGAGTGCTCTTTGTTGCGCCTCCCTTCCGGCATACCCACTTCGATGGCAAACAGGTGGTCGTGCATTTCCGCACGCAGACGCATCAGGAGATCTACGCCTATAACCTTTACCCCGGGCCAAGCGCGAAGAAGGGCGTCTACTCGATCCTGCTGGACATTGGCGAGCGCGAGGGCTGGACGACGAATCACTGCGCGGCGGTGGGGGTCGTTACGCCGTATGACAACGAGATCGTGATTATGCACGAAGGCGCCTCCGGGGGAGGCAAGAGCGAGATGACCGAGCACATCCACCGCATGGAGGATGGCCGTCTGCTGCTGGGCAAGAACGTGGTCACGGGCGAGGAACGTACGCTGGTGCTGCCGCAGGCTTGCCATCTGAATCCCATGGCCGACGATATGGCCTGTGCGCATCCGCATTACAACGAAGGTCAGACGAAGCTGAATATCCGCGACGCGGAGAACGGCTGGTTTGTGCGCGTGGACCACATCAAGAAGTACGGCACCGATCCGAAGCTGGAGCGTCTTTGCATCTCTCCGCCGAAGCCGTTGATCTTCCTAAATCACTACATCGTTCCCGGCGGCGGATGCCTGACATGGGAGCATATCGAAGACGCGCCGGGTAAGCTCTGCACCAATCCCCGAGTGATTATTCCGCGAGACCTGATTCCCGATGTGAGCCAGGGACCGGTCGCGGTGAACATTCGCAGCTTTGGCGTTCGTTGCCCACCAACGCATAAGGAGAGCCGTCTCTACGGCATCATCGGGATGCTGCATATTCTGAGCCCAGCGCTGGCATGGCTGTGGAGGCTGGCTGCTCCGCGGGGCCACGCTAATCCCAGCATTCAGGATTCGAAGGGCATGCAGTCGGAGGGTGTGGGGTCGTATTGGGCTTTCTGCACCGGCCGCCGCGTGGATCAGGCGAACCTGCTGCTGGAGCAGATCGTCGAAAACACCGAGACTCGTCATGTGCTGATTCCGAACCAGTACATCGGAGCATGGCGGGTTGGCTTTATGGGGGAGTGGATCGCTCGCGAATACCTGGCCCGGCGCGGCAGTGCACGCTTCCAACGGGATCAGTTGACGGAGTGCACCTGCCCGCTCCTAGGGTATGCGCCGCAGCAGATTCGCGTGGAGGGATCCCTGATTCCTCCTGTCTTTCTGCATGTGGAAAGCCAGCTACAGGGTGGCGCGGAGGTGTACGAAGAAGGCGCGCGGCAGTGGCGTGAGTTTTTCAAACGTGAATTGAAGCCATACCTCACTCCGGATCTCGACCCACTGGGCCGCAAGATCATCCAGGCGTGTATGGACGATGCGAATCAGGAGGATTACTGGAAGCTGATTCCGCACACGATTTTCAAGTGATACGACGGAAGCTGCGACCTAAGGCATACAAGGAAGAGGCCTGGCGAAAATGCCAGGCCTCTTCCTTGTATGGTGGTCTGCTGAGTTATGGTTTTTCCGGTGCACTTGGTTCGTGCGCCAACTGGATGGAGACATCGGTTTTCTGATGCACGGAGCGGCTGGGCGTACGCACGATGACCTGTGCCTTCTCCTTGTCATAGCGCCATCCTGCCGATTGTGCATCGGTGGAGGCGGCCAGCTTTTTGCCGTCAAGTAAGACGCTGGTGGGTTCTGCCGAGGACCACAGCCGCACCTCATAGCTGCGCTGCGTCAGCATACCGGGGTAGGTCCCTTCCGCGGGGGCGACGGTTACGTGGAATTTCTTCGCCGTCTCGCGCCTGACCTCGACGTTTGTCCGTGCGAATTCGCCGCGGGTGTAGTTCTCTCCTATGCTGGAATCCTCGTAGATCTGGTAGCTGCTGCTGTGCTGGTCCTTGCCGAAGGGGAATACTTCAAGAATCAGCGGGTCGACGGGCTTCTCGCCGGTATAGCTCATCTCCGGTTGCTGCGGCAGGATGGAGCCCGCCTTGATGTAGACGGGGATCTGTGCCTCGGTAAATGTGCGTTCGAAGTTACCGGGACCGGTCAGTTCTTTGCCGGTGAACCACTCGATCCACTCGCCCCTGGGCAGCCAGACAGACTTGGTGGACAGGTGGGTTGTGGCGTCTGCGGGAGCGACGATCGGAGCGACGATCATGTTGTCGCCGAAGATGTATTCGCCCTTCTGGTCGTAGGCTTCCCTGGCCTCCGGATAGTCGTAATAGAGAGGCCGGAAGAAAGCCACGCCCGTGTCATAGGTTTTCCGTGATTCCGTGTAGATGTAAGGCTGCATGGCATAGCGGAGAACGAATGTGTCGCGCATGATCTTTGCGTAAGGCTCAGGATAGGCCCAGATCCGGCGCTCCGCCTCCGGGTTTTTGGTGGTGTGGGTTCGCAGAATCGGAGAGAAGGCCCCGAACTGAATCCAGCGGGAGTAGAGTTCGCCATCGACAGCACCCGGCATGTGTCCACCGATATCGTGGCTCCAGTAGTCATAGCCAACGTTGGCTGCTGTCGCGGTGAAGTAGGGCTGGAAGGCGAGGGACTCCCATACGGAGAACGTGTCTCCGGAGAATCCGATTTCGTAGCGATGATTGCCCAGTCCGCCCCAGCGATGAAAGATGAGGGGGCGCTTACCCTCCCGTTCCTGATCGCTGAAGTGAACGTAGTTCAGCCAGAAGGTCGGGTTTACGTGGGCGAGCTGCGTGGTCATCTCCTGCTGCCAGTCAAGCCACCAGAAGTCGATGCCTTGTTTCTCCAGCGGATGATGGAGCAGGTTCAAATAGTTGGTCGCGAACTTCTTGTTCGTGATGTCGAAGGGCACATATTTCTTGGTGGAAGGGTCGATCCCCATCGCCGTGGCCATCGCGGGGTATTGATTCTCCCACGGTTGCACGCCTGAGGCGGGATGCAGGTTGAGCGTAGCCTTCAGGCCCTGCTGGTGCACCCATGCGAGAAAGCTGTCGGGATCAGGAAAATATTTCGGGTTCCAGGTATAGCCAGACCAGCCGACACTGTGCCCGGATTGATCCTTGTTGTCCGCTGGGATTTCAAAGCCCTTTGCCTTAATTGCCTCCGGAGAGAGATGCCAGCCCATGTCGATCACCAGAACATCGAGCGGAACCTTGTTCTGGTGGAATTGCGTGACGAGATCCTTCAACTCCGCATCGGAATAGTCCCAATAGCGCGACCACCAGGTGCCGAAGGCGAAACGAGGGGGCATGGGAATCTTTCCGCTGATGCGTGTGTAGTCCCCGAGCGCCTGTTTGAAGTCATGCCCGTAGCCGAGGAAATACCAGTCCTGGCGATCTCCCGGAGAGCGCTCCACCACCCATGGCCAGACGCTGTCCGGCCCCTGAAAGCGAAAATCCGCGGAGTCGAAGAGCGGAGACTGGCTGTCATCGATCACCGCCCACCCGTCGCGAGATACCAATCCCTGCTCCAGCTTGACGGAATAGCCTCGTGCTCCATCGAGCGTGCGATAGGTGCCCAGCAGGTTGCCCGTGGTTGCCGCTCCCGGCTGCCACGTGTGGGCGGAGCCATCCAGTTGGAAGCGGATAGTGAGATTCTCCGGCGTGAATTTTCCGGAGTCCTTGCGGTAGCGCAGTTCCAGCGTGCTGGTCTTGAGAATCAGGTCCTGCCCGTCGGTCGAGTGCTGAAATGCCGGAACGGGAAGCTGCCGATTCAGAACCACGAAGGATGGCCGATCTTCAAACTTTCCATCCTCACTCCACTCCAGGCGGATCAACTGAGGGGTCAGCACGGTAAATCGCGCGTGGCCGTCGATAACTACTGCCTTGGGGTCCGCAGATGGATGGTATATCTGCTGCGCATGCGCTGTAGAAACAACGAGAAGCACCAGAAAAATCGAGGCAAACAAAGCCATGCGGTGCAGCCAGCGGACAGGTAAAAACTGAGACGAATTCTTCGACACCATGAAAGCTCCAATACCGGTGAAAGGGAATAGCGGACAGGATCTGCCCTTTACACAGCGGCAATCCCGACCATGTGCGTTGACCAGCAAGTGTACTCTACGAGCTTGCGAATGTGGCTGTCCGCCATGTGTAGAATGCGGCTGTGCCCATGCCGCGAATTTCCCCTCGATCTTTTATTTCCTGCAAGCTGGTTGTGGCTGCCTGCGTGGCCTGCTTCTGCGCCTCATCCTCGATGCATGCGCAAGTGGCAGAGCCTGCGCGAGTGGCGGCAGATTGCCATGTTCGGTCGTATGGAGCGGTGGGCGATGGACACACGCTGGATACGCGGTCGATCAACGCAGCCATAGAGGATTGCCACTCGCATGGCGGGGGAGCGGTGGTGGTAGATGCGGGAACCTATCGCACCGGGACGATCCGCCTGCTGGACAACATCACTCTGAAGCTGGAGCCGGGCTCGACCATACTGGGCAGTGAGAATCTGGAAGACTATCCTCGCCTGGATCGAGCCTCGGAGGGCCGCGACACAGCCCTGATTGTGGCCGAACATGCGCACAATATTGCGATTCTCGGCGAGGGCACGATTGACGGAAATGGCCGTGCCTTTGTGGATCCGAATCCGGCACCCTTCGATCCCTACTTTGACCCGGCAAAGACGCGGCAGGGGGAGACGCTCGTCTCCCGAATGGGCGAGGCGCGCGAGGGGCCTCTCCATATGCGTCCCCGGCCCGGCGTACTGGTGCTTATTTTGCATTCCGATGGCGTCGTTGTGCGCGATCTCCATGTTGTCGATAGTCCGAATTGGGGCGTCAAGTTGATGTGCAGCGATCACATCTCCGTGAGCGGGCTGGATGTGCGGAACAACCTGCTGATTCCGAATAATGACGCCCTGGATATTTCGGCATCGCGAAATGCCACAGTTGCTAATTCGTCGCTGGAAGCAGGCGATGACGCACTAGTGGTGGGCGGTCCATGTGCGGATGGCTGGTGCCAGGAGCCAGCGGAGAACATTACTGTATCCAATGTCATTCTGTGCAGCCGGTCAGCTGCAATCCGCATTGGACCGGCTGCCAAGGATGTTCGGAATCTGACCTTCAACAATATCGTCATCCGCGACAGCAACCGCGGTATCAACATCCAGTCGAGGGCAGGGGAGACGATAGAGAACCTGATCTTCTCGAACGTCGTCAGCGAAACGCGGTTGATCGACGGACCATGGTGGGGATCGGGAGAGCCGGTTTCGATCACGGTGGCTCGCTGGGCTTATGCCCCGTGGCCCGACTCGAACACCATGGGCTATGTGCGTCATGTGCGCTTCAGCAGGGTGATCGCGAAGAGTCAGTCTCCGGTGGTTCTTTACAGCCTGGACCCCGGCCATATTGAGGATGTGGAGTTTCGCGACTTGACGCTCACCATGCAGGCTGGCCCTCTGTTAGCTGTGATGGGAGGGAATCTCGATCTGCAGCCAACAACGCCAAAGGATCTTGGCCTGACTCGCCAGGACCTCTCAGCGGTGCAGGCGCACAACGTAAATGGGCTGTCCTTCCATAATCTTCAGGTGCACTGGGAGGGGGCATTTCCGGAGTTCTACCGCTCGGCCGTGCGCGTCGATGGCTTTCATGGTCTCACGATCGATGGCTTTGAGGGGGAGGCTTCAAGACCGGCTTATCCAGCCATAGAGGTCATGCGAGGGACCCATCTTTCGGTACGCGATTCGCGGAGTTTGGGCGGGCGCCTGCTGGACTTGACGGCAGCGCCTTCGCGAAAGCTTCCGCGGAAGCATTGAGGCCCGCTTTTGGACAATCCCTGTATCGCCTGACACCGATGAATTTTTATTCAGGTATGGCAACCCTCTCTTCCACCGGCGGCTCTGAGAATTTAGCAAAAGTACCGTTGGAGGAAGAATGGCTGATCTGGAGCAGTTGAAACAGAAGTATGCACCCGTGATTGCAACAATCCAGGAGTTTGCGAGCGATGGCGCCACGCTCGACGATGTTAGCTTGGATGGCGAACAACTACACCTGAAGGCTACTGTGCCTTCTCAGGTGATCGCCAACCGGGTTTGGGATTCCATTAAATCCGTGGATCCGCAGTTTGCCGATCTTCACCACGAGATCATCACCGCTGGATCAGGCGACCAGTCCTATACGGTTCAGCCCGGCGATAACCTGTCGCATATCAGCAAGCACTTCTATGGGACCGCCAACCACTATCAGAAGATCGCCGAGGCGAATGGCATGGCGAACCCGGATCTGGTAAAGGTTGGGCAGGAACTTCTGATTCCGGTTCTCTAACAAATCATCTTTCGTCGCGTTCCGGTCGCCTGCTGCAATGGCACAGGACAGGTGGAGCAGCATAGGAACTACATACGGGAATAGAGCCCGGATCATGATTCCGGGCTTTGCTCCCATCAAAACCCGCGGTTCAGCTCAACCCAGAGAATTCTTCTCCCGCAAAGCCCTTATAATTCGAGCCATGTCCCTTCTATCGCGGTTCGTGGCTTCCAGTTCTGGAGTCGGTCGGTTGGTTGTCGTGAGTGGTCTTTTGTTGCTTACAGCGGCAGCGCATGCAGCGGATGCGCCCGGGGTTCGTGCAAAGGCTGCGCGGGAAAACAACCTTGGCGTGGCATACATGAACCAGCAGCTCACTCAGAAAGCGGTGGACCAGTTCAGCGCCGCCTATCTTACGGACCCGACGTTGGTGACGGCAGTTCTTAACAAGGGAATCGCGCTTCTCTATCTGAACAAGATGCCGGAGGCGGAGCAGGCTTTTGAAGAGGCCGCCGCCAAGGATCCGAAGAACCCGGCGGTGTGGTACTGCCTGGGGCTGGCCGCGCATGCACAAGGCAAGAGCAGCGAAAGTGCCGAGCGGTTTGAACGCGTGGTTCAGATGGTCCCTTCGAACCCGGATGCGCATTACTTTCTAGGGTCGTCTTATCTGGAGATGAAGGAGTTCGAGAAAGCGATCACTGAATTTCAAAGTGCGCTGGCATTGAATCCTCTCCATACTTCGTCGGAGTTCGGTTTGGCAAGAGCCATGCAACGCTCAGGCAAACCGGATGAGGCGCGCACGCACTTTCAGCGTTTTGAGCACCTCTCGCGCGACAAGATCTCTGCACCCATTACGCATACCTATGGAGAGGAAGGACGCTATGCCAAGGCCGCGGACGTTTTCACGCCGGAGCCGAAGGTGTTGGCGATGAACCCGATCACATTTGTGGCGCAGCCTGTTGGGGCCACTGCGAAGGCGCAGCAGAAGACCGGCGGAGTTTGTTTTCTGGACGTAGATGGAGACGGAGTCGCGGACTTTGTGCTGCCGTCATCGGGGGAGCAGGCGATTCGCGTATTTCGCAACAATGGAAGTGGCAAATTCTCTGAGCTCGCGTCCAAAGAGTTGGGGCTGGCAGTGAGCGGGTCCGGCGTGGCCTGCGCGGTTGGGGATTTCGACAACGACGGCCTGCCGGATCTCGCCGTTGCTCTCAGCGATCGAGTTCTGCTTTACAGAAACGAGGGCCATGGTCACTTTACCGATGTTACGAAGCAGGCCGGGATTGAGCCCCGGAATCAGCCTGCGGGGTTAACGTTCGTCGACTACGACCATGATGGCGATCTCGACCTGTTCGTTACAGGAAAACCGGGCGTTGGAGCGGACGGCAAGCCCGCTTCCGGACCGAATGTACTGTGGCGCAACAACGGCAACAAGACGTTTACGGATTGGACGGAGCAGAGCGGCCTGGCCGGTGAAGGTGAGACCACCGGAGCAGTCCTGTCGGACATCAACAATGATCGTGCCGTGGACCTGGTGGTTGCGGGTTCAACCAAGTCGCCGGTCGTGTTCTTCAATCCTCGGGAAGGAAAATTTAAAGGGACGCCAGTGTATGACGACGCCGGTCTTGCCCCGACCGTGGGTGTTTCCGTTCTGGACTTCAACAAAGACGGCTGGATGGATATCGCGGTCACCCATGCGGGGGCTCCTGGCGTTAGCTTGTGGCGCAATGTGGATGGCAAGAGGTTTGAGCGCGTTCCGCTGCCAATAAAGGATGCGCAGCGTGGATGGGGTCTCACAGCGATCGATGTGGACAACGACGGCTGGCTTGACCTGGCGGTGGTTGTGGAGACGGCAAAAGGCTCGGAACTGCGGGTATTCCGTAACCGTGGGCCGGAGGGCTTCGAGGATGTCAGCAAGAGCCTGGGGCTGGACAAGATTCAGCTTCATGAGGCCCGCTCTGTGGTCGCCGCAGATGTGGATGGCGACGGCGATGCGGACCTGCTGGTGACCCAGTTGAATGGAGAACCGTTGCTGTTACAGAACAATGGTGGCAATAAGAATCACTCGCTGAAGCTGGCGCTCAAGGGTGGCGCGGACAACAAGACCGGCACGGGGACAGAGGTAGAGATTTTTGCCGACGGTCTGTGGCAGAAGTGGGAGATGGCTGGCGCGGCGGGGTACATGAGCCAGGGTCCAGCGGAGTTGATTGCGGGTCTGGGTAGTTCTGACCGGGCTGATATCGTGCGTCTGTTGTGGCCCACCGGAGTTCCTCAGGACGAACTGGATGTGGCCATCACAAAGCCGGTGAGCTTTACGGAACTGGATCGCCGCGGAAGTTCGTGCCCCGTGCTATTTGCGTGGGATGGAACTCGCTATCAGTTTGTGACTGACGTAATTGGAGCCGCAGTGGTGGGACACTGGATCTCTCCCGTGGCAAAGAACATCGCCGATCCTGATGAGTGGGTGAAGATTGACGGCAAGCTTCTGCAGGCGCGCAACGGCAACATGAGCGTGCGCTTTGCGGAGCCGATGGAAGAGGTCAACTACATCGACCAGGTGCGTATGGTTGCTGTCGATCATCGCATCGGAACAGAGGTCTATCCCAACGAGGGATTTCTGAACGAGCCGCCGTTTCCTACAGAGAAGACGATTGTCTCTGCCGCCGCCAAGCCTCCCGCTGGGGCGTGGGATGACTCCGGCCGCGACGTTCTCGATCTGTTGCGTACGCGGGATCACCGTTACGTTGTGGACTTTAAGCTGCTGAACTATGCGGGCTACGCGAGCATGCACACCCTGACGCTGGATCTGGGCGACTGGAGTGAGAAGAATCCTCTACGCTTGCTGGCTCACGGCTTCATCGAATATTTTTCCGCATCGTCGATGTATGCCGCATGGCAGGCGGGGCTCGATCCCATCGCGCCTTATGTGGAAGCGCAGATGCCAGATGGAAGCTGGAAACGCGTGATGGATGAGATGGGCTTTCCCGCAGGCTTGCCGCGGACGATTGTGGCGGATCTCACGGGTAAGTTGCCAGCGGGCACACGCCGGATTCGCATCAAAACGAACTTGCAGATTTACTGGGACCAGATCCTTGTAGATAACGGTCCAGACATCAGCCGGCATATTCGTCAGACGGAGATGCCGCTATCGTTGGGCAAGGTGCAGTTTCATGGTTATCCCCAGCAGATCGACGGAGCGACCCACGGAGACCTCACCTATAACTACGAGAACGTGAGTGCGACCGGTCCCTTTGTGAAGCAGCGCGGCAGCTATACGCACTATGGAGATGTCACACAGCTTCTCAAGAAGGTGGACGATCGTTACGTTGTCTTTGGCAGTGGGGAAGAGATCGATGCCGAGTTCAGCACGGACGCTCTGCCGCCATTGCCCGCAGGATGGACGCGCGACTACTTCTTTTATGCCAACGGATTTGTGAAGGACATGGACTTTTATGAGGCCTCGCCCTTTACTGTGGCGGACATGCCCTTCCACCGAATGAGCCGCTATCCCTACCCGGCGAACGAGCATTTCCCGCAGGATACGGAGGCGCTGCAATATCGCCTGGACTGGAATGATCGCTTCGAATCGGGCCGGACTCCGAATGGATTTCAGCTGCACTATGTGCCCATGTCATCCGAGCCACCAACGCTGCCTGTCCCAGTGAGCGGCGGCAGATAGGAGAATGGAAAGCATCGCTGTGAAGAACATTACGGTCAAGCCTGCGGTTGATCTGCTTGCCATGTTGCGCGGCTCGGAGATCTCTCCGATGGAACTTGCGGAAGAGTTCATTCGCCAGATCGAGCGGCTAAATCCTCAGTTGAACGCGCTGGTTGATTTCGACCCGGATCGCATTCGAGAGCAGGTGCGCATGGCGGAAGGGAATCGTTCGCCGCGAGGACCCTTGTATGGGCTGCCGATGACGGTGAAGGCGTCGATCGCAACGGCAGGCTATCGCTGCGAGACAGGAAGCCTGTTGAATCGCGGATACATACCAGCCGAGGATGCAATCGTGGTTTCGCGCATGCGCCAGGCGGGAGCTACGCTCCTGGGCACGACCAACTGTCCGGAATTCCTGATGGCCTATGAGACAGAGAACCGGATCTATGGGCGCACCTCGAATCCGTGGAATCTGGACTATACCGCAGGTGGTTCGAGCGGCGGCGAATCCGCAGCGATTGCTGCTGGCTTGTCGGCCTGCGGTGTGGGCAGCGACAGTGGTGGTTCGGTGCGAGAGCCGGCGCACTTTACGGGCATCTGTTCGCTGAAGCCCACTCCCGGCCGCATCCCGGTTGCCGGGCACCTGGCTGGGTCAACCGGACCCTTTTCGATTCTGGGTGCAATTGGTCCGATGGCGCGAACGATGAAGGACGTGCAGCTTCTCTTCGAAGTTCTATCAGGGCATGATGAGGCAGATCCGGTGGGTGCGCCTGCGCCTCTTCGCACGCTCTCGATGGAGGAGCTGAAGCAATATCCCATCGGAGTCTTTGAGGATGACGGAACGACTCCCGTGACTGCGGAGACGCGACGGGCGCTTCAGGCTGCAGCACAGGCTCTTGCAGCCCAGGGATTTCTTGTTCGGACTTATCGTCCAAAGTCTCTGGAGTTGTTGCGGCAATTGTGGTGGAAGTTCTTTGTGCGTTGCGGACTGATGCTGCTGGAGCCTGTAATTCAAGGCAGAGAACAGGAACTCAGCAACACATTTCGCGGCTTTCTCGAAATCGCGCGACGCGATGGGGCGTTAAGCGGAGATGAGCTGCTGGAGGCGTGGTTCCAGTGTGACGTGGTGCGGGCCCGGATGCTGGAAGAAATGCGCGACTTTCCCATCCTGCTCTGTCCGGTGTGCGCCATTCCTGCTTTCCGGCATGGTGAGCGTAGCTGGAGCGTGGATGGCAATCGTGTGGAGTACCTGGACGCAATGCGCTACACGGTATGGTTTAACCTGCTTGGTTCTCCGGCTGCCGTGGTGCCCGTTGGCAAGTCGCAGGATGGCCTACCAATAGGGGTGCAAATTGCTGGCCGACCGTTTGCAGATGAGGTTGTGCTTGGTGTCGCAGCCGCGGTAGAGAGCGAGTTCGGCTACATCGCGCCTCCAATTGCACTAGCGTGATCCGTACAGATTGAAGACAGAGGATCTGCTACCTCATGAGCAGCGCGACCTTTGGCTCTCCTGTCGATTCAAACTGGAATCCCGCGACTGCTTTTCCCGAAGCCAGCACATCGCGAATCTTTTCAGGATTACTCCCACCCTTACGGATTGCGGCAGTCAGACAGGAAAGAGCCTGCGGTAGCGGCGTCTCCGCCGGCAGCCGGAAGATCCAGGGGATGTTGGTGGACGTCAGGCTTTTGTCGGAGGCAATGGCCACTACCGGGACAAAGGATTTTAGCGCGAGTTGTTCTGCGAGGTGGCTGGAATCACGATCCAGCGCGAGGATGCTGATCACGTGTTGCGTGTAAATAGCATCGACCAGCTTGCTCGAAGATTTCCCCCATGCCGCTTCTGTTGAAATCCCGATGAGTGAGATTCGCTGACCGCTCTTTTCCGCTTGTGTGATGGCTTGCTGCATCTCCGGAGTACGCACTGCCTCCTCCGCATTTGGTCCGAAGACTGCGATGCGGGTCAAGCCTGGCTTTGGGTTCGCGATTGTCGGTCCGGAGTAGGTCACTCCGTCCTCACCTACGCGAGCATAAGGCGCGGGCGTTATAGATTGGGATTGACCCGACTTTTGTGTATCTGTCGGTTCTTTTTCCATCGTGGCTCGGCGGTAGGTGATCTTTCCATCGTGAACCGTGGCGAGAAACATGGGTGTCGTGTTCTTGCTGTTCGGATCGAAAACCATGTCGGCGGTTACGCCATTGTAAATCTGCATATCCGCCAGCGCGTCATGGATGCGAGCACGATTCAAGCCGGCCTTGCAGATGGCGCTGAGCATTGCCTGCGCGGCATCATAGGCGAGCGCGGCAAACTGCTCCGGCTCCTCGTTGTATTTAGCTTTGAAGCTCTTCTGGAATGCTATCCAGCGCGGGTCGTTCCGCTGAGGATTAAAGGGGTAGACGGCTTCAAAGCCTTCTGCGGCTGGCCCAGCCAGTTGGAGCATGTCGGCGCCAATCGTGCGGTGACTGCCAAACACGCGCTGCTTCATTCCCATCTCACGCATCTGCTTCAAGATCGCCGCGGTCTCCGCCTGATCTGCCCAAAGAACAATACCGTCCGTGCGCGACTCCTGGATGACACGAAGCTGATGGCGAAAATCTGTATCGCCAGGAAGATACTTTTGCTCGATGACGATCGGATGGCCAAGGCGGCGCGAAGCATCGCGGAGCTTTGGAACACCGAAGCGGCCATAGCGGTTATTCACGCGGAGAATGGCGACGCGCTTCAGGCCGAGTTCCGTAAAGATGTGCCGCGCTAGGGTCAGGCACTGCACGCGATCATCCTGAATATCCGTGAAATACCACGGAATCAGGGTCTCGGGAATCGTGGGGTCTGTGGATGCGCTGTTTACGATGGGAACTTCCGCGCGAAGTGCTGCTCGCAAAGCAATGTGTGTCGTCTCCGAACTGATCGAGCCAAAGATAGCCCACACGTTTTCGTCGTAGACCATCTTTGCAACTGCGCCCGCCGCCGCACCCCATATCTCCGGGTCGGTTGGCCTGGTAGAGCCGTAGACCTGGTTGGCTTGCCAGTTGTCGTAATCATTGTGAAGCATAAGACGGAAAGGTTTGCCCCCATAGCCACCGCCGGCATTGGCCTCGTCAATGGCCAGTTGTACACCGCGAAGCATGCGCTCTCCCAGCACATGTTCTGGATTGTTGCCTATCGGCCCGATGAAGCCGATGCGAATTTCTTTGAGCGTCTTGAGGTCAGGCGCGGGAACGTCTCGCGCCGCGCCGCTATAGATGTTCGGCTCTTCGTAGTGCTGATAGTACGGCATGGTGAATTTGGAGAATGGACGCAGATCCTCTGGCTCGCCGGCATATGGGCTGACGGTCCGCATCGCTGGCGGCGGAGGTGGATTGCTTCCGCAGGAGCAATGCCAGCTAGACTGTGCCCCTGCAGCCAAAGCCAGCAGGGGTGAGAGAGCCATTGCAACGGGGAGTCGCATCATGCGGGATTCCTATGCTTTCTGCTGACGAAATATGGCAATCGCTTCGATCTCGATCAGCAGATCGGGGCGGCAAAGAATGGCCTGAATGCCGGTGGAGGCGGGCAGGGGATCCAGTTTCTGCTCTGCGAAGAAGGCGGTGCGCTCTTCGTTGAAGGCTTCATAATCACGCTCAATGTCACGCAGGTAGCAGGTTGTGCGGACAATGTCCTTCCACGTGGCGCCTTCGGAAGCAAGCAGGCCGGTGATGTTGCTATAGGTGCGACGTAGTTGTGCACGGAAGTCGCCAACGTGAACCGTTGTCCCATACTCGTCGATGCTGGCCGTGCCGGAGATGAGCAGGATCACGATCCCATTAAGGTCGATCCGCATGGCGCGCGCGAACGAGCTCGGCTTGGCGTAGGCATAGGCCTCATTGAGAACGTTGAGGTTGGTGACAGCGCGTTTTTGGATGGGCTCGTGAGCCGGCGCGGTAGCAATGGCGTTTAGTACTTCCTGGATCATCATGTTGGACACTCCTTAAAATTTATTTCTGCCGAATGCCGTGACTCAGACCTTTCGCGGTGGCAACCCAAAGGTCGTCGCCCTGAAAGTCGATTCCGAGCACGTAATTGTGTGCGGGTGCTGTCTCTACGGAAACAGTAGTTGTTTTACCGCTAACGTCGCGGACATACATCTCCGGCTTGCCCGTGGTGAGGGAAGGCCGATAGACAGCCCAGTTGGTGCCGTCGTAGTAAGCAAGGCCCTTATCGGTGCCGAACCATGCGTGATCTGCGTCAATCGCGTGGACTGTGTTGGTGAAGTTGCTGGGAAGCCCGCTGTCCTTTGTGAGAAAGTTGTGCCAGTTGCGGCCATCGTAGCGGCTGTCCCCAAAATATGTTGCAATCCAGACCGTCTTATCGACGTAGCTCACCGCTGTCGTGATTTCGTGGATAAGTCCCTGGTCTTTGAAAAGTACGATTTCGTTTTCACCATCAGGATCGTTATAGTCCTTCCAATGTTCGGTTTTTACGTCGTACTCAAGCACGCCGCTGCCCCAGACCGCGTAATAGACTTTGTCCTGACCAGCACCTATTCCATAGGTCCAGATCTCGGCCATAGGGGTGTTGCGCTCGTTGTACAGATTCCATTGCGAGTTACGAAGATTGAGGCGAGACGCGCCGGCCGCGGTGGCGGTCCATACATAGTCGTCCAGCACAGCAACTCCATAAACCACGTCGCTGCTCAGGCCGGAGTTCAGTTGTGTATAGGAGTCGATGCGTCCACCGCTGACACGGCTAAGGCCGCCCATCGTACCGGCCCACACATCGCCCGTACGCGCATCGAGAGCCAGAGAGAGTACGACACGATGCGCCAGTCCATCAGCCGTGGTGAAGACCTTCCACTTGCCTGCCTGATATAGCACCAGACCGTCTTCCGTACCTGCCCACACGCGGTCGCCATCCACCAGGACACAGAAGACGTGAGCATTTGGCAGGCCATTCGCGGTCGTGTAATTCACCCAGCGATAGCGTGGCATGTCCGGCGCGGCGGCTCGCAATGCAAGAGGTACACAGAAGAGAAAAAATAAGCTCCAGATGCGTCGTGTCATAACGTCCTCAGGTACTCGATCAGATCGTTCAACTCATCCTTGGTCAGGTCGTTGGTAATGCCGTGTTTGTCTTGTGGATTGAAGATTGTCCATATTTCTTCGAGTGAGGCAGCAGACCCATCGTGCAGGTAAGGCGCGGTCATAGCGATGTTGACCAGTTGAGGAGTATCGAACACCGGGGAGCGATCTGTCGGTTTGCCGGTGCCTACGTCGAAGCTCTTCTGGTTGGTGTACTTGGGGCCGCCGTGGCAATAGGAGCATTGGTCCGCAAGTGGAATCGCATGGCCTCGCTTGTCCGTAACTCGCTGAAAGATGGCTTTGCCGTGTTCCTGTTGCGGGGTCAGTGTTCCGTCTGCAGAACGAATGCGGTTGGGACGACGTCCCATGTTGCGCACGAAGAGCGTGAGATCTGCCAACTCGCGATCGCTGTAAATTTGTGAGCGGAAAAAGTACTTCTCCGTACGAGGCCCGCATTCCGTCGGGAGATCCGGATTGCCGCCATTCCATTTATAAGGTTCTGTGTCCCGGACATCTTCCAGCAATCGGTTGTCGACAATGTCGATACCGAAGCCATCCGGTTCCAGATCCCATTGCAAGCCATCGAAGGTAGCGTCGATGTGGCAGTTGGAGCATCCAAACTGACCTTGAAACCCGTACTTCGCGGTATAAAAGATCTGCTCGCCACGACGCAAAGGAATGACTTTTTGTGCTCCACCCAATTCGATCGTATTGAGAACCTTGTTCGTCCGGGTGTCGATGACCGAGAGAGTATCGTCAAGCCGGTTGGCGACGTAGAGACGAGAGCCGTCGGGAGATAGCGTGAGGCCGCGAGGATTGTGACCCACCGGGATGCGTGTCTCCACATAGTTCGACGAGGCAGACAGGTCATTTGCAAAGGACTTGTGCTGCATATGAGCGAAGTGCAGCATCCGCTTTGTATCAATTACGGTTACGCTATCGGAACCTGCTGTGGAAACAAAGACCCGCGACTTATCCGGCAGGATAGCTACCGCAAAGGGCATGGAGTAATAC
Source organism: Acidisarcina sp. (assembly GCA_035539175.1). Classification (NCBI taxonomy): domain Bacteria; kingdom Pseudomonadati; phylum Acidobacteriota; class Terriglobia; order Terriglobales; family Acidobacteriaceae; genus Acidisarcina; species Acidisarcina sp. The sequence continues at coordinate 31,308 of DATLIY010000001.1, read as the reverse complement.
CGCTCCATCTCGTCCAGCGGGATCTGGATCACCGCTCCTGCATCTTCGCCAAAGATGGTGAGCTCGCTGGTAAATGCCCATCCGTGTTCCACATGCGCCAGGGGTACAAGGTTTTTGGGACGCATACCTGGGGTGGCAAAGAGCCTGCCATCCGAAGACGCGGCAAGATGGAAGACACCAGCCACATCGGGTAGTAGTTTGCGCTCGATGACGGACTGCGTTGCAGTATCAATCACCGTTATCTCAGATTGGGGCGGTACACGGTGCTCGCGAATCTTAGGATAGATATGGGTTCCGTAGATCTTACTGCCATCGGGGGAGAGCACCAGATAGCTCGCTCCGCGCCCACCCGCCAGTCGCTTCTTCTCGACTCCGCTGGCAACGTCGATCACTGATATGTCATTGCTGACGCGGTTCGCGACATACAGAGTCGAACCGCTGCGATCGAGGACTGCGCTGTATGGCTCGGCTCCCGTAGATATGGTGCGGACGACAGACTGGGTAGCAAGGTCCACTACCGAGAGTGTGTCCTCCCACGAATTCACGACATAGATCTGTTTCCCATCATGGGAGAGCGTCAGGTTGCGAGGAACATGGCCGACGGGGATGCGTGCTGTAACTTTGCCGCTGGATACTTCGAGGATGCGCAGTTCGTCGCTGCGTTCACACACAACGTAGAGATAGCGGCCGTCTGGGGAGAAGGCCATCTCGCCGGGGTTGAGATACTCCGACTCCGGCGCAGCCGATCCCGCAACGACATGGGGACGCAATGCACCGGCAAGGCAGAGCGTCACCAGCGTGAGAACAGCGGCAATGGTGAAGTTTGCCTTCACTGAGGTTCCTCCACTGTGACAACGCGATCCACCGCGAGATTCTCGAGCACCTGTTGCTTTCCGCTGGGCCACTGGATTGTCAGCTTGTCTACCTTGGTCGATGAACCAAGACCGAAGTGGACACGTGGATCATCCTGCGAAAGATAGCCTGATCCAGCGACGCGTTCGGCTACCTGTTTGCGGCCGCCCGCCTGAACTTCGAGGTGAGCGCCGATGCCATCGCGATTGCTTTTGGTCCCCTTAAGTTGAAAAGCTATCCAGTGATTACTGGAGGCTGTTACGTTGTGGACCAGCGTGCCCCGAGCGCCCAGGTTGACGACGAATGCGTCCATCTTGCCGTCGTTGTCGTAGTCCGCGAAGCAGGCGCCGCGAGCGACGGTTTTCACATCCAGAACGGCACCTGCTCCGCGCGAGACATCCGCGAACTTGCCATTGCCCAGCCCCTTGAAGACGGAGTGTTCCTGAGGAACAAGGTGGATGAGTCCGCCATGAAAGGTCAGGATGTCAGGCCATCCGTCATTGTCGAAGTCGTAGATGCCGGATCCCCAACTGGTGTATTGCGCGGTGGCTTGCGAGATGCCGGATTGCGCGGAGACATCGTCAAACATGCCGTTGCCGGCATTGTGCATCATGCGATTGTATTTTGAGTCGGTGACCCAGAGGTCGAGACGGCCATCACCGTCCACGTCGGCGAACACAGGTCCCATGGCGGAGGTGGATTCGCCACTCTGGCCATAAGCAACGTCTGCCTGATTGGCAATCTCTTCAAAGGTGCCATCGTGCTTATTGTGGAACAGGAAGTTTTCCGTCTTGTCGTTGGCTACATAGATGTCAGGCCATCCGTCGCCGTCAAAGTCCGCAGCAGTGACTCCCATGGTGCGGCCGCGATACGCCGCGATCCCTGATTTCTCGCTGACATCCGTGAAGGTGCCGTCGCAGTTGTTGTGATACAGCTTATTCGTTTCCCCTTCGTAATCGAGAGGGCCCGGGTAGTTATCCGCAGCATAGAAGGCGCGGTACTTAGGATCGAACTGCACGTAGCGGCCGACAAAGAGATCGACACATCCGTCCTTGTCGTAGTCCAGCCACGTGGAACTGATCGACCATCCATCTACCTTGATTCCTGCTTTGGCCGTGACGTCGGTAAACTTTCCATTACCGTTATTGTGATAGAGAATCACCCGTCCATAGCCCGCCACCAGCAGATCGACATTTCCATCGTTGTCATAGTCGGCAGCGGCGACGGCATCGCTATAAAGATCGGGCGCCAGTCCAGCCTTCTCGGTTACATCCGTGAATTTTCCATTGCCGTCGTTTCGATAGAGATGATTCGTCGGCATCTCTAATGGCTTCGTTTTGAGCGGATAGGGATGCATGCTGTCGTCGAGAGGTCTGCCCGTGACGACGTAAAGATCCGGCTTACCGTCGTTGTTGTAGTCCAGCCAGACGCAACCGGAACCGGTTCCTTCCAACAGCGAGCCTAGCTGGCGTGAGCCGAAGCTGTGCGTGAAGTCGATTCCTGAAGATGCGGTCGCATCCTCAAAGCGAATGGCTGGCGCAGGCGCGGCTTGAGATGGTGGAACAACCGGCGCTACTTTCTGAGCGGAGACCGCCGTGGAAAAGATCAGCAGGAGGAGTACGCGAGACTGCATCAGTGGGCTCCTTTTGAGATAGCGGCAGGCGCTGTAGTCATGTCCGCAGGGGTCGTCGAATGGAGCAGAACCGCGGGAACGACATTTTCTGGAGCGTGTTCCGGTCCTGCGTGGCAGCCGACACAGATTCGCTGCTCGCTCTTGCGAGCCCACATCCAGCCGGACTCCTTCTGGAGAACCTTGCCCGCGCGGTTGAGCAGCTCAAACTGCAGCGGCACATCGCCCGGGACATGTACATACAGCGAGCCATCCTTCTCAACTGGCGCGGTCCCCAGAACTCTTCTTTGTCCGGATGCGTCCAGCGTAGAAATCCGAACGGTCGAGACAGATCCGGGTTGCAGCGTGTACTTCGATGTGTAGACATCCAGGGTCATCAGATTGGCTGCAGTCCAGTCTCGCAGTGTTGAGGGATGCCGGTTGGGAACCGCACGAGGCGCGACGATCGCAGGCTCAACCAGGTTCCTCTCTGGCTCGGACAGGAAGGGCTGCAGCGTCTTGCTTGCCGGATTCCATCTTGCAATTTGATACGGTTGTTGCGTGCTCTTGCGACGGGACAGCAGCCAGTCCTGTGAAGGAAGCTCCACTACGTCTCCGGCATAGTCGCCTGCCGGGGCTTCAAGGCTATCCTGATGAGCCATGGGAGAAGTGAACCGCGCAAGCCCGTGGCCCGAAGGGAAGACGATATCGCCGGAACTGATCTGACGTCCCCCAAACCGCGCCGGACCATGATCACATCGGTAGGACTCCACGCCGGTGCCATCGGAGTACACGGTATAAATCTCAGCCGGGCCATTCGTTCCCAGTGGATAGGAGGACTCGAAGAGAACGCGTCCATCCTGCAGCACGTCCGTCGGCACGTAGTTGCCGGGTGCATACGACAAGGGCATCACCTTGCCATCCGCAAGAGAGAGCGCTTCCAGAACGAAGTGCTTTCCGGTTTTGCGCGCGTATACGATGCGCCGCGCAGGGAGATAGATCGGCCGAATAATATCGTCTGAGCCCTGGGTGAGCTGCTTCAGCTGGTTGTCCTTAAGGCTCAGCTCCCATGCTTGCCAGGGATCGGATTCGTGCTGCTTTGCGGAGAAGAGCACGGACTTTCCATCGAAAGATATATTTGCATCCGCAGTGGCGGCAAATTGCCGGATTAGCTCATGAGTGCCACCGCTGTCATGAATCATCAAGGTTGCGCCGGCGGGAAAACGCTCGTCACCATGCAGCCATGCCAGTGGCTCATAAGACCTGGCCGCCGTATAAATAACAGCTATGCCGGGTGGTTCAACTGCCGGCTTGTCTGAGGCGGATGATGCTGGAGAAGCCTGCCGCGGAGAGGGAGATGCCAACACAACGGCGCCTATCAGCATGGATGCGGCAAAGATTGTGGCGGAGAGAACGATGGGCTTTGCCAACACCTATCGTCTCCTTTCGGATGTCAGAAGCTCCGGCTCACTCAGTGCATGCCGCAGCGATAGATAGGGTTCCAGGTCGCGCATCATCTCTCCAAACATTGCAAATGTGAGGGATTGCTCGCCGTCGCTGAGGGCATGTTCCGGTGCCGGATGAACTTCCACAATCAGCCCATCAGCACCGATGACCGCCGACGCCCGCGCCAGGTGGGGGACAATTTCGCGCATCCCCGCAGCATGGCTCGGGTCTACCACAACGGGCAGATGGGTTATGGCATTGAGAACAGGGATAGCCGCGATATCAAAGGTGTTGCGAGTTGCGGTCTCAAAAGTACGGATCCCGCGTTCGCAAAGGATCACATCAGGGTTTCCGCACTCCACGATCAACTGTGCCGAGCGCAACAGATCCTCGAGCTTTGCCGTCAGGCCGCGTTTGAGCAGGACAGGACGGCCACTTCTGCCGACGGCCTCCAGTAGCGAATAGTTCTCCATGCTTCGCGCGCCAATCTGGAGAATGTCAGCATATTCAGCTACCAATGGAACATCGCACTCAGACATTACCTCGGTGACGATAGCAAGGCCGGTCACCTCGCGAGCCTTGGCCAGAATCATCAGGCCCTGTCTGCCCAGCCCTTGAAAGGAGTAGGGCGAGGAGCGCGGCTTGAATGCACCGCCGCGAAGAATCCGTGCGCCATGCCTGGCAACTGCCTCCGCTGTGTCCAGCGTTTGCCGCTCAGACTCCACCGAGCAGGGACCCGCCATCACGACGAAGTCTTCTCCGCCCACCTCGATTTCGCCCACGCGGACGATCGTCCGCGGCTGATTATCCGCCCGAACGACGAGATTGAACTGCGAAAAGCATTCCATCCAATGAGCGTTCAATGGTAGTTGTTCCCGTGAAGAGTAAGCGGCTCATGATAGTTTGCCGAAGCCCTGATTGGTCCGTGACATACGTCACGTATGCGGTTGGATTTGGGACTCCATCGAAAGGTTGAGTGCGACTCAATCGAAAGGTGGGGAGTACGGGGGGGGAGATGGCGCTTCGACTCCGGGACCCGGTAGATCAAAGTGATTAGAAAATACCCCATCAATGGGTTCAAGACAGAAAGCGGTGAAGTTGAGATCCTAGCTGCGTTGCCTCCTCAGATTCACTATCCCAGGCGCCCCTTACTCGGGCGCCTTTCTTTCGCTCCCATTGCACCTTCCCTAAAAAGTCCGGCACGTGAGCCCCAGTTGTGCATAGTAGGTGTTAGCTGTTTCAATGATGCAGCGGGAGCTTATGACTCGAGGGATCGTCCAACGATGGTTTGTCTTCTTGCTGGTGAGCGCCACCCTCGTTCCTGCATATGGGCTGGATCCGCATCGATCGCTCAAGGAGTATGGTCATCAGACCTGGCAGACGGACAATGGCCTTCCTGAGAACACCGTCCACTCCATCCTGCAAACTCGCGATGGATTTCTGTGGATTGGTACCGAGGGTGGACTGGTTCGCTTCGATGGCGTCGAATTCGTTACCTACAATATCGAGAACACTCCAGCCCTAAAGAGCAACACTATCTACGATCTTCTGGAAGACTCGTCAGGCGCTTTATGGATTAGTACGGCCGATGGGTTGTTGCGCTATCAAGGCGCAGTCTTCACCCGGTTCGCGCAGAGCAACGGTCTGCTTGCTGACGCCGTTTGGTGTACCTACCAGGATCGCCGCGGTACGCTTTGGGCTATCACTGCCGACGGCGTTTCTGCCTATCGCGGAGGTCAGTTCCAAAGTATTCCCGATTCCGGCAGCATCGACGTGCTGACGCGCAGCGCCATTGCCGAAGACGCAGATGCTTCTCTCTGGATTGCCACCGGCAGTAGAGTGCTGCGCATTCAGGAGCAGACCTTAAAGGCAGATGTCAGTGTGCCTGCTCTGGAGCATGCTGAGGCATCTGCAGTTCACCTGGATCGTTCGGGAAAGTTGTGGATCGCAACACGCCAGTCGCTTGAGGTCTTCTCTCGCGGCCACCTGACGGATCGTGCTTTCCCCGGAACGGGACCGAAGCCTGAGATTACGGCGTTGCTCCGGGATGAGGGCGATGGGATGTGGGTAGGAACCTCCGCTGGATTGGTCCATTATGGCGATGGCAAGCCGACTCTATGGAGGGTCTCCCAGGGGTTGCCGGGCAACAGGATCCAGACGCTGGCCCGCGACCGGCAAGGTGCGCTCTGGATTGGAACGGATCAAGGGATAGCACGCTATTTTTCAGGCAGCATGCAGTCTTTCAAGGAGAAGGATGGCTTCTCTCATAATGCGATACTCTCAATCCACGAAGATCGCGAAGGAGATATCTGGCTGGGAACCGACGCCGGCGGTTTGACTATTCTGCGCGACCAGATGTTTACCACGTACACCACGAGCGATGGACTCTCCGGGGACGTCGTGCGATCGATTCTGCAGGATTCTGCCGGTACGATCTGGATCGGAACGAATGGCTCGGGCCTGAACCGCTCCACTCCGGATGGCTTTCGCGCCGTGACCACTGCGAATGGCCTCTCCAGCAATGTGATCCTGGCGATTGCAAGCATGCCGAATGGAGATTTGTGGATAGGAACTCCGGATGGACTGAATAGGCTGCATCAGGGCAAGATCCACACCTTTACCTCCGCTGACGGATTGCCGGATGACTTTGTGCGCTCCTTGCAGGCAGAGGCGGATGGGTCGCTATGGATCGGAACACGGCGGGGGCTTTCACACTGGAGCAACGGCAGGTTTATCAACTACTCGCGACTCGATGGTCTCGGCAGCGACTTTATCGGCGCCATGACTCAATCGAAGAATGGTGACCTATGGATCGGCACTTCAGGCGGGCTTACGCGGTATAGTCACGGAACTTTTGTGAACTACACCATGAAAGATGGATTGTCTTCCAATGTGGTTACGGCAATGTATGAGGACGCGCAAGGCGTCCTCTGGCTCGGCACCAACGGAGGGGGGCTGAACCGTCTTCGCCAGGGCAAACTACAATCGTTGCAAAACAAGCCCGGCGGTCTGCCAGAAACGATCTATGGAATTTTAGAGGACAACGCGGATCACCTGTGGCTCAGCGCTCGAACGGGTATCTTCCGCGTCGCGAAGAGCGACCTGGAACCGGGAGTGGGCGCGTCCTCGATCAAAGTCGTGAACTATGGCACCGCAGATGGAATGAAGAATCGCGAATGCAGCAGCGGCGGCCATCCCGTGGCATGGAAGATGAACAATGGCACCCTCTGGTTTGCAACGCTGCGGGGAGTCAGCTTCATTGATCCGGCACGTGCTTCGGAGAAGCAGATTTCCCCAATGGTGGCAATTGAGAACGTCCTGGTGGATGACCACGAAGTTTCCCCGCAGGGCATCTTGCAGTTGCAGGCTGGCTCACACCGTCTGGAGCTGCGATATGCGGGTTTAAGCTTTGCGGCTCCTCAGAATGTGCATTATCGTTACCGCCTGGAGGGTTTCGATCCCGAGTGGATCGACGCCGGTACGCGTCGCGCGGCTTACTACACGAATTTGCCGCCGGGGAAGTACCGCTTCCATGTTTATGCTGCGACAAAAGATGGTGCCTGGAGCGGAGCAGCAGCCTCTATCGAGTTATGGAAGCATCCGCAGTTCTATCAGACGTTGTGGTTCTATCTCGTGATAGGTTTGGGCACAGTCCTGGTGGCTTATGCCATCTACCGCTACAGGGTGCATCAGGTCGAATCGCGATTCCGGGCTGTGCTGCAGGAGCGCGGACGAATTGCACGCGAAATCCATGACACCCTTGCCCAGGATCTGGTGGGCGTTTCGGTACAACTGGAGCTTGTTTCCAGGCTGATGACCTCCTCGGCAGAAGCTGCACGAAACCAGTTGAACGCTGCACGAACGCTGGTGAGGAAGGGCATCGAGGATGCTCGTACCTCAATCTGGGATCTTCGCTCGCAAAGCAGCGAGGATCTGCCGGCGAGACTTACCAAGGCCGTAACGTCCGTGGCATCGCATAGCTCCGCCAAGGTCTACGTGCAGGTGAAGGGAACCTATCGTCCCTTGGAGAAGAACGTGGAAGCAGAGCTTTTACGGATTGGGCAAGAGGCGGTTACGAATGCCACGCGGCACGCGCAGGCGACGCGGATCGACGTGGAGTTGGTGTACGATGCCTCTCACCTCCGCATGAGCGTCATCGACGACGGTCGCGGATTTTTGAGCGCAACAAGCCTGAATGGCCTGGAGGGGCATTTTGGAATTCGTGGGATGCGGGAACGCGCGGCAAGCATTCAAGCTAACCTGAAACTGGAGAGTCAACCGGGGACAGGCACCAAGGTGTCGGTAGAGCTTCCGGTAGCGTGAGAAGTTGTATCGTGAGCAGCATACGAACCGTTGGGAAGGATGAAATATGGCGGATCCAATCCGGATCATGGTAGTTGAGGATCACAACATTGTTCGTCAGGGCCTGGTGGCACTGCTGGGGACCGTCTCCGATTTTGAGATTGTTGCCGAAGCCGCCGATGGCCGTCAGGCGGTGGAACTGTTTCGCCAGCACCAGCCTGACATAACCCTGATGGATCTGCGTCTGCAAAAGATGAATGGAGTGGAAGCGATCGGCCGAATCCGATCCGACTTTCCGCAGGCGCGAATCATCGTGCTCACGACGTTCGATGGCGATGAAGACATCTATCGTGCGCTTCAGGCGGGAGCACGCGGCTACCTGTTAAAGGGCATGGAAGGGGACGAATTGATGGACGCGATACGCGCGGTTCACTCCGGCAAGTCGCGCATCCCTTCCGCGGTGGCAGAGCGGCTCGCGGGACGCATGAGCGGACCAGTGCTTACCGATCGCGAGACGGATGTTCTGCGACTGATCGTGAAGGGAAACAGTAACAAGGAGATAGCCAGCAAGCTTTCTATCACCGAGGCGACTGTTAAAACTCACGTGAACAGCCTGCTGAGTAAGCTCGGCGTGAGTGATCGGACGCAGGCTGCTACGACTGCACTGCAACGGGGGATTGTTCACCTTGACTAGGGGCGGCTTCTTTATCCGTGTGACACTTGTGGCGCTCGCAATCGGACTCTTGCCGGCGCTGGGCATCGTGCTTCATGCGCAAAATGGGAGAGCCGCCTGGCGCGTAACGACCGAAGATGAGTTGCGGTCTGTTATTCCGCCGCGCGCTCCGGTAGTTGCCGAGCATATTGAAACAGAATTTCGCACTGCGTCCGGTATCACCGATGGGCGCGGCCGCTTTGTCGCAGGGGTGGTTCTGATTACGGCAGGCTATTCGGCGGAAGGCAAGTACTCCCATTACCTGCTTACCCAGGTACCAATCAGGGTGGGAAATCTTTCCTTGCCTCCGGGGCAGTACGTCTTCGGATGGACGAGGAAAGAGGAGACCCTCACGGTGCTCTTTTACGATGCCGCGACAGGCAAGCCATTAGGACAAACGGTGGCGTCCCGTAATCCATCCATCAGCCGAATCGAGTCTTTCCGGATTTGGCCTCCATCCGACAAGGCTGTGATTCAACTTGGCCGCTTTACTTTCGGCTATTCGCTAGTTGAATAGCCGACATGCACTCGCTTACACCTTGATGAAGATCTTCTTCCGGTAAAGGATGTAGACCGGCACAAAGCAGACCAGCACGTACAGAAGCGAATACAGCAGGGCTGCAAAGGATCGCGATGTGTGTAATGTGGCGAGCGCCGCGTTTGCCAATTTTCCAACGCTGGTGACACCTCCGGAAGTCCGGAAACGCATCCACACCAGCGGAGCCAGCAGTTCGGAAAACACATAGGCAACAATCGCATTGCTGCCAAAGACGAGCGCGGGATAGGTCCAGCCTTTTTTCCATCCCTTGATTTCAATTGCCCAGTAACACAGCGCCAGAAATACCAGGGACCATCCCGCCGCGAGCAGAACATAGCTGCTTGTCCACAGCTTCTTGTTGATGGGGAACCAGGGATTCCACAGTTCTCCCAGCAGCGCACAGACCACGCCTGCGCAGAGCATACCCAGTGCTTTCTTCTCCTTGGATCTGTTAGAGAGGAGCCATTCTCCGGTCAGCGTTCCCAGCATCGTCGTTGCCAGGGCGGGAAGCGTGCTTAACAGACCCTCTGGATCTCGAGTGCCTTCATACAGACGTCGCGCCGGCAGGATCAGCCGATCCAGCCACGCAGCAAGATTCTTGTCGGGATCCAGTAGCGGAATGTCGCGGACGGGCAATCCTGCGCTAGGAACCGGAACAAGCCTCATCAGCGCCCAATACGCAGCGAGAATCACGACGATGGCGCCGATCCGCAGGGCAGGTTTGCTGTTCCACAAAAAGAGCAGGCTGACCACCAGGTAACAGATAGCGATGCGCTGCAACACGCCGAAAATTCGCAGCGTGTCCATGTGGAAGTAGGGGAAGGTATTCACCAGCAATCCAAGACAAAACAGAATCACGAACCGGCGCAGGATATGAGGAATTAGCGGAGACACATTGCTGTTCTTTGCCAGGCGCGCGCGGAAGGAGAACACAACCGAACTCCCCATTACAAAGAGGAAGGTGGGGAAGACCATGTCGGTGGGCGTCCAGCCATTCCACTGCGCATGATGGAGTGGCCAGTACGCGCCGTCCCCCGAATTATTCACCAGGATCATCAGCATGATGGTCAAGCCGCGTAGAACATCCACCGACATCACTCGGGTGGAGGGAGCAACGGCAATGGTTGTTTCGACGGGTTGGGTGGCTGCCATACGCTGTATCTCCTTGCTCATTTCATTCTTGAACAACAGCCTTTACCAGATTGCGCGGGCTGTCCACATCGATGCCCCGCTGGATTGCGAACACATAGGCGAGCAACTGGAGCGGAACCACTTCAAGAATCGGAAGCAGATGTTCCGTTGTCTCCGGAATGAAGATGCAGTGCCGGCTTAGCGCGGGTACCTGCAGATCGCCCTCATTGGCCAGGGCGATAATCTGAGCACCTTGCTCTTTCATATCCTTCATCAACTGAACAGTCTTGGAATAGCGCAGAACCGAGTCCGGATCCGAGCGATCCTGCGTTGCTAGAATCACCAGCGGAGCACTCCTGCTGACCAGCGCATTGGGTCCGTGCTTCAGTTCGCCTGCCGGATATCCTTCCGCCTGCAGATATGCCGATTCCTTTAACTTCAGTGCGCCTTCGCGGGCAATCGCGTAATGAACGCCGCGTCCAAGGTACAGGAAGGTCTGTGAATCTTTTCTCTCTTCCGCTATCTGGCGACACTGGTCTTCCCATGCCGGAAGCACCTGTTCCAGAAGGAGCGGCAGCCTAGCCAACTGGGAGCCATGTGCTTCGATCGTAGGCGCGGTCATACGTCCGCGGAGCCGGGCCAGCAGCAGCGTCAGGGAATACAGAACGGCGAGCTGCGTCGTGAAGCTCTTGGTGGCAGGGATAGCCTTTTCCTTGCCTGCATAGGTGGGAAGGGAAGAGTCCGCCTCCAATGCCATGGTGGAATTCGGATTATTTGTAATCGCTACGGTGACAAGTCCGCGCAGCTTCGCCTCCCGCAGCGCGGCGAGCGTATCCGCTGTTTCTCCGGATTGCGAAACGACAACGACGCCTGGATCCTGCAACGTGTGGCTCGAGCGGTAACAGTATTCGCTGGCATACTCCACATCCACCGCGAGGCCGGCCAGATCCTCCAGCATGATTTCCGCTGCAAGACCGGCGTTGCGGCTCGAACCGCTGGCCGCGATGACAAGGCGCTGCTTGCTCCCCATCGATTCCGGAACCGTCCTGAAGGCATCGGGATTCAGTTTGCCATCGGGGATGTAGTGACCGATGGTGTCTGCCAGCGCACGGGGCTGCTCGTAGATTTCGCGCAGCATCGCGTGAGGGAAGGATCTCGGCTCCTGTGGGGAACCAGAATTGCTTGTGCCTTTGTGCTCGCTCATCACTCTTCTCTTCTTTTCTTTCTTCGTGTTCTCTCTTCGTGCCGAGGGGGGCGCAGCGCGGCTGTGGTCCAAGAACCCCATAGGGCGCCTCACTCCAGAGTATCGGAAGATTTCCAATCTTCATCCATTGTGACCGCAGCGCGGCGAAAAAACATCTCCAACTGGGATGCCGGGAGGAATAGAATCCGATTTCAAGGTCCAATAGTTCAATACATGTAGAGTGGGACCGTCCTGTCCGGCGATGGCAGGGTATCGCCTGCTGCGCGTCTAGTGTCCAGGCCCAGTAGTCTGGAGGCTCTTTCCCGCCAAAAAAGACTTCCTGAGGTGGTCCTGACAGTGGGGCCGGCTGACGGCAGGCGACGCTAACCGGGTGTGCGGAATTGTAGTGCAGGTTGAAGGAGAGCGTTGATGCAGTTTGTACGTTTTTTGGAGAGACCGGGATTGCGATTTCGTTCCTGGAGCCAAATGGCGGCTCCTGCGGGAATCTTGTATCTGTTGGCGACGCTTGTCGCCCCATGCCCGGTCCGGGCGCAGAAGGGCGTGTCGACCTCTGATTCCGCAGCAGGCAAAAGGGCCACGCTCCGGCTGATTCCCCAGCCACGCGAGGTCAGCCACGACAAGTTAGTTTCCCTGGCGCATGGAGTCGTGGTTCGAGTGGACAGTTCGGATGCGCAGGATCGGTTTGCCGCCGACGATTTGCGGCAAGCCCTGTCCAGCCGTGAGGTGCGGCCTTCATCGACCGATCCCCAGCGACTTCAGATCGAGCTTCTACGGGCAAGCGAGCCCCGGGCGCGGCGGCTGCTCTCTGCCGGCGCTGTGCAGTTCGATGATGCGATGAAGCCCGAGGGATACGTCCTCCTGCCTGGCGCGCATAGTCTGGCGATCATCGCGAGCAGCGCCGAGGGCATGTTTTATGGTGCCCAGACAGTCAAGCAGTTGGTCGTTGGGTCGGGCCGCTCGGCGCAGATCCATTCTGTACTGGTGAGAGACTGGCCGGCGCTCAGGTACCGTGGAATCAGCGATGACCTCTCACGCGGTCCAGTGCCGACACTGGAGTATCAGAAGCGCCAGGTGCGCATCTTTTCCGCATTCAAGATCAACATTTATTCGCCATATTTTGAGAGCACTCTGGCCTATTCCGGCAATCCTCTGGCTGCGTCTCCGGGAGGTGCCATGACGCGGTCCGATGTCGAGCAATTGGTGCGCTATGCCGGGCAGTATCATGTGACCGTTGTTCCTGAGCAGGAGGCATTCGGCCATCTGCACAACGTCCTCACGTATGAGCAATATGCACCGTTGGCTGAGACTCCGCACGGACACGTGCTGGCTCCTGGTCAGCCAGGCTCCATCGCCCTTATCACGCAGTGGTTTACTGAGATTGCCGGAATGTTTCCGGGACCCTTTGTCCACATTGGCGCGGATGAGACGTTTGATCTTGGACGCGGCCAGACCAGTGCTGAGGTTCAGCAGAAAGGGCTTGGCGCCACCTATGTCGCCTTCCTCAAGCAGATTCGGAACGCTCTGCAGCCACTGAATAAGAAGATTCTTTTTTGGGGAGATCTGGCGTGGAATGACCCTGCACTAGTGAAGACCCTGCCGAAGGACATGATCGCGGTTCCCTGGGTCTATGGCCCACAGCCGAAGGGATTCGCTCGTTTCATCCTGCCATTCAAAGAGGCGGGAATGGAGACGTGGGTGGCTCCGGGTGTCAGTAACTGGAATCGCGTCTATCCGAATAACAATACCGCTTTGCTGAATATTCAGGGATTTGTCCGCGATGGACAGCGGCTGGGCAGTACAGGGGCTCTGACGACGGTATGGGACGATGATGGGGAGGGATTGTTCGATCAGGATTGGTATGGAGTGATCTTTTCTGCCGCCGCAAGCTGGCAGCCTGGGGAGAGCTCCATCGAGCAGTTTCAGCAGAGCTATGGAGCGGTCTTCCACGGAGATGCCACTGGGAAGATCGACGAAGCGGAGCGGGAGTTGGCCGCGGCTCATGCAATTCTGGCCAAGGCGGACCTGGGCGACGCAAGTAACCGGCTCTTCTGGATGGATCCCTGGAGCGTGGAAGGAAAGATCGCGGCGAAGAAGCTGCGCCCCGTGGTTCACGATTTCCGCCTTCACGCGGAGCGGGCCATGATCCTGCTGGCGGAGGCGGAGTCGCAGCAGAAGTTGAGAGAAAGCGATACTTTGCGGGGGATGGAACTGGGAGCGCGCCGAATGGATTTGATTGGCCTGAAGTTTCAGCTCTCCGATGAAATCATCCTGGGCTATGGCCGTGCCTACGCGGAGCAGAAAGATTCAAAGCTGGCCGACAATCTGGCGAACGAACTCTATGACATCGCCGGGAACAATGGACGCTGCCAGGATATTTTGAGTGGCTACTCCGCGAACCGCGACTTATACGAACAGGCATGGCTGCGTGAGAACCGTACCTATTGGCTCCATAATGTTCTGGCTCGTTACGACCACGCGATGGACCTCTGGCTCGGCCGCCGGGAACGCGTCACGGGCATCATCGATCAGTGGTACCGCACCCGCACACTCCCCAGGCCGGAGGATGTGGGGATTCCAGCCAGTCTGAACGATTGAGGAAACCCGAATCCAGCCTGCCGCATTCCTTCTTCGCGGCAGGACTGCATGGACTTGAAAAGTTACTCGTGCGGGATTCTTATTTTTGATAAGGAGTGGGAAGTGAAAGCGGATGTTATACAGACCGGAGAGGCCGTTGTGACAACTTCACTAACGCCCGGCGAGATCCTCGCCGCGTTGCAAGAGCGGATCGATCCGGCGAGAATCCTGATTCGCGAGATAGACCGCATCGCGTTTGCCTCGGATGCCAGCTTCTACCGGCTGATTCCGCGGGCAGTGGTGCAGCCCGTAAGCACAGATGAGGTCCGCGAACTCTTTCGCTTCAGCCATCGTCATAGTGTCCCGCTGGTCTTTCGTGCCGGCGGCACCAGTCTCTCAGGCCAATCCATCACCGACGGTGTACTGGTGGACGTGAGCCGTCACTGGCGCGTTATCCGCGTAGAGCAAAACGGCAAGGCGATTCGCGTGCAGCCCGGAGTGATCGGCCAGAAGGCGAACGATACTCTGCGCCTGTATCGGGCAAAGATCGGACCCGATCCGGCGTCAATCAATAGCTGCCAATTAGGCGGCATCCTCTCAAACAACGCCAGCGGCATGTGCTGCGGAGTCGCTCAGAACGCCTATCACACCTTGCAATCCCTCACATTCGTGCTGCCCTCGGGTACAGAAGTGGATACTGCCGAACCGGATGCCGATGCACGCTTTCGTGAGCTGGAGCCGGACCTCTATCACGGTCTGCTACGCCTGAAGAGCACCATCGCAAACGATCCTGCGATGGTTGCGCGAATCCGGCGCAAATATCTGATGAAGAACACTACCGGATATGGGTTGAATGCTTTCCTTGATTTTGAGAGTCCAGTCGATATCTTCAGCCACCTGCTGATTGGCTCAGAAGGCACGCTCGCCTTCGTTGCCGAGGCGGTGCTGAACACGGTTCCAGACCAGCCCTACAAATACACTGGATTGCTTTTGTTTGAGAATCTCCACGCCGCCTGTGCTGCTATTCCCGTCTTGAAGCAGGCAGGTGCCGCCGCACTGGAGTTGATGGATCGTTCGTCGATGCGTTCCGTTGAAGACAAGCCAGGAGTGCCCGAAGTCTTACGCTCTCTTCCTCCCGATGCGGCTGCGTTACTGGTTGAGTTCCAATGCGCCAATGACGCCGAACGCGCGGAGGTCAAATCGCGTGCGGATGAGGCAGTTTCCAGTTTCCACCTCCTGCATCCTGCGATTCTCACTCGCGATCCGGCGGTACAGGCCCAGTTTTGGAAGATTCGCAAAGGGATGTTTCCTTCCGTCGGTGCGGTTCGCGCCAGCGGAACCACCGCGATCATTGAAGATGTAGCCTTCCCGGTCGAGAGGCTGGCGGATGCAGCGGTAGATTTGCGGATCCTGCTCGATCGCCATGGCTACAAGGATGCGATCATCTTCGGCCATGCCAAGGATGGCAACCTGCACTTCGTGATCACGCAAGGCTTTATTCATGCGACTGAGATTCGTCGCTACCGGGAGTTCATCGACGATGTGGTGACGTTGGTCGTGCAGAAGTATGATGGCGCGCTCAAAGCAGAGCATGGAACCGGGCGCAACATGGCTCCATTTGTCGAGACGGAGTGGGGAAGTGACGCCTACTCCGTCATGCGCGAGGTCAAGGCACTTGCCGACCCGTACGGCTTGCTGAATCCGGGAGTCATCCTCAATTCCGATCCAGAGGCCCATATCGCAAACCTCAAGGGGCTGCCCGTCGTCGAGCCAGAGGTGGACAAGTGCATCGAGTGTGGATACTGCGAGCATAAGTGCCCCAGCCGCGACTTGACGCTGACTCCGCGCCAACGCATTGTGGTTCGGCGAGAGATGCAAAGGCTGAAGGACTCAGGCCAGGAGTGGGAGCGATACGAGGCGCTGGAGCGGGACTTTCCCTACATGGTGCTGGATACCTGTGCAGTCGATGGCCTGTGTGCCACAGAGTGCCCCGTGAGCATCGATACCGGCACGCTGACCAAGCGCTTCCGCCAGGTGCGGCACACGAGCCTTGCGAACGCAGCGGCACGGACGATTGCACGCAACCTGAAGCTTGCGGAGATTGGCGCGCGGTTTGCGCTTGGCATGGGCCACGGGGTGCAGCGCGTGTTTGGCTTGCAGACCATGGTTGCGATTACGCGGACACTCAACCGGGTTACCAGGGCATGGATGGATGAGCCTTTTTGGCAATGGTCGAAAGAGATGCCGCATCCGCGCCGCGGGCCTTTGCCGGTAACGCCACGCCAGGGAGCCAGGGCGGTGTACTTCCCGGCATGTATTTCCCGCATCATGGGGGCGCTGCCCGGAGAGTCCGACGACACGACAACCATGCAGGCGTTGCTCAATATCGCAGAACGGGCAAATGTTCCTTTGTTTGTGCCCTCCGATCTGACGGGGAAGTGTTGCGGCGTGCCTTTTTCCTCCAAGGGCTTTGAAGCGGGACACCGCGCAGCATTGAACCACACCATCGAAAATTTTTCGCGCTGGTCCGAGAATGGTGCGCTCCCAATCCTGGTAGATACCAGCCCTTGTACCTACGGATTGAAGACCGCACGCCCCTACCTGACGCCTGAAAACCAGGCAAAATTCGATCGGCTCACGATCCTCGACAGTGTGCAGTTTGCCAGCGAGCAGATCCTTCCGCACCTGCCGATCCATCGCCGGGTAAATTCGGTAACGCTTCATCCCGTATGCTCGGTGACGAAGATGGGGATTGCGTCAGAGCTTGTGAAGATAGCCGAGGCCTGCAGCGATGAGGTGGTTGTGCCGCAGGGGGCGGGTTGCTGCGCGTTTGCCGGAGATAGGGGATTCCTTTTCCCCGAGCTCACGGCTTCGGCCACGCAGGACGAGGCAGAGAGTATCGAGAAGAAACATTGCGACGGATATTTCTCCAGCAGCCGTACCTGCGAGATTGGAATGACGCGGGCGACAGGAGAGATCTACCGCTCCTACCTGCATCTCCTGGATTATGTCTCCCGTCCGGAGGCCTGATTCAAGACGATGTAGACTTGCTGCCAATTAAGTTCTAGCTTCGCAACCGACAGCCAGCGGTGCTACCCTCTTCGGGAACACTTAGCAGGGAAGTGGACAGTCTGAACACAGGAGAAAGATATGAGCGAGAAGAAACCGCAGACGCTTGCAAATCATGGACGTGTGGATCCTTGGTACCACTTCTTTGTCATGCCTGCTTTACTGCTCAACTTCTTTGTATGCATCGTGCATGAATATCACGAACCACGCCACTTTGATGAGTGGCTGATTGTGCTTTCCATCGTGCTGATCGTGCTGGCCTTCAGAGTGCGGAGCTACGCGCTGCGAGTTCAAGACCGTGTAATCCGCCTTGAGGAGCGCCTGCGTCTTGCGGCTCTTCTGCCAGAGGCTCTTCGCCTGCAATCTGACGAGCTTACCGAGCAACAACTGATTGCTCTGCGCTTTGCTTCGGATGGGGAGCTTCCAGCTCTTGTCGAAAAGACTCTCCGTGATCGGCTTGCTCCTAAGGAGATCAAGAAAGCCATCATCATCTGGCGCCCGGATTACTGGCGGGTCTAAGCCTGGCAGTTGCTAGTTCTGTTTCGCTTCCAGTTCGGCCCAGCGGGCATAGAGAGCATCGACCTCATGCTGTGCCCGCTCGGACTGAGCCAGCGCCTCCTGCAAGCGCACGGCGTCAATTGCGACCGCAGGGTCTTCCAGCGTTGCCCGCCATTGTTGCAGAACCTCTTCCGCTTTCGCGACGCGGTCTTCGATCTCGGCATATTCGCGCGCTTCCAGGTAGGCCAGCTTCTTTTTGGCCGGCAGCGGCGCTGGCGTAGGTGAGGCAGTGCGTGTGGTGGAAGGGTTAGTGCTTTTATTTTTCGCCTGCTTGCGCTCCGCCTGCCACGCCTCCCATTGCGGATAATCCGCAAAACGCTCGATCGAGCCGATACCATCCAGGCCCAGTACCGTGGTCGAAATGCGGTCGAGCAGATAGCGATCATGCGTAACCAGCACTAACGCGCCGGGATACTCCAGCAGGCTTTCTTCCAGAATCTCAAGCGTGGGGATGTCGAGATCATTGGTCGGCTCGTCCAGAAGAAGAAGGTCAGCCGGCTGCAGCATAAGATTGGCGATGAGCACGCGCGCTCTCTCGCCGCCGGAGAGTCGCCCAACAGGCTGGTTCAATTGCTCGCCGGTAAAGAGGAAGCGCGAGGCCCACGACGCGACATGAATCACGCGGTCCTGGTAGACGATCGAGTCGCTGTCAGGTGCGAGTGCGCGGCGCAGGGTTACATCGGGATCGAGCACGCGGTTCTGATCGAAATAGACGATACGCAGGGAATTAGCGCGGCGGATATCCCCGCTGGCCGGTTCTACCTCTCCCCGGAGCAGCCGAAGCAGTGTTGTTTTGCCGCTGCCGTTGGGTCCAACCAGGCCGACACGCATTCCGGCGAGGATTGCGAAGTTGAGGTTCTGGAAGAGCGTGCGCTCCCCAATTGTGTAGCTTAGTGCTTCTACTTCGACGAGTCTCTTGGTCTGGCGCTCGGTGGCGGTAAAGTCGATTCCAGCCGATGAGGTGCTGCGGCGCGCGCCTAGCTCAGCCAGCTCTCCAATCAACTCATTCGCCTTGTCGATGCGGGCCTTGCTCTTGGTGGTTCGCGCTTTGGGGCCGCGGCGGAGCCACTCCATCTCACGTTTGACGCGATTTTCCAGCGCATCCTGGCGCTTTGCCTGCGTCTCCAGAAACTCTTCCTTCTTTTCCAGAAATTGACTGTAATTTCCAGCCACCCGCAGCAGGCCGTTGGGATAGGTGCGGTTCAACTCGACCATCTCTGTGGCGACATTTTCGAGGAAGTACCGGTCGTGGCTCACCACGACGCAGGCAAATGGGGCAGTGGCCAGCAGGCCTTCCAGCCACTCAATGCCCGCCAGATCCAGATGGTTTGTCGGCTCGTCCAGCAGCAGGACATCGGCCTTTACAGCCAGCGCCTGTGCAATCGCCAGCCGCTTCCGCCAGCCTCCGGAATATGTAACCGCCTCGGTATCGAATTCCTCAAACCCCGCGCGGCCAAGGGTTTCGGCAATCCGCGCCTCCCACTCCGCTTCAGGTACATGCGCCTTCTTCAAGGCATCCTGCAATACCGAGCGAGGCGTCTGTCCGGGAGCGAATTCGGATACCTGTGCTACATAGCTCAGCCGGGTATGTTTGCGCCGTGAGAGTTCTCCGCTATCGACCTCGATTTCGCCAGCCAGAATACCGAGGAGCGTCGATTTGCCGGAGCCATTTGGGCCGATCACGCCGATGCGGTCGCCCTCGGAAACAACAAAACTGATGTTCTGGAAGAGGGTTGTCGCGCCAAAGCGCTTCTCCAACCCCTGCCCATTCAAGATCGGCGTCAAAGCGGGCCTCTTAGCTGGCGGTGCTGGTTGCGGAGACGTACTCTTCGTACGGCCCCTTGAAGTCCTAAACTATTGAAAACACATAAGTTATAAGACTGTAAAAATTTCGTGTACCAAGGGTGTACAAAACAGTCTATGATGGCTCGGAGAGAGTACCGAGTCATGACGATCAGCAAGAGTGCCTTCGGGAGTGTGCGGGTTTACACCAGACATATCACTACATGCTCTCATCTGGCGGAGCCGGAATACAACTCCTGCTCCTGTCCCAAATGGATTTATGAGAACCCCCGGGGCGGGAAGATGCTCCGAAGAACTCTCAACACGCCATCATGGGCGGAGGCGCAGCGAATTGCGTCTCATGTGTTGCATGGCTATGACCCGGAGATCGCCGCCTCTCGCAAGCTCACGGAAGAGGAAGCCGCGCAACTCGTGACGGTAAAAGAAGCCGGGGAACTCTGGATCTCCCGAAGCCTCCGGGCCGGGTCCGAGCTGGGGACCACGACCCAACTTTACCGGACACAGATGCGTCAGCTACAGGAGTGGGCTGATGAGCATGGGGTTCAATACATTCAGGAGATCACCACGATAGCGATGGAGCGCTGGTACTCCTCCCCCAAGTGGAGCCGTCTGGCGATGAGCACGCGCCAGAACCGCTGGAGCATCCTGCGGAGTTTTTTCCGCTATCTGGTCGAGCGCAAGGTGCTCAAGGAGAGCCCCATTGCAGCGATCAAGCCGATCAAGCCGGATGCCGATCTGGTGCAGGGTCCTTATAGCGATGAGCAGATCGAGAAGATCACCGCTGCGGTGGCCACTGCCTCTCCCCGGCATGTGCAGCAGTGTGAGCAGGGGATGTTCGTCGAGCGCCTGTCGTCGCTGCTTACCTTGCTGCTCAATACCGGATGCGACATCATGGATGCCATAAAATTTCAGCCGGACAATATCACGTGGGTGGTGCTCGATGGACGGCGCATCCCGGTGTACACCTATGCCCGGCAAAAAACCAAGGGCAACGCCGTCATTCCTATTTCCGAGGAGGTGGCCCAGCAGCTCACATCGATCCCACTGCCTCCGGGGTACCAGCCCACGATGCCCTTCCGTAGTGACAACCCCCGCATATTGGGGGACAGGAAGATGTGGACGGAGCGGCTCATGCGGTGCATAAAGGCGTCGGGGGTAAAGTATGTGATCCTGCCGACGCTCGATAGCCGAGGCAGGCCGAAGACGAAACCGGCGAACATAAAGCAGTTTCGCCACACATTTGCCGTTTGGCAGTTGCGAGCCGGGCAAAGACCCGAGGAGGTGGCTACCATGATGGGGCATGTTGATACCACCACGATTCGCAAGCACTATGCCCCATGGGTACCGGATCTCAATGAAGCCCACATACGAAGGGTCATTGAGCGCCGGTGAGCTTCCTGCTGTGGGGTGATACGGATCTCTCTGTCCATCGTCTCTGCGTACATGGCGTATCCTCCTACGGTGCGTGTGGTCATGGCGTATCCTCCTGTGGTGTCTGCTGCGTGAGTGGTGTGAGCTGTCATCTGGGCAGCCCGTATATCTATAGATCCGGTAGTCGGTTTTTTCACTCACTACTGTTTTTGCCATCTGGGGACTAATACCGACCTGACGCACAAATTCTTCAGAATAAATAAAAATAATTTCAGCCCCTTCCTGGATTCCTTTTCTTGTTACATTCCCCAACTACCCGTATCTCCCCTGTTTATGCACCTCTGAGCCACCCCCACCCCTAAAACACATGTAACGAGAATTTCGAACTACCACTTGCTCCTATGTAGCGAGAAGAAATTCTTCGACCTATCCGGTCGAAACAACCACAGCAGCAGTATTAGACAAAGACCCAACTATGGGCACACAGGAGATAACAAAATGAAAACAGGATGGATTCAGGAAAAAGAACGGCAGACAGTATTGTCGATTTTGAAAAATAAGCTGACGCCCACAGAGCGGATGATCATCGCAGCTATATATATGTATCGTGGCGAGGCCACCAGTGCAGAGGTCCACTCCACGGTGGGTGGTAAGCCGGAGCACACCGAGCGCTGTATCCGCAGCCTCGTCAAGCTAGGCCTCCTCGGGAGAGGGGAAGTCAGGTCAGCGGGCACCCAGAGGATGATGACCACCTACACCCTGCGAGACCCACAGCATGAGCCGGAGATACTCACAGCCCAGCAGATAAAGGACCTCATAGCGGATGAGTTCCGTTTTATGCGGATTAGGGAGATGCATGGCATCCCCGAAAACCCCACCCCCGCTCAGCCAGCACAGGAGGTGACCAATGCAGGCAACTAACTGGGATCCTAGCCACCACCTCATAGCAGCCATCATCAAGCAGCAGCCATACGATACGATCCGGGACTACACCCCCAATCTGAGGTGGGCCATCAAGAGTCTGGTCGACGATGCAGGTGTACCTGCACTGAGCTTATGTCTCGACTTTATTGAGCAGATGAAAAAGTGCCCCACCAGCATCGCCGATCTGAGAGAGTTTGGGACCGCACGGTCAGAATATGGGAATCGCTGGATCCTCATCGTGGAGAATCTAAGTCTCGTAGAGACTGGTGACCCGGATGGAGTGGCCGACGCCGAAGTCCTAACAGTGAACATGATCAATCAGGGTCGTGTCAGTTATTTTGAGAAAACTTTCCAGCACGGAATAAATATCGCGACCGGTCGTGTGCCAGATGAGAAAAAGGGTGGAGATGCACCCCGGGGTGTGGTCGATGCAATGGCCTTTGTAAGAAAGCGGGCTGCTGAGGATCCTATTACTCCCGGGTTTCGGGGGATAGAGGGAGACATCATCGAGGCCAGCGAGGAGATATCAGATAACCTTGACGCGATCCTCAGGAGGGAGCAGGGGGATAGGTTTTTAACAGGCCTACCTTCTATTGATACGCGGATGGTCATAGGTCCAAAAAATCTGCGGTGGATCGGAGTGCTGGGGTACACCGGCAGCGGAAAATCAACTTTTTGTAAATCTCTGATGGTCCACTTTGCGGTTCAGGGGGCTAGGGTCCTATTTGTGCCCTGTGAGGAGACACCCGAAAAGGCGATGGCTACGATGATCTGGACCTACGCCGCCTATATAGACCCACGTGTAGATCCATGGGTGCTGGACCTACCCAGCCTCAATGACTGGGAGACTCAGCCGGATACCATCT
Source organism: Acidisarcina sp. (assembly GCA_035539175.1). Lineage (NCBI taxonomy): Bacteria > Pseudomonadati > Acidobacteriota > Terriglobia > Terriglobales > Acidobacteriaceae > Acidisarcina > Acidisarcina sp. The sequence continues at coordinate 8,349 of DATLIY010000001.1, read as the reverse complement.
CCGCAGAGGGGGTACTGGCTAAAGACACCCTCTTCGACAGATTCCGGCACGCGATGGCAGGTTCCATTGAGTGCACCCATGCTGAGACTCTGGATGATGTGCTGGAGCACTATCACACTCACCGTACGCGCAAACGGTACAACGTCATCTGCATCGACTATGTAGCCTTAATGGGGGTCGAGTTTAAAAATACAAGCGAAGAAGTCGCAGCCCACAGCCGCGACTTCAAAAGGCTACAAGCCTTCGCGAATCATGAGGAGGTCGTCTGTGTCACCCCACTACAGTCCAATAGGGCGGGCTTCTCTGCGGCGGACAAAGATGAGGATGACCAGCTATGGGGGTGCTATCGAGACTGCAACGCGGTAGATACATTCTCTGCTGCTAGTCAAGGTATGGATGTGGTGTTAGGGGTGTGGTTCCGAGGTCCGCTCAAGGAAACAAACACGATGCGGATTTCCCTGCCCAAGCCACCTCGATCCGGACTTGGATTCGAGTTTTTTGACGTGCATGTGGATCCTACCTCGCGCTGTGTGCGGGAGCTGACACCGGAGCAGGCAGCAGATGTGCGGGATATCCAGATGGGGATAAACCCCTATGAGTCTCCTGAGGAGGTGGCAAAATGTTTGTGAACGACGCAACGGACAATGGATATGTGCAGGTCCGAAGAAACCTCGTCTCCCATCTAGAGCGGGGGCGAATGGGTCTAAATGAGTTTGCCGTGTTTAACCTACTGCTCCTGCTGGCGGACCGCAAGACGGGGGTGTACTGGGGGTGTGCGGGATATCTGAATATGATGGCCCCGGAGGTAAACGTCCGAACACTCCAGCGGAGCCTAAAAAATCTGGAGGAGAGTGGGTACATCAAGCGGGAGGTGCATAAGGGGAAAGTAGGACCCTATGCCATCCTGCTAGACAAGTACCGCATCACAGATGGACCTCTGGCGGGTAAATACCTGTCCGTGGGGGACACAAAGGATGTGGTTAACCCAATCTACCGGGAGCGATCCAATGACCTCAGTGAGGGACAGATACAGGATCTGGGTGGTGGTAGGTTCACCTTTGGTACACCCTCAGTGACACCTCAGCGACACCTCAGCGACACCAGTGTCGCTGACAGCGACACGACGACCCCTCCTTTTGTCGCTGTCAGCGACACGACGACCCCCTTTTTTGTCGACATATACAAAAAGGAGAAGGAGAAGAAGAAAGAAACAAAGACAGAGACAGCTACTCCGCCAGCAGGGGTGGAACTAGGTAGTCCTGCACAGAGACAGGGTAATGTTGCTACTTTTTTTCTTAAAGACAAAAGCAACAGCAAGAGCAACAGCAAGAGCAACAGCAACAGCAACAGCAAGAGCAACAGCAAAAACACATCTGCTCAAACTGAGGTATCTCCTGCCCAGCCACAGAAGGTATCTGCTCAAACTGAGGTATCTCCTGCCCAGCCACAGAAGGTACCTGCTCAAACTGAGGTATCTCCTGCCCAGCCACAGAAGGTACCTGCCCAGCCAAAAGCATGGGACCCTCTTACTTTTGCTATGGAGAACCGGGATCCCGTCGGAGAGTATGACTGGCGGGGGGTCCGTCGGATAGTCTCCTACCATTGGATGTCTCCTGACCTGCAGGAGCATTACTGGCGGGATAACCCTGCAGGCAGGATAAAGTCCCTCCCTGAGCTGACCCGGGCTCTACCCACGATGGCTAAGCAAATCAATGCTGAGGCCAACTGGTACCTGTCCGGGGAGATGACCCAGACTACCCGCTTGGTGGATAAGACCTGCCCCAAGTGCAAGGGTACCGGGGTCGTATCCACCGACTACGTCGGGACCATACGGTACCATCCTGAGGAGAGGGTGCAGACACTAGCTCCCTGCTCCTGCATCCGCTCCTCCGAGCCAGCCTGGAAGAGGTATGTGAGGTGAGGGGGGAGTATCCCCCCACCCCCATTCCGCCGCACCCCTCCCTCCGCCGGTATTAGCCCTCCAGAGGACCAAAACAGCAATGAGTGTAAAAACCGACTACGGGACCCCTTATACAGAGGCTCCTGATGTCAGAGGACCTCTGGAGGTAGCACATGGAGTTTATCTCGACGATAGTTCCCAGCCACAGCATAATGCCGGGGTACCCGGCTACCGAGCAGGACCGTCTAGTCGGTCCACTAGCGCATGAGATTTTTTTATTGGGTCTCGCGATTCAGGACAAAAAATCTCATGAGGAGACGCTCAAGCAGTGGGCCTCTTTGCGAGATATGTGGTCCCGATACCTGGCTGCCGGGTCTGCTGCCCGACGGGCAGCTAAGGAGACAGCAGCCCCGTCCCGGTCTCGTCTCTATATCGTCCGTCCGGGGGTGTCACATGAGTAGCTCCTTCACCCCCGCCACCTATGAGATAGCGCTGCGTAGCAGCCTGATAGAGACCCTGATCAGGCTGCGCGAGGCTGAGGAGCTACTCCGGCAGCTCACGGCTCACTATGCCCCCCCTGTCGAGCCACAGCCACAGCCACAACAGGAGGTGTCGCATGTCTAGTCCCTCTGACACCCCTACCGCTCCCCCTACGCTACAGACGGCTCTCTCTCTGCGGCCTGACGCTCATCTCATGCTGGCCTATGTGTGTGGCCTAGAGTATGCGCAGGTGATCATCCCCACCTGGCAGGGTATCCGCTCGCACACTAGGGCTACCCCCATGCTCCGGGTAGTCTCTCCCGACGAGATGGCTGAGATATCTGAGGCTGGCTATCACACATACGAGGGAGGTACCCATGACTAGCACGCAGCTAGATGCGTCCTACGCCACCTATCGGGTCTCAGCCACCGCTGAGACCCTAAACTCCCTACTGGCTGACTGCGTGGCATATGCTAGGCAGATGTCACGAGCAGATACCTCGCAGAGCGATGACATAGCTCAGGAGGCTGCCATCTCAGCATGGCAGTCTCTGGACAGCTATTCCGGCCGCTCTAGATTTTCTACTTGGTTTTCTCGCATCGTGCATCGTCGCATCATCGATATGCAGAGGGTCGAGTGCCGATATGTAGAGCTCCCTGAGATAGCTCAGCATGCCCTCTGTGGAGACGGTGACCCGGATATGCATCCTTACCTCCCACCTACTCTACCGGTGGCTCTACGCGCCACCTATGGCGATCTATACCGTCTGCTGTGTCTACCCGGTGCTACCGTCGCTGGTGTAGCTGATGAGCTAGGGATCTCGGAGATAGCTGCGCGGTCTAAGGTACAGAGGCTGACAGCGGAGATAAAAAAGACCGATGTATCTGGGTAGTTTCAGCCGACTAATCTATAGAGGGCAGATATAGGACCGAGCCGGTACCGGCCTTCGTGCATTAGCACCCCTGAAAAAATAGTCCGGCACATTTTTACCATGCATGCTACTAGCATGTAGCTCATCGCTCATCGCATAGATGAGACATCTCTCCTGCCGTCGCTGCTCTACCCTCTCCACCGCGACGCCTCCCGATGGCCCCACATCCTCCTCCTGCGGCTGGCCATCGGGCCTCCTCTCTACTGGTATCTATGCCGACATCACCACTTCGTCCTTGTGCCCACTACGGATGCCCTGTGCTCGTCGCCTCGGGCTATTGCCCGGACCACACTATCGTGCGTAGGACCTACCTCAGAGAGTCACAGCGGATATCTGACAGAGCCCGTGGCTCAGCATGGTCTCGGGGGTATGACGATGCCTGGGCTCGTCTCCGTCTCCGGCACATGCGGGAGCATCCCCTCTGTGCAGACTGTCTCATCGCTGGCATAGCTACACCGGCAGAGCAGGTACACCACCTCGTCCGCGTCCGTCTCGACCCCTCTCGTCGCCTCGACCCCGCCAACCTACTGAGCCTGTGCGAGCGGCATCACTCCATCCGTACCCGAGCAGGTGAGTAAATTTTACACAGTTCCATAGAATGGTGCTGTCATAGGGGGTATGGCCCCTAAGTTGTTCAAAAGGCGCGAGTTACCAGACCGTAAGCATGGCTGTCGCGTACGCAACCGCGAAATAGTCGATCGAGGTATTGAATAACTTTGAAGATTGCCGACCTTAAATCCGATGACCGCAATGCAAATAAAGGCACCAAGCGTGGACGCGCTGCGGTCGCCAAGTCACTACAGGAGTACGGTGCTGGTCGTTCAGTTCTCATTGACCGCGACGGTCGCTTGATCGCCGGAAACAAGACCATTGAGCAGGCCGCCACTGCAGGCATCGACGATGTCATCGTCGTGCCGACCGACGGAACTAAAATAGTCGCCGTGCAGCGCATGGATCTCAGCCTGGACGACCCCAAGGCTCGTGGCTTGGCCATCGCGGATAACCGCACAGCAGAATTGGGCTTGGAGTGGGATCCAGAAGTTCTCAAGAACTTATCCGGCGAGTTAGACCTGCAGCCGTTCTTTACCGATGCCGAACTGCACAACATCCTCCCACCGGAAGAGCATGAAGGCGAGGACGCGGAGGTAGATGTCCCCACAGCGCCGGTGACGGTACGCGGTGATCTGTACCTGCTCGGCAAGCATCGCTTGCTGTGCGGTGATAGCACGGTCGCCACCGATGTAGATTACCTGCTCGACGGTGCCAAGCCTCATCTGATGGTGAGCGACCCGCCTTATGGAGTCGCATACGATCCGACATGGCGTGACGGCAAGGGTGGATTCTCTACCGCTCCGGTACAGCAGCGTGGCAAGGTCGAGAACGATGATCGTGCCGACTGGCGCGAAGCGTGGGCTCTGTTCCCCGGGGACGTCGCATACATCTGGCACGGTGCACTTCACGCTGGAGTTGTCGCAGACAGCCTGAGTGTAGGTGGATTTCAGATCCGATCACAAGTTATCTGGCGTAAGCAGCAGGGCGTCCTCTCTCGCGGTGATTACCACTGGCAGCATGAGCCGTGTTGGTACGCGGTGCGCAAAGGGCGCACAGGCCACTGGCATGGCGACCGCAAGCAATCGACGGTATGGGATATCGCAAGCCTCAACCCAACCGGCAGGTCATCCGGCCCGCAAGATGATCGGGTAGGACACGGCACACAAAAACCTGTCGAGTGTATGCGCAGGCCAATCCTGAATAACTCTCAGCGAGGTGACATCGTGTATGACCCATTCCTCGGCTCCGGTTCGACTCTTATAGCCGCCGAGTCTGAGGGTCGCATCTGCTACGGGATGGAATTAGATCCCGCGTATTGCGATGTAATCGTCCACCGCTGGGAAACACTCACGGGTAAGAAAGCAGAACTAATCCATGGCAGGCCGCCGACCAAAACCAACAGCGCTGAAGCAGTTACAGGGTAATCCAGGCAAGCGGCGACTTAACTCCCGCGAGCCGAAGCCATCCGGCATTCCCACATGCCCGACGCATCTCGATAGGATCGCAAAGGGTGAGTGGAGAAGGATAAGCGCTGAATTAGTTACCCTCGGACTACTTACCGAGGTCGATCGTGCTGCCCTCGCCGCCTACTGCGCGAGTTACTCGCGCTGGGCACAGGCTGAGGCCCAGGTGCAGAAGTTCGGCGCAGTAATCAGGTCTCCTAAGTCTGGATATCCGGTCCCTAATCCTTATGTGGGCGTGGCTAATACCGCGCTGGATCACATGCGGAAGTTCCTCGTCGAGTTCGGAATGACTCCCGCTTCCAGATCCCGCATACAGGTCGAGCCGACAACCGCTGATGATCCTTTCGAGGCATTCATGGCACAGATCGGCGCGGAAGAGATAGTTAACCCACCAGATGACTCATGCGAGCTCCCACAACCCGCACAACAAGGCTGAACAATACATCGCTGATGTACTTTGCGAAAAGCAGGTCGTCAGTAAATGGGTCCGCTTAGCGATTGAGCGTCACATTTCAGATCTGGAATCCGGCCCATCACGCGGTCTTAGATTTGATCCAGTTCGCGGCAGGCGAGTTATTGATTTTATTGAGCGATTCATTCCCGGTACAGAGGGTGAATTCAAAGGCAAGCCGTTCATCCTTGAGCCTTGGATGGCCGCGCTGCTCTACATCTCTTATGGATGGGTGTGGGCTGAAAACTCACAAAGGCGATTTAAGGTCGCCTATGTCGAGATAAGTCGAGGCAACCTAAAATCCACTCTGGCCTCTGCACTGGCCATCTATGAGTTAATCAGCGTCGCAGGCGCAAATGTCTACTCCGCAAGCACCGATAAAGAGTCGGCGAAGGTGGTGTTTGACACTGCCGTGCGTATGCGGGACTTATCACCATCGCTGGCGAAGCGAATCCAGAGTTTTCGCAACAATCTAAGCAGTAAGTCGACAGGATCGAAGTTTGTACCTTGCAGTGCAGAGGCGAAGACGCTCTTTCAGGCGTCTCGCCCGTCATTCGTGGTACTTGACGAGCTACATCTTCACCCCACCGCCGACGTATGGAATGCTTTCTGGTCTGCCCTTGAGAAACGCTCTGAGGCATGGCTTCTAGCGATCACCAACAGTGGATGGGATAGGCATTCCGTCTGCTGGACGCAGCGTGAGTACACGACCAAGGTCCTTCTAGGCATCATCCCCGATGACTCCCGCTTCGGGTGGATATGCGGACTGGATGATGAGGACCTCGATCCGGCAAACCCATCGGCCTGCCTGGACAATGAGGCGATCTGGGTAAAGGCCAACCCATCCATGGGTCATGCGGTGAGTATCGCCGGACTTAGACGGCACGCGATGGAGGGTAAGTCGTCCCCCGCGATGCTGAATGAGGTACTCCGCTTCCACTTCTCTGTCTGGACTGAGTCACATAGTGTATGGATGCCGATGGATAAGTGGGATGTATGTAGCGATCCCATCGACCTGGCTGCCCTCAAGGGCCTGCAGTGCTTCGGCGGCCTAGACCTATCAAGTACTACTGATATCACGGCCTTTGTCCTACTTTTCCCGCCACAAGGTGACCTAGAAAAGTGGGTCATACTCCCACACTTTTTTCTGCCAGCAGATAACATCCGCGAACGTGTCCGCAAGGACCACGTACCGTATGACATCTGGGCTCGTCAGGGACTATTCACCCTCACGCCGGGTAATCTAATTGACCAGCAGTCAGTGCGCGAGAAAATCAATCAGCTAGCCGACATCTATCGCATATCTGAGATAGCGTTCGACCCGTGGAACTCCAGCGAGATCACCACGCACCTTCACGCTGACGGACATACATTAGTGCAAGTTAGGCAAGGCTCCATATCCATGAATCCGCCCATGAAGCGGATCATGGAGCTGGTGCTCCGGCATGAGATCTCACATGGAGGCAATCCGGTACTACGCTGGATGGCCTCGAATGTAGTCGCCGGGGTCAAGGCTGGACTACTTTATCCCGACAAAGATAAGTGCCGGGAGAAGATAGATGGCATCTCCGCGACACTCACCGCCCTCGCACGCGGCATGGTAGTGCCTATCGCGCCACCCAAACGAAAACATTCATTTCTCATCGCCTAGCAAGGACACACATGGGTATCTATTCGGCCATTCGAGCAGCACGCGACACGATGGAGCGCGATGCCGCACCCATCTCCCTGCGCAGCTCGGGCCTCTCGCTTGAAAATCCTGCTGTCTCGCTCTCTTCTCCGGCTGCATACCAGCTACTCTCTGGCTCCTACCCCACAGTATCGGGCGAGTCGATAAACACAGAGTCGGCGCTACGCATCGGCGCTGTCTATGCCTGCATCCGCGTCATCGGCAGTGGTGTAGCTGGCATGCCCGCGAAGATGTACAGCATCGACGGTGCGAACCACACCGAGGCTGTAGATCATCCGCTCTACTACCTGCTCACGCAGGAGCCAAACCCGGAGATGACGGCCTTTACGTTTTTTGACGCGATGGCCGGAGCTATGGCTCTCACCGGCAATGGATATGCGCTTATTGAGCGGAATCCAGCGGGACAAGTAGTAGCGTTATGGCCTATCCCGCCTCGCTATATCGAGCCAAAGCGCAAAGGTAAGGACCTGATCTATGTGTTCACGGACCCGGCCACTCACGGCGAAACCAAGATAGCCCCTGCGGACATCATCCATGTACCCCTCTTCTGTTTCGATGGTCTCAAGGGATACAACCCGGTAGACCTCGCGCGGCAGGGACTTGGTTTGTCTAAGGCCGCTGAGAAATACGCTGCGAGCTACTTCGGCACCGGTGGCGATCCCGGCGGCATCATGTCCACCTCGGATGATATCGATCTTGCAGAGCTAACCACGGCAAAAACCTCGTGGGACCAGCAACGTGCTGGATCTGGATCAGCCGGTAAGACCGTTTTCGTCGCAGGCAATTGGAAGTATGAGCCGATTGCTATCTCTCAGCGCGATGCTCAGTTTATCGAGTCCAGAAAATTTCAACGTGAGGAGATATGTGCTCTCTGGGGTGTC